>JANNGT010000051.1:0-5466 GCA_031404015.1 Gammaproteobacteria bacterium | reverse complement strand
TGCACCGTGAGTGAGCGGCCGCGCTCCCACGCCTGCTGCACGATGGTCGTCCTGCAGACGCGACGCGCCTGCGACAGCACGTTGAGCTCACAGAGACGATCCGCCCGCTCCGCGTGCGTGGCAAGGCTTGCGAGTTGCGCTGCGTAAGTGCGCGCGGTGTCGCGAATGGGCAGCAGCCAGTTGTCGACCAGCCCCAGCGGCCGCTGCTCGTACGCGGCGGTGACGCCGCCGCAGCCGTAATGCCCGCAGACGATGACGTGCTCGATGCCAAGCACGTCGATGGCGTATTGCAGCACCGAGAGGCAGCTGAAATCGTTGTGGAAGACGAGATTGGCGACGTTGCGATGCACGAACAACTCGCCCGGCGCGAGATCGACGATCTCGTTTGCGGGCACGCGGCTGTCCGAGCAGCCGATCCAGAGATAGCGCGGCGACTGCTGTGCGGTCAGTTCGCTGAAGAAGCCAGGATGCCGCTGCTCGGTCGCAGCGGCCCAGCGACGATTGTTCGCGAAGAGTTCCGGCAGCTTGTTCACGTCACTGTTCCGCGGTGTGCGACGACGCGAGTCTAGCAAGCATGCGCAGACAACGGTTGACCTGCGGCCGCTGCGCCGTTAGGGTGCGCACCGACTAATCCGACTGACTGATTTTTTCAATTCATAAAGGACCTGACACAACATGGCCGCAAAGAAGAAGGCAGCGAAGAAGAAGACGACCGTCGCCGCGAAGGTTGCCGCGAAGGCACCTGCGAAGAAGGCGCCGGCCAAGAAGAAGGCCGCTGCGAAGAAGAAGTGATGCAAGGGGCGCCCATAAAAAGGCGCCCCTTCTCCCAGGGGCATGCACGAGTTCGCTTTTCGCCAGTTGACGCCCCCGCCCCTATTGGACGCGACAGGAGCCGCTCAGACAGTCATCATCGGGGGGCACATCCACGTCCGGGACGGCCAGGCCGTCCGTCGCGGAACGTTCGAGAGTCGCCAGGAGCAGCACGTTGCCGAGCATCGTCCCGGAAGGCGCCAAACGCGGTTGGATCATCCCGATCGGCGGCGCCGAAAACAAAGAGAACGACCGCCACATCCTCGAGCGGTTCGTGCGCGCCTCGGGCGGCGCGGCCGCCGACATCGTCGTGATCCCGACCGCAAGCCGGCTCAGCGAAACCGGACCACGCTACGAGCGACTGTTTCGTGACCTCGGCGCGGAGCGCGTCGATTCGATGGACTTCGACACACGGCGCGATTGCCACGAAGCGGGCCGGCTCGACCGCTTGCAGCAGGCCACCGGCATCTTTTTTACGGGCGGCAACCAGCTGCGCATCTCGACGCTGCTGGGCGGCACGCCCGTAGCCAAGTTGATCCGTACGCAGAACGCGTGCGGAGTCACGGTCGGCGGCACGAGTGCCGGGGCCAGCATCCTCAGCGAGCACATGATAGCTTTTGGCGACGAGGGCTCGTCCGTGATCTCGGGCAGCGTGCGCCTCGCGCCCGGACTCGGCCTCACCAACCGCTTCATCATCGACCAGCACTTCCGCCAGCGCGACCGCCTCGGTCGCCTGCTCACGGCGCTGGCCTACAACCCGTTCGCAGTGGGCATCGGGCTCGACGAGGACACGGCCGCGTTCATCGGCCCTGACGAAACCGTCGAGGTCGAAGGCAGCGGTGGCGTGACCATCGTCGACGCGAGCGACGTCACGTTCTCGTCGATGGACAGCGTCAGCGAAGGGCAGCCGGTGTGCCTGCTCGGCCTCAAGCTGCACATGCTCGTCGCCGGCGCCACGTTCAACCTGCACACGCGAGTGGCGCTGGCCGGGTCGTTGCTGGTTCCGAAAGAATAAATATTTCAGACAGGGAGGAAGCCGGGAATGCGCATCCTGGATCGGTCCGTTTACGTCGGACCTTCGCTTTACGCCCATTTCCCAGTCATCCGTCTCGAGCTCGACCTCGGCGAGCTCGAGCAATGGCCCACAGGTCGCCTCGGCGACGCGTTCGTCGACGGCCTCGCGGCTGCCCTGCCCGGCCTGGTCGAACACGGCTGTTCCTACCGCGAACCCGGTGGCTTTTTCCGCCGCATGCGCGAGGACGACGGCACCTGGCTCGGTCACGTGCTCGAACACGTCGCGATCGAACTGCAGAACATTGCGGGTGAAAACGTCACCTTCGGCAAGACGCGCAGCGCGGGCGCGCCGGGCGTCTACACCGTGGTCTACGAATACGTGCAGCGCGACGAAGGCATCGCCGCGGGCGAGCTCGCCTTGCGCTTGCTGTGCTCTTTGCTGCCCGCAGCGCTGCGCCCCACTGACAGCGTGCCCGAAGGCTGGAACTGGCCCGAGGCACGCGACGAATTCATTCGCTTCGCACAGCGGCGGGCGCTCGGCCCTTCCACGTCATCGCTGGTGCGGGCCGCCGAAGCCCGTGGCATTCCATGGTTGCGGCTCAACGACCAGTCGCTCGTGCAACTGGGCCACGGCCGCTACCAGCAGCGCATCCAGGCCACGGTCACGGGCCGCACGTCGCACATCGCCGTTGAACTCGCGAGCGACAAGGAAGAGACCAACAAGATCCTCGCGACACTCGGCTTGCCCGTGCCGCAGCAGGAGCTGGTGCAGTCCGAGACGCAGGCGGCCAGGGCCGCGCGCCGCATCGGCTTTCCCGTGGTCACCAAGCCCTACAACGGCAATCACGGACGCGGCATCTCGATCAAGCTTATGACCGAAGAAGAGGTCGTGCAGGGCTTCCGGCTCGCCAAGGAACATTCGCGCTCGGTGATCGTCGAGACGTTCCTTGAAGGCGATGACCACCGCTTGCTGGTGGTGAACGGGCAACTGATCGCGGCAACGCGACGCACGCCGGGCCACGTCGTGGGCGACGGCAGGAGCACCGTCTTCGAGCTGATCGAGGTCGTCAACCAGGATCCGCGCCGCGGCGTCGGGCACGAGAAAGTCCTGACACGCCTGGAACTCGACGGCCAGGCGCAGACCATGCTCGAGAAGGTCGGCATGACCGCCGAGTCGGTGCCCACGCCGGGCGAGATCGTGTACCTGCGTTCGACGGCCAACCTGTCGACGGGCGGCACCGCCACGGACGTCACGGACGTGATCCATCCCGACAACCGCGAGATGGCCGTGCGCGCCGTGCAGGCCGTGGGCCTCGACGTGGGCGGCGTCGATTTCCTCTCGACCGATATCACCGAGAGTTACCGCAAGATCGGCGGCGGCATCTGCGAGGTGAACGCAGCACCAGGCTTCCGCATGCACGTGGCGCCGAGCGAGGGGACGCCGCGCGACGCTGCGGGGCCCGTCATCGACATGCTGTTCCCGCCGGGCTCGCCCACGCGCGTGCCGATCGCCGCGCTCACGGGCACGAACGGCAAGACGACCACGGTGCGCATGCTTGCGCACATCACCAAAATGGCGGGTTACACACCGGGCCTGACGACGACCGACGGCGTCTACATCGACAGCCACCGCACGGTGCAGGGCGACATGACCGGCCCGGTGTCTGCACGCATGGTGCTCGCCGACCCGCAGATCGACATCGCGATTCTCGAGACGGCGCGCGGCGGACTGGTCCGCGCCGGCATGGGCGTCTCGGAGGTGAACGTGGGCGCGGTGCTCAACGTGCAGTCGGATCACTTGGGGCTGAAAGGCATCGACACACTCGAGCAGCTGGCCGAGGTGAAGCGAGTCGTCGTCGAGGTGGCGACGGATTGCGCGGTGCTCAACGCCGACGACCCGCTCGTGCTCAAGATGTCGGGCTACACGCAGGCGAAGAACATCTGCTACGTCACGATGAACCCGCAGCACGTGCTGGTGCGCGAGCACATCCGCGCGGGCGGTCGCGCCTGCGCGCTCGAAGCGGGCGTCAACGGGCAGATGATCACGCTGTACGATCGCAGCAGCCATATCCCGCTGGTCTGGACGCACCTGATTCCCGCGACGCTCGAAGGCCGCGCGTTGCACAACGTGCAGAATGCGATGTTTGCGGCGGCGATGGCGTATTCACTGGGCATCAAGCTCGATGCCATCCGCCACGGCCTGCGCACGTTCGACTCGACGTTCTTCCAGGCGCCGGGCCGCATGAACGTGTTCAACGAGCATCCGTTCAAGGTGTTGTTCGATTACGGCCACAACGCGCACGCAGTGGCAGTGATGGCGGATCTTGCGCAGCGCCTCGACGTGACGGGGCGGCGCATCGTCGTGCTCGCGGGCCCTGGCGATCGGCGCGACGAAGACCTGCGCGCGATTGCCGATGCCGTAGCTGGTCGCTTCGATCATTACATCTGCCGCCGCGACGACAACCTGCGTGATCGTGGGCCCGACGAGGTGCCGAAACTGCAGGCAGCGCAACTGCAGTCGCGCGGCGTGCCCGCGTCGGCCATCTAGATCATTCCGGACGAGCAGGCAGCGATCGAGGGTGCGCTCAACATGGGTCAGCCCGGTGACCTGTTGCTCATTTTTGCCGATGCGCTGATCCGCTCGTGGAAGCAGATCACGAAATTCCAGTCGGCCACCTCACCTGCGTCGATCTCATCGGCCGTTGCGGCCGGAGACGTGTCGTCGAACGCATCGGGCTCCGGCATCGGTGGATTCATGACCGACGGCCCGTCCCTCCCTTACACCTCTCCCACCCCAGTGGGAGAGGTGAAAGGCAGGCCCTCACCCCATCCCTCTCCCGCTCGTGCGGGAGAGGGAGCCGGACAGCACTCAGCCCAACCCTCGCCTGCTTTCGCGGGAGAGGGCGCCGGACAGCCCTCACCCCAACCCGCGCACGCGGGAGAGGGAGCAGGGCAATTGCTGCCCGGCCTCATCCGCGACGAGCGCGGCGTGTGGCTCGCCCCGGAGCTGGAAGACTGAAAGTCGTCCCCGCCCTGCCGCTCGACGACTCGCGTCGCCTGCTGGGTGGAAACTTGTTTTTCGCCGGCACCGGCGCGGTACTGGAAACTGTCGGCGTCGACATCGACGACGCATTGCTCTCCGGCTGGGGCGCGCGCGTGGATCGCGCACGTGGTCACCTGGGTTGGGACGCGCCCGCGAGCGGAGACGCGCAGCGCTCACCCTCCCGCGTCGCGCGTCGACATGCCAAGGGGGCCTCACTCGCGATCCTGGCCCCAATCGACCAGCTGTTCACGGCCACGGAACTGAATGAGTGGGCGCTCTGTGCCACATTGCACGAGAGTGATCCGGTCCGCTGGGCAGGCGTCATGGACGCGCTGCTCGCCGATTACCTCGAGGACGCGACCGACCCCGCCGACGTGATTCCGCCCGTCCTTGAGGAGCACGCCGCGTTGGCGCGGCTGGCATTGCGCGCGGCGAGCGAACGACATCCTGGCGTGATCGCGCTGCTCGATGCGGCGAGGACCTATGGTGTCTGTTACCAACTCGACGAGGTCGCATTGACGCTGGGCTCAGGCGTCGGTGGACGAACGTGGCCGCTCGCTGCGTTGCCTGGTCGTGACGCAGTACCCTGGACGGAAATC
>JANNGT010000050.1:0-16364 GCA_031404015.1 Gammaproteobacteria bacterium | reverse complement strand
GCGGTCGACTATATGAAATAGCCTATATACAGGCCGCCGATTTTGGAGTAATCGATGAATAAAATGGCGCGCTGCGAGCGCACCTAATGCGCTCCGGCCGACGGCAACCGGAGGCAAGAATCCCGGCAAGGCCAAGGAACTCGAAATGGCTGGATGGAATTACCCCCAGCATCTCGCCGGCCGGGCGTACGGGCTGATCGTTCACGGTGATGTCGCCGGTATCGAAGGTTCGCGGCGCGGGCTTTCGGATTGGCTGGACTGGATGGGCTTCATCGACGCCGGGGCACAGGCGCGCCTCGACCGGTTCATCGGCTATTACGGACCTTATGCCACCAGTCATGCAGCGCTTGACCAGGATGAATCGATCCAGGAAGAGTCACGCAATGTAGCGCGCGCGGTTGCCAAGGCCGTGATCGAGTTGCGTGCAGGGCGGCTGCAGGCGGTGCAGCCGGTTTTGTCGCGGCCGCGACCGAAGTAATACGCAGAGTATGGCAACAACCTGGCGCACCCGTCGGGTTCATCCGCGGGCCCTCCGGAGTATCCGGGGCGGTCAGCCGAACGAGATCTCAAAGCGTGCAGCGAGTGCCGCGAGATTCCTGTCCACGGTCCAAAGTACGGCGTCGGAAGTCAGCAGCACTGACCCAAGCAAAAGCAGATCGACGGCGCCGCACCCCGAATCTTGCAGTTGTTCCCGCTCGATCAACTCGAGGGTTTCTTTGGTGCTGGCGACGGTCGCGGAGCGCAGCTGCTGCAAATCGCTCAGAGTTCGTGCGCGCGGTGACGGCGGCGTGCCGCACGCGATTTCAATCAAGATCATTGGATGGCACAGAACCTGGTCGGCAGACAATAGAGCCTGCAGGACTGCGTTGGGCCTTCTGAAATGTGAAATCCAAACCGAGGTGTCTGCGAGCACGAGGTTCATCGGAACTGAATCCTAAACTGGCCTGCGGCGGGGAACCGGCTTCATCCGCGGCATCTTTCCCCCCAATGCGGCCAAGCGCTTGCCTGACTGGACACGAACAAACACCTTCATTGCCTCCCGAAACAGATCGGCCTTGTCAGTCCCGGGATCGGCAACTTCCAGCGCACGCTGATAGAGCTCATCGTCGATGGTCACGGTGGTTCTCAAAGTCTGCTCCATTTGCATCATATAAGATGCAGTTTAACATCATTATGTGCATCAAAATGATCCCGCTCCGCGTCAATTTGCGGCATTCCTGGTCGAACACGCCGGTTTTGCCGGATTCGACGCCGTCGTCGAGCATGCGGACGTAGTTGCCACCACCCGCAGCTTCGGCCCAGTCTTCGCGCGGGGTCCGGTGGCGTCGTGATCAACTCGCACCGCTCGGCCCTGAGTGGCCACGCTTGCGGCAACTTTGCATTGACAGGCAGCTCGAGGGAGAAGACCACGCGCGCAACGGCGCTCTGCAGGTTTTTCTCGAAATCACGGAGTCGAGTCCCGCGAGCCGCTGCCGAAGACCCGCGCCTGCACGATGGGAATCGGGCCCCGTCCCGTCGCCAGCACCTCGGCGATTCGAGCTTCGTAGCGGCAGCCGTCGTCCAGCAATGGCGCCAGTTGCCGGGCGTCGTCATGCGGGACATAACCGATCTCCGAGCCGTTGGAGAGTCTCACGGTGATGGCGACATCGCTCTCGCAGTCGTCGCGCCGGCGTGCGAACACGATGACGTCACTCGGCCTGGCGTGCCGCTCGATGACTTCGGACCGGCCTTCTTGCCGCACGCCGGCCACCATGAAGGTAACGGTCGCAATGGCCGTGTCGGCTACGGGCTTTCCCATCTGCCGTGCTGCGCGTTCCAACCGTGCTGCGGCCGCCTCGGTCGCGTCGACTTCCGCCCTTGCGGCGAGCGCCTGCTTACGCGCTTCGAACGGCAATATGGCTTCGACGGCCCTGTAGACCTCGCGGTACTCCTCGGGCGTGATCCTGCCATCCGCGAGCACGCGTTCGATCGACGTGCGCAGGTATCTCACCGCGGGCATCTCGGCATTGACCGCGTCACGCAACCATTGCTGCAGCGCCTCGAGTTCTTCCGGGGCAAGCCGGCCATCCGCTGTCACGGACTGGCAGAGTGACAGGAGTTCGGCCCCGAGCGCCGTTCCGAGCTGCGCCTTGGACAGCGAATAGTGGCGCGTCAGGTACGTCGGCAGATCGTGGTCAGTCATGTGCACACCATTTCGTTGCCGCGCTTGCGGCCATCACGCTGAACATTGCGGCGATCGTCAGGCCGTTTTTCAGACTAAACCGCGAGGGCCTTCCTGCCTAGATGAATTTCGTTTCTGTCCGCGGTTCGCCACGGAACGCATGGTTAGCTATAGTCGATGGCCTGATGAAAGCCGCCCTCGTCTCTGGAATCACTGTGCTCATCGCCGCGTGTGGCGTCCACCAGCACGTCGACGCAGCCACCGGTTCGGGCGCACCGTGCGCGACCGGGAAGCAGCCCGAACCTTCAGGCGTGAGCGAGGCAACCCCGCTGCCAGTCGCAGCCATGATGACGGCGACGGCGGGTCCCGACGCTGTCCTGCTGACGCTCGCAGATCTCGAGTGGATCGGGGACCCCGAGCGCCCAGGAACGTATCAGGCGGCAGCCGAAGGCGATCCTGACACCGGTCCCGCTCACTTCTACCTCAAGTACGCCGAAGGCTTCGCCGGCGGTCTGCACTCCCACACCAGCGACCACGGTGGCTGGATCCTCGCCGGAACGGTCATCCTCGTCATTGATGGCAAGGAGACAAAACTCCCGCCAGGCGCGTTCTATTTCGTCAAAGGTGGCAAGCCCCACATCGCCAAGTGTGATCCGCGGGCCGAGTGCATCATGACGGTCGACATTCGCGGCAAGTGGGACGTCGTCTCCGAGCCGCAGCAGTGACGACTGCGCCGGGCGACGGCGCATGACATGACAGGAGAGGAGAGGTAAACGTGGCATCGGGTGCGCTGCACCACGATTGCGGCGAGACCAGGTTTGCCGTTTGAAACCGAGGCCCGTTCGGTGCCATGCTCGTGCTTCCTGGCACTATTGCCTTGCGCCGGAGCCCCGCATGATCACGCTGACCGTCAACGGCACCCGTCGCACCTTCGACGGCGACCCCACTATGCCGCTCCTCTGGTACCTGCGTGATGAACTCGCGCTGACCGGGGCGAAGTACGGCTGCGGCATCGCGCAGTGCGGCACCTGTACCGTGCACGTCGGAGGGCAGCCCGCTCGCGCCTGCCAGCTGCCCATGGCCGGCCTCCAGGATGCCGCGGTCACCACGATCGAAGGGTTGCACGCGACGGGCGAGCACCCGCTGCAAGTCGCCTGGCGTGAGATCGACGTGCCGCAGTGTGGTTTCTGCCAGCCTGGTCAGATCATGCAAGCCGCGTCACTGCTGCAGCGCACGCCCAAACCGAACGACCAGGAGATCGACTCGGCGATGAATGGTCACCTGTGCCGCTGCGGCACGTATCCACGCATACGCGCGGCGATCAAGGCCGCGGCGGAGAAAGGCTCATGAGCGCGAACGAATTCCTGCCGTGGGTGCGTCGCGCGGTCGCGCCCCCGGCATCGACTGAGCAGCCTGCCGCAATTGATGCGTCGCCGGAAGGCGTTGACCGGCCGCACGAACTGCAACGCCGTACCTTCCTGCAGCTCCTCGGGATGGGCGGTCTCGTCATCGCCTTCGGGCCGGGCGGCGTGCGCCGCCTCGATGCGGCCGAGCCGCTCGCCACTGCTCCCTGGTCGCCGCACGTGTACGTGCGCGTCGCCGACGACGGCATCGTCACGATCGTCTGCCACCGCTCGGAGATGGGGCAGGGCATCCGCACCACGATGCCGATGATCATCGCCGACGAAATGGAAGCCGATTGGGCGAAGTGTCGCGTCGAGCAGGCCGTGGGCGACCCCAGGTACGGCTCGCAGAACACCGATGGCTCCACGAGCATCCGCGACTTCCTGCACAAGTACCGCGAGGCCGGCGCAACGACACGCGCGCTGCTCGAGGCCGCAGCGGCCAGTCAATGGAACGTGGACGTCGCTGAAGTGTTCGCGCGTCAGCATGAAGTCGTGCACCGCCCCTCAGGCCGCACCAAGCCCTACGGCGAGCTCGTTGCGTCTGCCCGCACGGTTGCGTTGCCCGCGCCCGAGAACGTACGCATCAAACGCCCCGAAGAGCGTCGGTGGCAGGGCAAAAAGATGCCGTCGATCGACCTGGTGCCGATGACGACTGGCACGGCGGTCTACGGCGCCGACGTCACGTTGCCCGGCATGAGGGTGGCGGTCATTGCACGGCCGCCGGTCTGGGGCGGCAAGGCCGTGACTGTCGACGACAGCGAGGCACGGAAAGTGCCCGGTGTCGAACGCATCGTGCGCATACCGGAGACGCCGATCCCCGGCGCTTTCTTGCCGCTCGGCGGTGTCGCTGTGATCGCGAAGAACACCTGGGCCGCGTTGCGTGGGCGTGATGCGCTCAAGATCACCTGGGATGCGGGACCGAACGTTGCACACGACTCGAAGTCATACCGGGCGACGCTCGAGGCAAGCGTCCGCGCGCCAGGGGCGCCGGGGCGTACTAACGGCGACGTCACGGCGGCGCTGGCTGCGGCGAAAAGAAAAGTCAGCGCCGAGTACCACATCCCGTACCTTTCGCATGCGCAGATGGAGCCGCTGGCGGCCATGGCGCGCGTCAAGGACGGCAAGGTCGAAGCCTGGGCTCCGACGCAGTCCCCGAATGACGCCCGCAACACGATCGCCAAGTACCTCAATGTCGACGCAGCCAACGTCACGGTGAACGTCACGCTGCTGGGCGGCGGCTTCGGCCGCAAATCCAAGCCCGACTTTATCTGCGAGGCGGCCTTCCTGGCTCGCGAGACCGGTGTCCCGGTGCGCGTGCAATGGAGCCGCGAGGACGACCTGCGTAACTCTTACTACCACGCCGTCGCCGCGCACCGACTCGAGGCTGCGCTCGATGGTACGGGCAAGGTGACCGCATGGTTGCATCGCTCCGCGTATCCGTCGATCAGCGCGACCTTTGCGCCGAACGTCACTGGTCCCACGCCGGACGAACTGACCAACGGCGCCAGCGACATTCCCTGGGACGTGCCGAACATGAGCGTCGAAGTCTGCCCCGCCGTCGCGCACGCGCGGATCGGCTGGTACCGCAGCGTCAACGCGATTCATCACGGCTTTGCGATCGGCTCGTTCGTCGACGAGCTCGCGCAAGCGGCCGGCAAGGATCCAGCGGCTTTCCTGCTCGATCTCATCGGCCCGGACCGCAAGGTGGACCTGTCCAAGGCCGGCCTCGTCGGCGCAGGCGACACCTATTACGGCGTGCCGTGGGCCGACCACCTGCTCGACACCGCTCGCGCGCGTCGCGTGGTCGAATCGGTGCGGCAGCGCAGCGACTGGGGCACGCCGCTACCCCGTGGCCGCGGACGCGGCATCGCCGTGCATCGCAGCTTCCTTGCGTACGTGGCGATGGTGGTCGAGGTCGAGGTGCGTCCAGACGGTACCGTGCACGTGCCGCGGGCGACCGTTGCGGTCGACGCGGGTTTCGTCGCGAATCCCGACCGCGCGCGAGCACAAATGGAGGGCGCGCTCGTCATGGCGATGAGCAACACGCTCCACAGCGGCATCACCTTTGCCGAGGGCAGAGTGGAACAGTCGAACTACAGCGACTACCACGTCACGCGCATGCAGGCGTCGCCCCACGTCGTGGACGTGCACGTCATCGAGAGCGAAGGCTCACCCGGCGGCATCGGCGAGCCAGGCGTGCCGCCGGCCGGTGCGGCGATCGCAAATGCGATTTTCGCGGCGACCGGAGTTCGTGTGCGCGAAATGCCGGTGGGGCGTCAGCTCGATGGCTGGGGCGCCAGGGTGGCGCAGCAGTAGTGCGGTAGCGGACCGTCCTTACGGACGTCCGCCACCGGCTCAGTGAGCGCCTTGGTCAGTGGTGCTGCGGCTTACGGCTCGATACCGCCATAGTCGCAAGCGTCGTTGGCACAGCTGCCGCGCTTGACCAGCAAGGTCACGATTGTGCCACCACGCTCGGTCGCAGAATCGGTGCCGATAATGGCGACCCTGCCATCAGCGGTCGACAGGTACTCGTGCACCACATCGCCAAAGCTGTTGCGCTGCACGGCAAGCTTCTGCCCTTTGGTCACGGCTTCGTTCAGCTTGACCAGGACGGTCACGAAGCCGCCGGTAACAGCCCTCGTCGATTCGAGGTCGTCGCCGATAAACGCGCCGGTATCGGTCGCCGTGCGCGCCATTGGAGCCTCGACGATGCCATAGTGCACCAGCACGTTGGAATTGCCGTCGGTCCCCATCTTGATCAGTTCCGGTGAGAAGCCGCGCGCGCCGCCGAGTTCGGTCGTCATCGCCGGAATCCCCGCCTTGACGAGCGAGTATTCCATCGTGCCCGGGTACCCCGGATCGAGCATGATCTGGTCGGTTGGGAACAGCTTGGCGAGCGCCACCGACTCCGGACTGTCGGCATAGACAAAAATGAACTTGGCAAAATCGGTGCCCGTGCCACCAGTGTGGTGATCGACTGCGGCATCGACATTGCCCTTGATCAGCTTGTTCGTGATCAGCCACGAATGGCGTTCGACGGTGTTGCCATTCTCACGGCCCGGCCAGGTACGGTTGGGATTGATCTGCGCGCCGCCCAGATCGTTGATCATCCACGTGCGCGTGATGCCCTGCAGGGCCGGCGTGCTGGCACCCATGATGCCGATGACCGTGCCGCTCATCCTGGCCGGATCGAGCGACGTCATCGTCTGCTGGACTGCTGCGATCGGGTTGAGTTCATCGCCGTGCACGCCGGCGACCAACAGTACGCGTTTGCCCGGGTTGGCACCTTTGACAACCATCACCGGCACGTACCAGTACTGGCCGATGCTGGTTTCGGCACCGCGGAACATGAAGCGGTGCACCTTGCCGGGCGCCAGATCAGCTACGTCGAGCTCACTGATGACGGGTGACCCTTGAATCGTGTCGCCTGTAAACACCGTCGCGGCCGACGCCGCCCCCGCCAGAAACGCAACAATCAAACCTAAAAATGCCCGTAACATCATTGCAGACTCCCACGTAGTTGCTTTACTTCCCTGCGTCGGTTCGCAGATAGCGAACATTTGGATTCTGCGGTCCTTCGTGTCGATGCGATCATCGCACCGCGGTCAGACCTGCCCGCGCTTCGACAGCAGGACGGCCAACGGTCGCGTGCCCGGGAACTCAGACAACACGATGGTGAGGATGGCGGTGATCGGCACCGCCAGAAAGGCCCCTGGAATGCCCCAGAGCTCCGACCAGATTGCGAGGCTGATCAGGATGGCAAAGGGGCTCAAGTTCAGCGAACTCGCCATCACGTAGGGGTCGAGGAAGTTGCCGATGCCGAACTGCACGGCGCTCAGCACCAGCAGCATCTGCAGCACCATGCCCGGATCCGGGAACTGCACCACCGCCATCAGCGCCGGCAACACCACACCCAGTACCGAGCCGACGTAGGGCACGAAATTCAGCAACGCGATCAGCACCGCCCACAGCGCGGCGAACTCCAGGTCGTACAGCCGCATCACCGCATAACTGATCAGCGCGAGCAGCACGCTCAACAACGTCTTCAGCGCGAGGTACGAGCCGATGCGCTGATTGATCGTGCCGATAACCGCGCGGATGCGGGCGACCTGCCGCGGATCGTCGGAGAGATTCGACAACTTGCCTTCGAAAACGCTCCGCTCCGCCAGCAGGAAAACCGCATACATGAGGGCGACCACGAAGCTCATCAGGATCGAGCCTGTCGATGACAGGAGTGAGCCGAACAGGCGCTGCAGGTTGATTCGTCCAACCAGTTCTTCGCGCAACGTGGCCCAAGTGGGCTCGGTCTCGACGCCGAAGTACACCGCCATGCGCTGGATCGATGCCAGCAGCGACTGCTGGTACTCCGGCGCCAGCGCCAGCGCGCGCTCCTTGTTCGACATCACCAGGTAAGCCAGCAAGGTGAGCGCGATGCCGATCACGATGATCGAGAACAGGTAACGCAACTGCACTGGCAGGACGCGGCCGATGACAGGCAGCCGACCCAGCGTCTGGGCTATACCGACGACGATGTAGACGATCACCGCGCCCAGCACCGCCGGGACGAAGATGTCCTCGCCGACGTTGAGCAGCCAGCCACTGATCACCAGCAGCACGGTGAAATACACGATGGCGCGAAGTCGATCCATGCCGTTGGAAACCCCATAAAGCCGCCATTCTGGCGCGCCGGGCATTATGGCCCAGTACTAGTGCTTCACTGAACTACGCGCGACACGCCGCGTCCGCGCGGATCGGACGCAGGCTGCCAGTCCCCGTCATTGCGATAGATCACCTGCACGTCGCCCATCTCCCAGGGATGCGGCTTCGGGTCATAGCCGCGTCCGCGCAGTGCCTGTTGCGTCTCCGCAGACAGGGGAAAGCCAGGGCTGAAGGTGATCTCATTCGCTGGCAGCAGCTGATGGTGAAATCGCGGAGCCTCGACAGCCTGCTCGGGCGTGAGATTGAAATGCAGGATGTTGACGATCGTCTGGAAGACCGAGCTGATGATCGTCGAACCACCGGGCGAGCCAAGCACGAGCGCCACTTCGTCGTGGCGCAGCAGAATGGTCGGTGACATCGACGAGAGCATGCGTTTACCGGGATGCACCTCGTTCGCCGTCGAGCCAACGACGCCATAGAAGTTCGGCACGCCCGGCTTGATGCTGAAGTCGTCCATCTCGTTGTTGAGCAGGAAGCCGGCCCCCGTCACCACAACCCCGCTGCCGAAGTCCGTGTTCAGCGTGTACGTGTTCGAGACGGCATTGCCGTCGCGGTCGACGATGGAAAAATGTGTCGTCTGGTGCGGCTCGAGGCCTGGCGGCACGGCCTCGACGGGTGAGATGGATTTGGGATTTACCTGTACCGCGCGTGCGGCAATGTAGGCGTCGTCCAGCAGCCGTCCGATCGGCACGTTGACGAACGCCGGGTCGCCCAGGTATTCGGCGCGGTCCGCGAACACGCGCTTCGCCATTTCGGCGACCAAATGGATGTACTGCGGCGAGTTGTGCGCGACACCGGCGAAGTCGGCTGCGCGCGCATCCATCATCGTGAGCAACTGGATGATCGCGAACCCGCCCGAACTCGGCGGCGGCGCGGAGAGCACCTGAAATCCCCGCCACCGGCCCTGCAGCGGCTCGCGCCATGCCACCTGGTATTGCTCCAGGTCTGCAGCGGTGATGATGCCGTTGCCGCGGCGCATCTCTGCGACGAGCAGGCGCGCCGTGTCGCCACGGTAGAAGCCGTCCTGGCCTTGGTCTGCAATCC
This sequence comes from Gammaproteobacteria bacterium, assembly GCA_031404015.1. Classification (GTDB taxonomy): domain Bacteria; phylum Pseudomonadota; class Gammaproteobacteria; order Steroidobacterales; family Steroidobacteraceae; genus RPQJ01. The sequence goes on along the minus strand of JANNGT010000050.1, from coordinate 7,034 downwards.
GGCGCAACGTGGCCGCGAGCTCGGGCTGGCGGAACGTCTCGCCCGCGCGCATGGCGCCAAAGTGCTGCATGAAGCCCGGCACACGATGCAGGCGATCGTCGTTCTCCGCGCGCATGCAGGCCTCGAGCTGCGGATGCACGACGAAGCCTTGTTCGGCCAGTCGGATCGCAGGCGCCACGAGCTCCTTCCATGGCTTGCGTCCGTAACGCTGGTGCGCCGCCCAAAGCCCTGCCACGGTGCCGGGAACGCCTGAGGCTTTGACGCCCGTCAGGCTTTCGTCGCCAATGATATTGCCCCTGGCGTCGAGGTACATGTCTCGAGTCGCGGCAGCCGGCGCCGTCTCGCGGTAGTCGAGAAAGTCACCCCTGCCAGCAACGTAAGTCAGCATGAAACCGCCGCCGCCGAGGTTGCCGGCTTCCGGGTACGTGACGGCGAGTGCAAAGGCACTGGCCACCGCTGCGTCGACTGCGTTGCCACCGCGAGCCAGCACCTCGCTCGCGACGTTCGCGCTGTAAGAGTCGGGCATGGCGACGGCACCCAAGGACCGTGCGGGTGGGCTCGTCTGCAACGTGGGTGCGCAGCCGAACAGCGTCGTCAGCAGCAGCGCGAGCAGGAAGGAGCGGCGGCGAATCAATGTCATGACGCTGGACTCCGGCTCGGTGAGGGGCCTGCGCATGATTGCACACGACCAGCACCGGCGTGCCAGCCGGCGAGTGGCATGCCATCATGGTTAGCGAACTGACCCGTGTACATGAGCACGGGCACGCATACATTCAGATTGCCGGGGTATCGCTGTAACCGATGGACAGTTCGGACCAGACTTTCATGCAGCGCGCGATCGAGCTGGCACGAGCGGCGGAAGCCGCGGGGGAGGTGCCGGTCGGCGCGCTCATCGTGCGTGCAGGCATCGTACTCGCCGAAGGCTTCAACCGACCTATCTCGACGCGAGATCCGACGGCGCATGCGGAGATGGTTGCTTTGCGCGCCGCCGCGGCAGTCAGCGACAGCTACCGCCTCGTCGGCACGACGCTTTACGTCACGCTTGAACCCTGCGCGATGTGCGCCGGCGCGATGGTGCACGCGCGTGTGCAGCGGCTGGTGTACGGCGCGCCCGATCCACGCGCGGGCGCGTGCGGCAGCGTGTTCAACGTCGTGCAGAACGCCGCGCTCAACCACCGACTCACGGTCGAGGGCGGCGTACTTGGCGACGAATGCGCCACGCTGTTGCGGGATTTCTTCGTCGCGCGCCGGTCGTCAGGATCTTCCTGACGCCCGGCGCCATGTCATTTTACGGAACGATGCGCAGGATGCTGCCGTCGCCACCATCGGGGCTGAACGAAATCCCCTGGTTCGACGTGTACAACGCGCCGTCGGGACCGACCACCAGTCCATTCGGGAAGCTGGCGAAGCCGGTCAGTACCTCCGTCCGCGCGCCGGTCTTGGGATCGAACGCGACGAGGTTGGCGCTTTCCGGTGACCATGCAGCGTCCAAGGGGAAGATCTCGACGCCGAAGAGCTTCTTGCCGCGCCACGCCAGGCCGACGATCGGATTGGTAGATTGGAATGGCAACGAGTAGCCGGCGAAGTGCTTGTCAAACACGGCGAGCTCGGCTGGCCCCCCGTCCTCGCCGAACGTGCCGACGTGGAATTCATTGCCGCGTCGCGCCATCACGATCGGGTTGTGCTCCTGGTTGTCGACCGACATGTCATACAGCTTCTCGACAACGCCGCTCAACGGATTGACACGCAGCAGGAAGCCGCGGTTGGTCTCGACCACGTACAGGTACTTGCCATGCGCGATCATCGAATGGAACACGCCGCCCGGTTCCTGGTCGGTGGTCGTCGGGTCGATGTCCTTGATGAAGTTCGGCGGGTTCGCGGCGTGCCAGGCGTTGAGGTTGGCGACGTTGGTCGTCGACCCGTCCCGGTTGACCCGCAGGATTGCGGGCAGGTCGTCGGGCAGCGCATGCGAGCATCCGCCCATTTCGATCAGGACATACAGTTGGTCCCCGATGAAGGCGACGTCGGTAGGCCCATAACCCCCGCCAGCGTTGTCGCTCATGCTCGGCAGGTTCGCGGCCACCGTCTGCGTCGTGCCGTTGGCCAGCACTCGCGTCACGCGACCGCTGTAGCCAGCCTGGTAAGGGCTGTAAATGTTGACGTCGACCGGGCAGCGTGGATCGATGTCAGCCGGTTTTTGTTCGCCCCCCGTGCCCGCTTCGGCCACGTAGAGGTGGCCGTCCGGGCCGAAGACAAGGCCACGCGGGTTGGTCAGGCCCGTGGCGTAGGTGGTCACCACGGGCCCGCGCGACTTGGCCCCTGCTGGCCCGGCGGCTTCTGCCCTTGGAACGCTGGAACCCGCCAACACGAATCCGATGAGTGCTGCCGTGAACACGGTCCTGGTCATGATGTTTTCGCTCCTGTTGCTGTTGTTAGAGTCCTTGCCTTCATCTGGTTGGACGCAATCGGGTGGTGAAACCCGACATCAAGCTGAAAAAATAGCCCACGCTGCTAGGATTCGGGGGGGGTACCGAGGCCCCAGAGGCGGCGATGACCGAGATCACCCAGTTGCTCCAAAAAGTCCAGGCCGGCGATGAGAACGCCCGTGAGGCCTTGTTCGCCGCGGCCTATCCGTTGCTGGAGCGTCTGGCCCGGTCGCGGTTGCGCGATGGCGGACGGAATACACTCCTCGACACGCGCGGCCTCGTGCACGAGTCGTATCTGCGTTACGTGATGGGAGGCGAATTGCGCGCAGAGGACCGGCGTGCGTTTTTCGCGTTTGCGTCCCAGGTGATGCGTTCCGTAATCGTCTCCAGTGCACGTGAGCGTGCCGCCGAGAAGCGTGGTGACGGACGGCGGCGCCTGACATTGTCGACGGACGTGGCGGAACGGCTGCCAGCCGGCGAGGACGACATCCTGCGTGTGCACGAGGCCCTCGACTCCCTTGAGCAAGTCGATGCGCGGCTCGCACAGGTGGTGCAGATGCGCTACTTCGGCGGCTATAGCGAGCAGGAGATCGCGGAAACGCTGGACGTCGGCGAACGCACCGTGCAAAGGCTCTGGCTGAAGGCCAAGCTGATGCTGCGGGCGACGATGGAGTAGGGCGGCGCTGCATGCCACTCACGAACGTGGAAATGACGCGCCTCGGCAAGTTGCTGGACGAGGCGCTGCCCTTGACTCTAGAGCAGCGGCGGGCCTGGCTCGATTCGTTATCGGGCGACGATCAGGCGTTAGTGCGAACGCTGCGCGCTGATTTGCTTGGCGTGGAGATCGAAGCGGACGGGCTGCTTGACCGCCCGCCGCGGATCGACGTTGGCGATGTGGGTGACGCCGCAGTGTCCGGCCGCCATCCCGGGGAGCGACTCGGCGCCTACGAACTGTTGCGGCCGCTCGGGTCCGGCGGCATGGCGGACGTCTGGCTCGCCTGCCGCACCGACGGCGCGTTCGAGCGGCAGGTGGCGCTGAAGATTCCGCGCCTGCAGAACCGGCCCGTGGAGATGACGGCGCGCTTCGCGCTCGAACGAAACATCCTCGCTACGCTGGAGTACCCCGGGATCGCACGTTTGTACGACGCTGGCGTGGACGCGAGCGGGGTGCCCTACATCGCCATGGAGTACGTGCAGGGCGAGCCGCTGGTTGCGTGGTGCGACGCGCGTGGGCTCGACCGAAAAGCGCGCATCGAGCTGTTCCTGCAGGTGCTCGACGTGGTGGCCTATGCGCACGGACGGCAGGTGATCCATCGAGACCTGAAGCCCTCGAACATCTTCGTGACCGGGGAAGGCGATATCCGGCTGCTGGACTTCGGCATTGCCCGGTTGCTGCAACCGGAGGCGGAAACGGGCTCGGCATTGTTGACGCGTGCCTACGGGCTCGCCCTGACGCCCGAGTACGCGAGCCCCGAATTGCTGCACGGCGAAGCCATCGACGCGCGCACCGACATCTACTCGTTGGGTGTGTTGTTGCACGAGCTGTTGACGGGCGCGCGCCCCGCCCAGACCGCGTTGCCGGCAAATCGCGACACTCCACGCCTGCATGGCGCCCTGCACGACGTCGTCACGAAGGCGCTGCGACCGGATCCAGGCGAACGATTTCCCGATGCAGCTGGTTTTGCCGCGGCTTTGCGACCGTGCGCCGACGCAAGAGCGCACGAGTCGTCCGGGCGGCTGAGGATCCGCCCGCTCTGGGTTGCCGGCCTCGCGGTGGTGGCGGCACTGATCGGGATGGCGGCGCTACTCTCCTCGGCACTGCAGCAGCGCGGCCAGGAGCGTTGGGCGCGTGAGGAAGCGCTGCCGCGCTTGCAAGCGCTGATTGCCGCCGACGACTACGCGGCCGCCTTCGATGTTGCCCGCGAGATCGAACGCGTCACGCCGCGCGACCCGGTGTTGCGCGAGCTGGAGCCGTCGTTTTCAGCGAAGGTCACACTCAACACCGCGCCCGAAAACGCGAAGGTGTTCTACCGCCCCTATGCCGCTGGGGAGAAGGAATGGCGGTTTATCGGCCAGACGCCACTGCAGGACCTCGCTGTGCCGCTCGGTGTCGGACTCTGGCGCATCGAGAAGGAAGGTCACGACACCGCGCTGCTGGCGCTGCGAAATCCGGGGCTGCAACTCGGCAATTCCCCCGAGGCAGACATTCGCCTGCTCGTGCAGGGCGTCGACCTGACGATTCCACTGGCCGACGCGGCGACGTCGCCGGACGGCATGGTACTGGTGCCCGCGATGCCAGCCTTGATCCCCGGTTTTGGTGACGATTTCGTCGAGATTCCGGCATTCTTCATCGATCGCTTCGAGGTCCGCAACCGGGACTTCAAGCAGTTCGTCGATGCCGGCGGATACACCGAGGCAGGCCATTGGCGGGACCTGCCATTTGGCGATGGGGGGGAGTGGCAGACCGCTGTTTCCGCCCTGGTCGATCAAGGCGGACGTCCCGGACCGTCGACGTGGCGCGCAGGCAGCTATCCGGATGACGCTGCCGATCACCCCGTGACCGGAGTCAGTTGGTACGAGGCGGTGGCGTATTGTCGCTTTCACGGCAAGGAGTTGCCGACGGCCTATCACTGGTACCGCGCCGCCGGATCGATCGTTGAGTATTGGGAGTCGGTCTCATCGGCGATCGTGCACGGCAGCAACTTCGCTGGTCGGGAACTCGCGCCCGTCGGTCGGTTCGGCAGCATCGGGCCGCACGGCACCTACGACATGGCCGGCAATGCGCGCGAGTGGTTGTGGACGCAAGGGTCTCTTGGCCGCTGGGTCGCGGGCGGCTCCTTCGACGAGCCGCGCTACCTGTACCTGCAGCCCGACGAGGCACCGCCGACCGACCGTTCAGCCGCTACAGGATTCCGCTGCATGCAGCCGGCGCAGGCCGGGCCCGCGACCGCCGACCTGCGTCGGCCAGTCGTTGCGCAGGCTGTCGACTATGCGGCCATGAAGCCGGTCGGCGATGCCGCGTATTCGATTCTCACGCAGCAGCTCGACTATCGGGCCATGTCGATCGTGCCGCGCGACGTGACAACCGCTCCGTCGAAATCACCTTGGACGGTCGAGCGTGTCACGCTGCCGACCGGCTATGACAATGCTTCGTTCGCGCTACAACTATTCCTGCCGCAAGGCAGCCGCGAGCCGGCTGGCGTCATTTTCTATATGCCGCATTCGGGCGAGTTCGTTGCTCCGGTCAAGACCGCGGAGTTCAATCCCGCCGCGGGCGGCATTCCGTTCGATTTCCTGCTGAAGTCGGGCTGGGCGCTGGCCGTGGTGGCTTTCGAGGGCGCCTACGAGCGCCAGTGGTCGGCCGAGCGCAGGCAGTCGATGAGCTACGTCGAGCGCGTCCGGTTGCGACAGCGTCATTGGCGCGAAGAGCTCGGGCGGACGATCGATTACCTGGAGACGCGCGACGACATCGACGCCCGCAGGCTCGGCTGGTTTGGCATCAGCTTCGGGGCGGATACGATGTTGCCGCTGCTCGCTGTCGAAAAGCGGATCGGTGCGGCCGTGCTTTACAGCGGCGGTTCGGGTCTGCGCGGTGGTTTGCCTGCCAGCGAACAGCCGTACAACTATGTGCCGCGCGTGACGCAGCCCGTGTTGATGCTGAATGGCCGCTGGGATATCGATTCCACGCCCGACGCGCAACAACGCCTGTTCGATCTGCTGGGCACTCAAGCAGACCAGAAGAAGCGCGTGCTGTTCGAGGCCGGCCACGGCAACCTGCCGCGGTTCCAGGTCGAGAAAGAGACGCTGGCGTGGTTCGAACAACACCTCGCTGCTTCGCGCACCGATTGATGCAGCCCTGAATCATTGAACAGCACTGCGCTATTGCGCGGTGTAACCACCGTCCACCACCAGCTCGGAGCCGGTCATGAAGCGGGACGCGTCGGAACTAAGGAACACGATCGCGTCGGCAATCTCGTCCGGATCGGCCATGTGCCCGATCGGGTGCGCCCTGGCAATGGCGGCACGCGCCTCCTCTGGCGACGCGGCAAAGCCTACCTCGCCGAGTTCCTTCAGGCATTGCGCCGAGAACGCCGTGTCTACCGTTCCGGGGCAGATCGAGTTCACGCGCACCCTCAGTCCGAGTGCGGCGTACTCGAGTGCGAGCGCCTTCGAGTACAGACGCACGGCGCCCTTCGACGCGCAGTAGGCGGTCTGGAATGCAACGCCGATCAGGCCGCAGATCGAGGACATGTTGACGACCGACGACAGGCGTCCCGTCCGCACGGCTTCGTCGTGGAGGTCGCGACCGAGCGCACGGCACCCGAGGTACATTCCCTTCATGTTGATTGAAAAAATTCGGTCCCAATCGTCGGGCGTGGTCGCGAAAGAATCCTTGACGACGTCGACGCCGGCATTGTTTATCAGCACGGCGGGCGCGCCGTGGTCGGCGAGCACCCCCGCGCGCAGTTCCTGCCACGACGCTTCGCTGGCGACGTCGAGCCGGCGATAAACCGCGTGCAGTCCCTCGGCGCGTATGCGGGCCGCGACCGCTTCGCCCGACGCCGCGACGTCTGCGACCACCACGTGCATGCCGGCACGCGCCAGTTG
>JANNGT010000049.1:0-9342 GCA_031404015.1 Gammaproteobacteria bacterium | reverse complement strand
CCGAGCGCGAGGCCCAGGACCGCGGCAGCGATAAGCACTGTCTTTGTAGCCATTGTCTTCAACTCCATTTAGTTCGCAGCGCCGCAGTGCGCCGGCCGAGACCATGACTCACGCAGCACAACGGCAACTCCAGACATCCGGTGCATTCACGGACGGACCTGTCCTACGGTGCGATGCGTTTCAGCAAAATTCCTAAAGCGGCGCGCACACTGACGTCTGATTCGGCCAGCGTCCGACATCGTTGGTGGGAGGGCCGAGCGAACCTGCATGCCGGAAACACGCGCTCGGTTAAAGGAGGAACGAATGAATATTCTGATCTGGTTGGTAGTCGGCGGCGTCATCGGGTGGATTGCCTCGCTGGTCGTCGGTACCGATGCACGGCAGGGTGTTCTGCTGAACGTGATTGTCGGTATCGTTGGTGCATTGATTGGCGGCTGGCTCATTTCGCCGATGGTGGGCGTAGGCACCATCAACGATGGCACCTTCAATCTGGCGTCGCTGGGTGTGTCGCTGGCCGGGGCCATCATCCTGCTAGTGATCGTCAACCTGATCCGCCGCTCAACGTCACGCGGCTAACAGCTGAGCGTTCATCGCAATGCGGGCGCCGGATCAGTCTCCGGCGCCCGCTTTCGTTTGTGCGACGCGCCGGATTGCGGCCAGCAGTTCCGTCGGGTCGCCGTTCTTGGTGACGTATTCGCATTGCGGCATCTGCGCAAAGACGTGTCCCAGCAGACTGCGATCATGGCCGCTGTACACGACGACGGCGACCCGAGGTTGAGCAGTACGCAGGGCCTGCAGCGCGGGCAGACTGGATTGCCCGGCGAGATCAAGATCGAGCACGAGGACGTCGGCAGTCGTCGTGTGAACGATGCGGAGCAGTTCCTCGGTGCGCTGGACGCTTCCGGATACCTGCATGTCGGATTCCCCCGCTATCAGCTCGCAAACGGCAGCGCAGAGGTCACCATTGTCCTCCGCCACCAGCACGCCTATGCATGTGCCTTGCGCCATGCGGCCATCTTAGCCTACCGCAGCGAAGTCGGCAGGGTCCCACAGTTTGCTGGGACTCGGCCGAACGACACCTCGTCGCACCTGCCACATGCTCAGGTATCCCCGGCACACGCAGCCGCACTTTCCCCCTCACCGGAATCCACGCGCCATGGAAGCCGATTTCTATCGTACACATGCTGAACTGCCGCACACGCTGCCGACTGAGCGTCCCGATGAACATCCGCGACCGCACGGACCCGGGCCCGCGCCGGTGCCAACCAAGGAAGTGTGCCCGTGAACGCCGCAGTGCAAGCCCATCGACGATTGATAGGCCAGAGCGCCACCATGGATGCCGTGCGCCGCACGATCGTGCGCGTGGCGCCGACTGACTCGGCGGTCTTGATCTGCGGAGAGAGCGGGTGCGGCAAGGAGCTGGTCGCCGAATCGCTGCACGCGGGCAGTCCCCGCGCCGAGGGCCCCTTCGTCGCGATTATTTGTGGAGCGATACCCGCTTCGTCGATCGAGGCCGAGCTGTTCGGACACGAGCAGGGCCGCTTCACTGGCGCGTCGCGCACGCACGCAGGTGTCTTCGAACGCGCGAATGGCGGCACGCTCCTGCTGGACGAGTTCACCGAGATGCCGCTCGAGATGCAGGCGCGCCTGCTCCGCGTGCTCGAGACCAGGCGCGTACGTCGGGTTGGCGGTGAATCCGAGATCCCCGTGGACGTCCGGGTGCTCGCGGCGACCAATCGAGTCCCGGTGGAAGCGGTCGCTGCGGGACATTTGCGGGAAGACATCTATTACCGGCTCGCGGTGGTGCTGATCAGGCTGCCGCCATTGCGCGAACGCGAGGGCGACATCACGGTGTTGGCAGACTTCTTTCTCACCGAGTTGAATCGCCGGCACGATAGCGCAAAGCAATTCTCGCCTGCAATGCGCGACCTGCTTGGCCGCCATGACTGGCCTGGCAATGTGCGTCAGTTGCGCAATGCAGTCGAACGAGCCTTCGTGCTATGCGACGAGGTGCTGGACGTAGACCATGATTTCGGTGCGGCCCCTGCCCGCACCAACGGACAAGGCGTCTGGCATCGATCCGATGACGGCCTCTCCATCACGCTGCCGATCGGCTCGTCCCTGTTCGATGTCGAACGTGCTTTCATCGTCGCAACGCTGGAACATTTCGGCGGGGACAAGCGCCGCGCAGCGAGCGCGCTCGGCTGCAGCGTCAAGACGCTGTACAACAAGCTGCATCTCTATCGCCGCCAACTCGGGCACGTTGCAGCCGTAGGTTGAGGACACCGTCGGTGGCGATCGCACAGATATAGGCGGCCCGGGCGTCGGAGCTTCGAAGCGGTCGTCCTCGCCCCAGTAATCAACGGACTGCCCACGGTCCGCGGCATCGAGACGCTCGGTGCCGACGCGCCGGGGCGAATACACCAGAAGGATGACGACGTTATGCCACGCAAGAAGCCGGAAAAGAGCGGCACGGACGCGATCACGCTACTGAAGCAGGATCACGAAACCGTGCGGCTCATGTTCGACGAGTTCGAGAAAGCCGACGAGGACCGCAAGTTCGTGTTGGCAGCAGAAATATGCCAGGCCCTCACGGTGCATGCGACTATCGAGGAGGAGATCTTTTATCCGCAGGTCCGCGAGGCGCTGGCAGCAGAAGACCTCATGCTCGAGGCGGAGATCGAACACGATACCGTCAGGAACCTGATCGAGCGAGTGCAGGAAGGCGAAATCGACGAGACGCAGCTTTCCGCAATGATCAAGGTCATGAATGACTATGTGAACCATCACGTCAACGAGGAGCAGCGGCAGATGTTCCCGCGCGTCAAGCGCTCTGAACTCGACCTCGAGGCACTGGGCCAGGAATTGCTGGCGCGCAAGACAGAGCTCGAGTCCGAGCTGCAAGCCGCGATGGCTGCAGGGGGCGATGCGGCAGCCAGGTCAGTGTCGGATTCCGACGAGATCGACGACGAAGACGCCGACGATGGCGAGGCGGATCAGTCTCGCGGCGGCATGGCCGCCCGACCCGCTGTGGACGAGGACTGACCTGGGAGCGCGCCACTCCCAAGGGAGGCGCGCACCGAAGAGCTCTCGTCAGGTAATACAGCCGGGAGTACGCAACGGAGTGCTGTCCGTTCCGGACTACAGTCGCTGCCCGCAGCGCCGTTGCAGGGCGAACAGCGCGCTGCGTTGCAGCCCATTGCGCGCATGCGCTGACGTAGTAATGGGTCTATGGCGAGTGTCACCGGCCGGGGCGATCGCGGTATCACTGTGCGTCGATTCGGCGTGGCACAGATTGTCCCGTCGGTTTTACTGCACGACGCAACCCAAGGACATGGAGAACGATTTATGCATAACCGAAAATTGATCATCTTGCTGGCCGGCACGGCCGCCATCGCTGCAGCGCCCCTTGCGTGGACGCAGGCCACCTACCCCACGGTCGGCACGGGCACATCCACATCGGGATCCACGACGACTGAAGATCGTACGATGGGGACGACGGGCAATTCCTCGACGATGAGCGACCAGGTGACATCGGACACGACGACGGGTTCGACCTCAAGCGCGTCAGGCACCGCAAACCTGCAGGGCACGGACGCTACCTTCCTGCAGAAGGCGATGGCAGGTGGCCGTGAGGAAATACAGAACGCGCAGGTCGCCATGCGCAGCGCACAGCGGGTCGAAGTCCGCAATGCGGCCTCGATGATGCTCGAGGACCACACGCGCACGAACCAGAAGCTGGAGCAGCTGGCGAGCAGCAAGGGCTGGGACGTGCCGGCCGCGTCCGACACGGCCGAAAGCGACCAGTCGCGCCTCGACACGGGTGCGGCGTTCGACGATAACTACCTCGAGCAGGAAATTCGCCATCACCGCGAAACCATTTCGCTGTACCGCGCGCAGGCCTCGACTGGCTCCGACCCGGAGCTGCGTCAGTTCGCCAAAGACACTCTGCCCGGTCTCGAGCATCACCTCGAGATGCTGCAGGGTTCGATCAGCGCCAAGTAACGCCAAAGCGCAGTGACGGAGTTGTCGCGTCAGCGACCCGGGAGGCCGCAATGCCACGTGTGATCTGGAAGGAAGCCCTCAGCTTCAGCCTGATTCACATACCCGTGTCGCTGCACGCGGCGAGCCGTTCGGCTTCGCTCGATTTCGACATGCTCGACAAGAACGATTTCGCGCCCGTCGGCTACCAGCGCATCAACAAGGGCACAGGCAAGCCGGTCGAGTGGGGTGACATCGTCAAGGGTTACCAGTACGAAAAAGACGAGTACGTCGTGATGAGCGACGAAGACTTCAAGCAGGCGAACGTCGAGGCAACGCAGACGATCGACATCCAGGGGTTCGTCACGCCGGAATCGATCCAGCCTGGCTACTTCTCGACGCCCTATTACCTCTCTGCCGAGAAGCGCGGCGAGAAGGTGTACACGTTATTGCGCGAGGCGCTCACGAAGTCGGGCACCGTCGCCATCGGGCTCATCGTGATCCGCACCCGGCAGTATGTCTGCGCTGTGCTTCCCGTGGGCAATACGCTCGTCCTCAACACGCTGCGCTACGCCGACGAGGTGTTGCCGCCAGAGCCGTACGCGCCCGCCACGGCGACGCTGGAACAGGCGAAGGTGTCACAGCGCGAGTTCGGCATGGCGATCAAGCTGGTCGAGGACATGCGCCAGGAATGGCAGCCCGAGAATTACCACGACACCTATCGCGAGGACCTGCTGCGGCAGATCGAAGCAAAGGTACAGGCCGGCAAGACGAAGACGCTCACACCGGCCACGACAGCGCCTGCCGAGCGTCGCACCGCTGAAGTCGTCGATTTGGGCGAACTGCTGAAGCGCAGCCTTGCGCAGCGCGGCGGCAAGGGCTCCGCTTCGGCGCCCCCGAAAAAACGCACTGCAGCAGCAGCGTCCCGCACGCGCGCTGCGGTCACAGGCACGCGGCCTCGTCGCCGGGCCTGAGTCGGAGTAGACGCATGGCCACGAGCGCGCGATCTGCGCAACTGCAGCGCTATCGCGACAAGCGTGATTTCGAGCGCACCTCCGAGCCAAGTGGCGAGTTGCGACCGTCTGGCAAGCAGCTCGAGTTCGTGATCCAGCGGCACCACGCGCGTCACCTGCATTACGATTTCCGTCTCGAGTGGAATGGTGTGCTCAAGAGCTGGGCGGTGCCCAAGGGCCCGTCGCTCAACCCGAGCGAAAAGCGTCTCGCGGTCGAGGTTGAGGATCACCCCTTCGAGTACCGCACGTTCAGCGGCGAAATCCCTGCAGGCGAATACGGCGCCGGCAATGTCCTGATCTGGGACCGTGGCCGCTGGCAACCGCAAGGCGACGTGGAACAAGGGCTGAAGAAAGGCAAGCTCGACTTCACATTGGAAGGTGACCGGCTGCACGGGCGATGGTCGCTGGTGCGGCTTGGCAAACCTGCAGGCGACAAAATGAACTGGCTGCTGATCAAGGGCCGCGACGAGCATGCGGCGCGACCCGGGAACGGGTTGAACGTGACCGAGCTTTATGCAACTGGACTCGATGCAGCCGGCCCTGCGACGCCCGCGTCGAAAGTCGCAAAGACAAAGGTGAAATCGCCCGCAACCCCAGCGTTCATCGCGCCGCAACTCGCGACGGCCGCGGACTCGGTGCCGACTTCGGGGCAGTGGCTGACCGAGCTCAAGTTCGACGGCTACCGCATCCTCGCCCATGTGGATCGTAAGCAGGCGCATTGCTACACGCGCAGCGGTCTCGACTGGTCGCATCGCATGCCCGCTGTCGTCGACGCACTGGCGCAACTCGGCCTGCAGGACTCCTGGCTCGATGGTGAACTCATAGCGGCCGACGAGCACGGCATGCCGCAGTTCCAACGCCTGCAGCAGGCGCTCGATCCCAGAAGCAGCCAGGTGCCATGTTTCATGGTGTTCGATGCACTCCGGCTGCTCGGCGCCGATCTACGGCAGAATCCGCAACGCGAACGCAAGCGACTGCTGCAGCAGGCGCTCGCAAGCTTGCCGCGTGACGGCATCGTGCGGCTCGTCGACTTCGTCGACGGTGAAAGCGAGTCGTTGCGGGCGCAGGCGTGCGAACAAGGCTTCGAGGGAGTGATCCTCAAGGCCAGCGAAGCGGTCTACGAGTCGGGCCGCAACCGTTCGTGGCTCAAGCTGAAGTGCCGACGCGAGCAGGAATTCGTGATCGGCGGCTACACGCGCACGGAGGCGGGGCGCAAGACGCTGACGTCATTGCTGCTGGGCTATTACGACCGCGGCGGAGCCCTGCAGTTTGCTGGACGCGCGGGCACGGGGTTCTCGGACGAGCAGCTGACCACCCTGCGCGAACGACTCGACGCCCTGCGCCAGACAGCGTGTCCGTTTGCGCAGGTCGAAGGCCTGCGCCGCTCCGAGCGCGCCCAGTGGGTCAAGCCGGAACTCGTCGCGCAAGTAAGATTCGCTGAATGGACAGAATCCGGCCTCCTGCGACAGCCTCTGTTCCTGGGGTTGCGCGAGGACATTGCGGCGACCGGTGTGCGACGCGAGCCCGATCGCATCGTGGCCGCACCGGCTAAAAAGTCGGGCGAGGCACGACCTGCCGCCAGATCAAGTACCCGCGCGGCGCGACCTGCAGCGAAACCTCGCGCTGCCGCGACGACCAGGAAGCGGGTAGCGGACGCGACGCAGGCCCCGCCGGCAGAGGGCACCCAGAAATGGCTGACGCACCCTGAACGAGTGCTGTATCCAATCGATGGCGTAACCAAGCGGCAGCTCGCGGACTACCTCGAAGCGATTGCCCCTGTGCTTTGGCCTCACCTGCAGAAGCGGCCATTGTCCGTGATACGTTCGACCAGCGCGCAAGGCCGCGTGTTCTTCCAGCGACACGTCGATGGCGACGTGACTGGACTCACCGCGGTCGCCATCCCCGGCTCCGATGAAGAGCCTTACTTCACGGCCAGTTCGGCCGAATCCGTCCCACGACTCGCACAGATGGGCGCGGTGGAGCTCCACACGTGGGGTTCACGCATGCCGCGGGCCGAGCGCGCGGATCGAATCACGTTTGATCTCGATCCCGATCCGACGCTGCCATGGGGACCCGTGCGCGATGCCGCGACGCTGGTGCGCAGACTGCTGCAGGAACTTGGGCTTCAGTGCCTGATCAAGACCACAGGCGGGCAGGGACTGCACCTGGTGGTGCCGCTGCAGCGCGGACCGTCGTTCGAAGTTGCCGCTGCGTTCTCACGCCGCGTGGCGGAACATCTGGCGAGGCTCATCCCGGAGCGCTTTTCGGCCAAGCGCGGCGCTGCGAACCGCAAGGGCCGCATCTACGTCGACTGGCAACGCAACCAGCTCGCAGCGACTACCGTCGCTGCGTACTCGCCGCGGCAGCGCCCTGGCGTGCCGGTGTCATTGCCCATCGACTGGGACGAACTCGGCAGCGACGACATTCGCGCCGCGCACTTCAACCTGCGTAACGTCCCGGCGCGGATCGCCGCGCAGGGGGATGCGTGGGAGAAGGTCGCGCTGCCGCCGCAAGCATTGACGCAACGCGTGATCGAGCGCCTCGAGCGCGCGGGGCAGTGACCGATTCCGATTCTTTGATCACCACCCACCAGACGATAAGGAAACGAACATGAGAATTGCACGCAGATTGAGCTGGCTGTCCCTGCTGGCCGGCGTCGCCACGTATTACGCGACGAAAGCGGCGATGCGCCGGCGCGAAGAACGCCAGCGCATGCAAGTCGACGAAAGCACGCGCTGGGAAACGGACGGTGGCGCGACGGCAGCCGGTCCGCAGCCCCCCGGCGCAACGCTCTAGTTGGCAGGTAGGGGGAAGCCGACGCGGCTGAGGGACGCACGCCGCATGGCTGCCGCAGCTGAGCCGACAGCACGGTTTCTCGGGTGAAGGACAATGGCTACTCAGCGACGCACTGGAGCAGGTAGCGATGAACGCATTAGTCGACTCGTTGTCGAAGGAATGGTCCTTCTCGTTTGAGCCGACGCTGTTGCAGCGCGCTTCGGCCCGCAACGGGGGCCAGGGCCCGCAAGGTCCTGGCATCTGCAGCGCGCGCCGGCACCCATGGCCCGGCGTTGAGCTTACCCGCGTGTCGAATCGTTCGCGGCGTCGACGCGATCGCACAGAAAGCGAGCCGGACAGCCAGTTGGCTGTTCCGGCCTGATCACCACCGAAGGAGAGTTCTAAGTATGTACGGCAACACAACCAATGCAGGATCCATGGATCGCATGTCGAACGAAGATATGTCCAACAGCATCGGCTCCCGCCATCAGGAGACGATGACACAGCTGAGCCGAACGGTGACGCAGGCCGAAGACCTGCTGCGCGCGCTTGGCGACGAGAGCGGCGAGGCGATCGATGCCATGCGCACGCGAGTCTCGGCCACGCTGCGTGATGCGCGCACGCGTCTGGCGGGCAGTGCCGAGCAGGCCAAAAACATGGCCAGCGACACGATGACGAAGGCGGATCGCTACGTGCACGAGAACCCGTGGCGCGCAGTCGCGATTGGCGCAGGCGTGGGCGTAGTCGTGGCGATGCTGATGTCATCACGTCGGCGCTCGGACGACGCCAGCTCGTCCTACTAGAAAGCGGAGGACACTCGATTGACGTCGCGACGCGCATTGCTGCGGCACTTGTGGTCCATGCTCCAGACCAGAGCAGAGGCCGCGGGCCTGGTCCTCAGTCTGCAGCGATCCGCGTTGGGGCGAGGAGTGGCATGGTTCGCGATCGCAGGCATCGCTGCGATCGCGCTCCTGTTCTCTGTCCTGCTGCTGATCGCATTCGGTACCCCCGAGAACTATCGCGTGGCGGCGCTTGGTCTAACGTCGCTCGCGTTGCTTGCAGCAGCAGTATTCTGCGGCCTGCACGCCAGGAGCCAGATGACACGTGATGCGGCACTGATCGCGGACTTCACGACAGGGCTGCGACTCGACCTCGCCATGGTCAATCTCGCGCTCAAGGATGCCGACACCGAAGACGAGAACAAAATTGCCGAGCGGGAGCGCGCGAAAGTAAAAGTGCGTGAGGCCGTGGTTGCGAAAGCGGCGGCACCCAGCACGGCAGAAGACACCGATCGTCCCGCAGCAGACGGCCCAAGCATGGCATCAGACACTGCTGAAGCGTTAAACCCGCGGCCCTACAGCAACGGAGCGGACTCGCAACAGCGAGCAGACGACGCGAGGCGCCAGCATGGAACAACGTGATCGATTGCGTTTGTTGAGCCTCGAGATGGAAATGCAGCGGGCGTGGCTCGCCGCGTATATCGAAGATGGCGAGGCGCGGGCGGCACGACGCCACAGCAACATGTGGTGGAAGCTCGCCACGTCCGTCATACGCTCTCGCTCGCTCTGGATCG
>JANNGT010000048.1:0-3515 GCA_031404015.1 Gammaproteobacteria bacterium | reverse complement strand
TCTGGAATTAAAGAAGAAGATGGACAGTACGGAAGCAGAATTTGGAAGCATCGCCGCACAGCATGGGGCCCGAGTCATTGCCCTCTCGAAAATCGCCAAAGGCCGATCCGAAGATCTCAGCGACGATGACGCGACGGCCATGAAGGCTATGGCCGAGAAATTAAGAAGACAGCCGGAAAGCAGCTTCACTTACAAAAACCATTTGGAGCGTGGTGTAATTGAATTTTTTTCGGGCAACTACCAATCTGCATTGAGTTCGTTCGAGGAGAGCCTTCATTTGGCTGAAAAAGAGTCATCAGACTCTGAACTGGCTTTGCTTTTTTCCTTGAAGGGCGCAACGCTGGTCAAAAAAGGGGAGTCAAAGGATGCCATTGACGTCTACAACGAGCTGGATCGCCGCTTTAACAGGTATGACACGCCTGCCGTGCGCGAACTCCTTGCCAACGGACTTCTTAAAAAAGGGGAGATGCTTGGCGCGATGGACAAGTCAGAAAAGGCTATGCCCATCTACGACGAACAGGACCGCCGTTATGCACAAGACGACACGTTACGCGCAATAGGAAAATCAATGCAGGCAATTGCCGTCTACGACGATCTGCTGGCCCGCTTCAATACCGCTACAGAGCTGCCGCTGCGCGAACGGGTGGCCAACGCGCTCTTCAACAAGGGGGTCACGCTCGGCGCGCTCGACCGCAGCGCCGAGGCAATTGGCGTCCAGGTACCAGTTGTCGCGGTAGTGCACGAGCCGCTGCGGCGAAACCTCGCGCTCCAGCATCGTGCCGTCCTGCCTGCGGTGATGTCGCAGGCGCAGCCGCTTGCGCGTCAGCACGGCAGAGGCAAGCGTGCGGAAATGCGTCGGGGCGACGCGGCGCGAGGCCATCGCCAGGATCCTGATGCGCCGTGCGATCTCCTCTGCCGAATGCTCGCCGGATTCAAGCAGGCCCTTGAGACGCTTCCGCAGCGGTGCAATCAGCTCGCTGATGATGCCCGGCTGCAGGTCGCCCAGCAGGCTGTCCATGGTGAGCAGCGCCAGCAGTTCCTCGGCTGAGAACCACAGTCCCGGCAACTGCCACAGCTCGCTGTCGGCCACTTTGGGATCGAAGCCGTACCCTTCGCGGTCACGGTCGAAAACAATGGGTGCATGCATGCGATCGCGCAGGTATTCAAGGTCGCGCTTGAAGGTAGCGCGCGACACGCCCAGTTCAGTCATGAAATCCTGCGTGCTGACGCAGTGCCGGCTGCGCAACAGGCTCTGGATCTTGTAGAAGCGTTCGGTGCGTTCCATCGGCTGTCTGCGCTCGTCGTTGTTGTCAGGGCGCCGGCCTGCCGGCCTGCGAGGTGAGGTACACCGCGAACGTGCCCAGCCAATGGCCACCTTCATAGTGCTCGCCGGTCACCGCGGGGAGCGCCGCAGCAGCATGGGCTGCGGCCGCCGCCTGCAGGGCTGCGATGCGCCTGTCATTCTGGGGCAACCCGGCAGCGATGCCGGACAGCATCCAGCTGCGACTCAGGTTCAGCCCGTCGATGTGCGCAAGTTTCGGGTCGCTGCGGTCGGTCACGATGCCTGGCTCGAGCCAACGCTGCTGCGAACTCGATGGAATCATCGGCATGAACTTCCGCAGCCACGCCGCGTACTCGCGCTCCGGCAGGATGCGACGCATGAGGTCGGCTTCGGCCAGGCAGGGCGACAGAAAGTCCTCACCCGACGGTTCATACGCCAGCGGGCAGTTCGTGTCATTGCCATAAAACGCCCGCGCCTTCGCCTCGATCTGCGCGCGCATCGCCGTCTGATCCGTGAGGCGAGCCCAGTCATGCACGAGGCCAAACGCAAACGCGGTCTGGCTGTGTTCACCCACGCGAATCGGGTACTGCAGCTTCGGTAACCATACGGCCAGGCGTCGGGCGGCCTCGGTTTCCAGTGGCGCCAGTGCTTGCGCCCAGGCGCGCGCCTGCGGGTCGTCCCAGGTACGCAGTTCGGCCGCGAGCTGCAGCAACCAGGCCAGGCCATATGGTCGCTCGTAAGATGCGCGGCCCGGCGCCTGGAAGTAGGCCACCTCGGCCGCGATGTTGACCGGCGTCAGGCTGCGGGCGAGCACGGCGCGCGCCTCTGGCACGAACGCTGCCGTCGGGAATTGCCTGGCAAGACGCACCAGCAACCAGTGGCCGTGCACGGATGAATGCCAGTCGTAGCAGCCGAAGAACGCAGGCGCCAGTTCGCGTGGCTTGCGCACGTCGGCATCGCTGGCCAGCGTGTGCGAGATCTTGTTCGGGTATTCGAGGTGCGCGCAATGCAACGCGAGGCTCGCGAACCGAGTGGCCGCCGCTTCGTCGAGCGCAGGCATCGCCACGCAGACGCCGGGAGCCGCCAGCAACGTCGCTAGTCCCAGCGTGCGCAGCCAGCGCGACGATAGACCGCGCTTCAACGCAGCACCTTGCCGTCGGCATCGAGTACCTGCACGGGGCCGAGCTTCAGCTCACGAATCGGCGTCTCGATTTTCGACAGGTCACCGACAATGACCCAGGTGATCGTGTCGGGGCGGAAGGCCCGCGCCGCTGCAGCGCGCACGCCCGCCTCGGTCTGGCTCTCGAGCCGGGCGCGCAGCGTGCGCACGTAATCGTCCGGCCGGCCAAAGCGCACGATCTCGCCAATGGCGCCGCTCACGGCCGCGTTCGTCTCGAACTGGCCCGACAATGCGCGGACGGCGCGATTGCGTACCTTGGCGAGTTCGTCGGGTGTGACCGGCCTGCTGGACGTGAAGTCGACGAGTTCGCGCTGCAACTCAAGGATCGACTCCGTCGTCTTGTCGGTCTGCACTGGAGCAGACAGCAACCATGGTCGCTGGCCGAGCGTCTCAGGCACGTTCGCGTTCACTCCATACGACCAATGCTTGTCTTCGCGCAGGTTCATGTTGAGTCGGGACGTGAACGATCCCCCCAGCACGTCGTTGGCCGTGTTGAGCTCGATACGATCGGGTGCGACGCTCGATGGCATCAGCTGCCCAGCCAGGATCGTCGTCTGTTGCGCGCCCGGCCGATCGAGCAGGTATACGCGCGTGCCAGCGCCCGCAGGCGCATCCGCAATCTCGTTCACTGCGGGCAGTGCAGAGGCGGGTGGCTGCCAGTCGCCAAAATACCGCTCCAGCAAGGGCATGAGGGTGGCGGGGTTCACTGCACCCGTGACGATGATCGTCGCGTTATCGGGGCGCAGGAAATCGCGCTGGAATCCAAGCAGGTCCGCGCGCGCCAGCGCGGCGACCGACGCTTCGGTGCCGGAGCCCGAGAACGGGATGCCGTAGGGATGGTCGTCGCCATACAACAAGGGCGGCAGCACGCGGAACGCCAGCGATTCGGGGCTGAGCTTTTCACGCGCGATACCCGCGACCCACTCCTTGCGCACTCGCTCGATCTCTTGCTCAGGGAAAGTGGGCCGGCGCACGAGATCCGCGAGCAAAGCCAGCGAAGGATCCAGCTGTTCCGTCAGTGTCGAGACTGCAGCGAAGGACGTGTCGAGCGAC
>JANNGT010000047.1:0-12367 GCA_031404015.1 Gammaproteobacteria bacterium | reverse complement strand
GCAATGAAGTCGTACCCCGCGATCACCGGCTGGTGTTCGCATTCCCTGCCTTCAGCAAATCCCAGGACGGCGCAGTCCCGCTGTCGATCACTGCCACCGCAGTCGATCGGCATCGCGCGCCAGTTGCTGGCGAACCGCATGTTCCCGTTGACGTTGCACGGGCTCGATGACGCGATCCGGGCGTTGAAAGCGTAGGGCAACGACTTCGCGGCGCCAGCCACGCCCTGTCCGGAACGACCCAGGCGGGACGCCGTAAACCCGTCCCTGGGGGCTCCGGGCGCGGCGTCCATGCCGCGCACGGCCCGCCCGGATCGTCCGGACAGGCCATGTCTCGCGCCGTGAACGATTCCTTGGCGCTCAGCGACCGCCCTTCCCACCCGCAGCCTTCGCCTTCAGCGCCTTGATGTCCGCAAGCACGACCTGCGAATGACCATCCGGATCAACCGACTCGTAGTGCTTGGCGATGCGGCCCTGTGGATCGATGATGAACGTGTCGCGCCGCGCCATCTCCATCACGCCCATGTAGGTCTTGAGCACGCCATAGCTGCGCGCCACCGCCTTGTCCGAGTCCGCGAGCAGCGTGAACGGCAGGCTGTGCTTCTCGGCAAATTCCTTGTGCGAGGTCACTTCGTCGACGCTCACCCCCAGGATCACCGCGCCTTCCTTGTTGAAGGCGAAGATGTTGTCGCGGAAGCCGCAGGCTTGCGTGGTGCAACCCGGCGTGTCGTCCTTGGGATAGAAGTACATCGCGACCCACTTGCCCTTGTAATCCGACAGCGAGTGCCACTTGGCAGCCTGGTCTTGTAATTTAAAGGCTGGTGCCGGCTGCCCAACCTGCGGGGAAGCGGCGGCCGTTTCCGCAGCATGAGCCGCGCGCGGGACTGGTGCGACGGTGGCCATGAAACTCAAGGCCAACGCTGGCAGCAGCGAGGCCGCCAGGGCAGGAACGCTTTTCCGTCTCGATTGTGCGCAAGGCATCGAACTCTCCACGTGGGGGCTGTCTGAAAACGCGCGTCGTCGCGCCCGCCACATACTAGACTGCTGCGGCCCGGGAGTCAGCGAGGTGAGCTTGTCGCATCCAGCCATGCCTGCTTCAGTTTCGTATGCCGCCTCCGCGGCCAGGCGGACCGCCACGGACGACGGCACCAACTACCTCTTTCTCGGCGACCGCGACGCGTTGGTTCTGTCAGGCGGTGGCGCGCGCGGCGCCTACCAGGTCGGCGTGCTCAAGGCGATCGCAGAATGGTTGCCTGCGGACGCGCCTTGTCCCTTTGAAGTGCTGGTCGGCACCTCGGCCGGCGCGCTCAATGCTGCGGCGCTCGCCGCGCGTGCCCATTCCTTCCGCGAAGCGGTCCAGTCGCTCGAGGACGTGTGGTCGAATTTCCGCGTCGAGCAGGTCGTGCGCTCCAGTTCGCTGACGATGCTGCGTTCGGGGCTCCACTGGCTGATCGCCCTCTTGAGCGCGGGCTGGATCCTGAAGCCACCGCGCTCATTGTTCGACACGCGCCCGCTGTGCAACCTGATTTTGCGCGCCGTGCCCGTCGAGCAGATTCCCCGCCAGATCGCCGCGGGCCGCCTGCACGCGCTGGCCGTCGCCACGACGAGCTATACCACCGGCCAGGCGGTCGCGTTCTTTGACGGCACTGACGAGATCGACGACTGGAATCGCGTGCGCAGAGCGGGCCGCCGCCGGCACATCGACCAGGACGTGCTCATGGCGAGCGCCGCCATCCCATTCATCTTCCCCGCCTGGCGCATCGACGGTGACCACTACGGCGATGGCGCGATGCGCCAGCTTGCCCCGCTGAGCCCTGCCGTGCACCTGGGCGCGAATCGCTTGCTGGTGATCGGCACGCGC
Source organism: Gammaproteobacteria bacterium (assembly GCA_031404015.1). Classification (GTDB taxonomy): domain Bacteria; phylum Pseudomonadota; class Gammaproteobacteria; order Steroidobacterales; family Steroidobacteraceae; genus RPQJ01. Next base: position 10,509 of record JANNGT010000047.1, on the reverse strand, counting down.
GGCAGCGCCGCCGCCACCCCGCCGACCGACGCGCTCACGCAGGCGCCGCCCAGTCCCGGCCACCTGCTCGGCTTCGTGCTCGACTCCCTGTTCACCGACGGTCTCTCGATCGACCTCGAGCGTCTGCACCAGATCAATCGGTTGTTGCAGGCGCCAGGCCAGACGGAGCACCGGCCGATCCGGGCGACCCTGATCCAGCCGAGCGTCGATCCGACGGTGATTGCAATGAAGCACGAGCGCGCGATGCCGCGCAGCATCCGCACGCTGTTGCGGACGATGGGCGCGTACGAGGCGCGCGGCGGGTTGCTCGTGAGCTACCTGCTGTTCGACAAGTCGTACACGCGCGAACTGATGGCGATGGGGTACGCGGATGCGCAGGTGCAGCGCGAGGAAATCCTGCCTTACCTGACGCCTTGGGTCGCGGTCAGGTGAGCAGCAGCGTACCCAACCCGAGCAGCGATGCGAAACCGATCACGTCGGTGACCGTCGTCACGATGACGCCGCCCGCCACCGCGGGATCGATGCCGTAGCGCTTGAGCGCGAGCGGCACGGTCACGCCGGCCAGTGCCGCCGCGAGCAGATTCACGACCATCGCCGCGAAGATGACGGCCGCGATGCGCCACTGGCCGAACCACAGCCACGCGACGAGCGCGACGACAGTCGCCCAGGCGAAGCCGTTCAGCAGGGCCACCGCGATTTCCTTGGTGAGCAACCAGCGTGCGTTGGCGCGTTCGACCTGCCCGAGTGCGATGCCGCGCACGATGAGTGTCAGCGTCTGCGTTGCTGCGACACCGCCCATGCTCGCGACGACGGGCATCAGCACGGCGAGTGCGACGATCTGCTGGATGGTCGCTTCAAACAGGCCGACGACCCAGGCGGCCAGGAAGGCCGTTACCAGGTTGATTCCGAGCCACACACCTCGGCGGCGGGCGCTCGGCACAACCGGTGCGAACATGTCGGCGTCTTCATCGAGGCCGGCCATGCTCATGACAGAGTGTTCGGCTTCGTCGCGAATCACGTCGACGACGTCGTCGACGGTGATGCGCCCAAGCAGGCGTCCATCGGCCGCGATCACCGCGGCCGAGACGAGGTCGCGGTCCTGGAACAGGCTGGCCACGGCCGTCGCGGGCGTTGCGGGCGGGATTCCCTCGACGTCCGTGTCCATGACTTCGCCAACCGTGCGCTCCGGGTCTTCGGTGAGCAGCCGCGTAAGCGGCAGCAGGCCGAGGTAGCGGTCGTGACGATTGACGACGAACAGCGCGTCCGTCTTTTCGGGGATGTCGCCCCGCATGCGCAGGTAACGCAGCACGGTCTCGAGCGCAACGTCCGGGCGCACGCTGACCGTGTCGGTGTTCATGAGGCCGCCGGCCGTGTCGTCGTCGAACCCGAGCACTGCATTCAGGCGGTCACGGTCCTGCGAGTCCATCGAACGCAAAACCTGCTGGTTCACGTTCTCGGGCAGGTCGCGCAACAGGTCCGCGAGATCGTCGACTTCGAGGCCTTCGGCCGCCGCGACGAGTTCCTCGGTGTCCATCTCCCTGATCAGGCCAACGCGAACTTCCTCGTTGAGTTCGACGAGGACGTCTCCTTCGAGTTCAGGGTCGACGAGTTCCCAGACAACGTCGCGTTGGGTCGGCGGCAGTGATGCGAGCAGCGACGCGATTTCCGCCGGGTGCAGTGAATTCACCAGGCGATGCACCTGGCGCATCGTGCCCTCGTCGAGGGCGCGCTTGAGCACCTCGAGACGAGAAGGCCGGGCGATTTCGAGTTCCGCGTTCACTGCGCGGGATGATAGGGGAGGAAGTTGAGGAAGGACAGGAAGCGCAGGAAGCGCAGGAAGGACAGGAAGGTCAGGAAGGTCAGGAAGGTCAGGAGGAACAGGAAGACCGGAGGTGCCAGCGACCTTGCAGCTGTTGCAACTTGGCTCGATTCGGGAGCCTCAGAGTTTTTTGTGCGTACCGTCGCACAGCGGCGCATGCGTCGAGTGTTTGCACGCGCAAAACCACAGCTGCTTGGATTCGGTCGCTTTGAATGGCATGGGCGTGAATTCCGAGCCCTTGTGTGAACCGTCGCAGAACGGTTGCCTGGTGCTCTTGCCACACGAGCACCACCAGTAGGTCTTGCCGGCTTCGACGTCGACGGCGATCGGGTTGTTGGCGGCGATGACGGGTTCGTTCACAGTCAATTTATTCCCATTATTTGTACGATACTCGACCTTCCGGCACTTCCTGATCTTCCTGATCTTCCTGATCTTCCTGATCTTCCTGATCTTCCTGACCTTCCTGCCCTTCCTGCCCTTCCTGCCCTTCCTACTCGTGCCTGCGGCTCGTCAGATCCCGATGTCGCACCAGCGCCGTGTCATCGCCGCTGCGGAAATGCGCGGCCAGGCGCTCGGCCAGGTAGACCGACCGATGCTGGCCGCCCGTGCACCCGACGGCCACCGTGAGGTAGCTGCGGTTGGAGCGCACGAGTGACGGCAGCCAGCGTGCGATGAAGTCGCGCACGTCCTCGAAAAACCGGTTCGCCTCGGCTTCGTTCGAGAGGAAGCGTGCAACGGGTTCGTCGCGCCCGGTCATCTCGCGCAAAGCCGGGTCCCAATACGGGTTGGGGAGGGCGCGAGCGTCGAACACGAAGTCGGCGTCGTCAGGCACGCCATGGCGATATGCAAACGACTGGAAGAGCAGCGATGGCCCCGACTTGGCCCGGTCGACGATCCGTGCACGAATGAGTTCGCGCAGTTCGTGCACGGACAAGCGCGAAGTGTCGATGGTCAGGTCCGCGGCGTTCGCGAGCGGTATCAGCAGTCGCTGTTCCTGCTCCAACGCCTCTTTCAACCCCACGCCGTGGCGGCTGAGCGGATGCCGACGCCGCGTCTCGCTGAAGCGCTTGAGCAGCGTGTCGGTGTCCGCACGCAGGAAGATCGTTTCGCACGCAATGCCGCTCTTGCGCAGCGACTCCACGAGTCGCGGCACCTCGACGAGGTCTTCGGGCCGGTTGCGTGCGTCGACGCCGACGGCCGTCTGCCGGTACGACGATTCACTGGTGCGGACCGTGTAGGAGATGAATCCCGGCAGCAGTCCCGCGGGGATGTTGTCGACGCAGTAGAAGTCGAGGTCTTCCAGCATGTCGAGCGCCACGCTCTTGCCAGATCCCGACAAACCGCTGACGACGATCAGCCGCACGAGACACGCCCTCCGGCGCGCTCGTCGGGAAGCTCGCTGCGGCGACCGGTGAGTTGGCCTTTAGTCAGGGCGAGGCCTCACTGCCGTGTCGATGCCGCGCGGCCTTTGGGTCGCGGTGTTTTTCCTTGTGACGGCGGACCTGCTCATCGAGCTTGTCCGTCAGCAAGTCGATCGACGCGTACATGTCGTCGTGAACCGCTGTCGCGTGCACCGTGGCACCGGCGAGACGGACGGTGGCTTCTGCCTGGTGCCGCAACTTCTCGACGGTCAGGACACAATGCACGTCGATCACTTGATCGGCGTGGCGCAGGATGCGCGCCAGTTTCTTTTCGACATAGCTGCGCAGTGCAGGCGTGATCTCGACGTGATGTCCGGTCAGGTTGACTTGCATCGTCTCGTCCTCCTGTGATTTACGTGTCGTCTTCCAGTTCGATCCGGGCGCGAGGGCAGGGTTCCATCGTGCGCCAGGAGTCAAGCATGTGCACGGGCGACGGCCTGGCGCCGCTCGCTCGAGGAAGCGAGGCCCAGCGCCTCGCGATACTTTGCCACTGTGCGTCTCGCCACCTTGACGCCTTCGTCAGCCAGGACCGTTGCGAGTTGGGCGTCGCTGAGCGGCTTCTCCGACGGTTCGTCCGCGATCAGCTTGCGGATGCGAGCGCGGATCGCAACGGACGAGACGTCCTCGCCGTCCGTCCCGGACACGTGGCTCGAGAAAAAGTAGCGAAACTCGAAAATGCCGCGCGGCGTGTGCATGTACTTGCCGGTCGTCACGCGCGAGATCGTCGATTCGTGCATCGACACCGCTTCGGCGACGTCGCGCAGGATCATCGGCTGCATCGCCTCGTCGCCACGTTCGAGAAATGCCGACTGGCGCTGCACGATCGAGCGCGCCACCTTGAGCAGCGTCTCGTTGCGGATTTCGAGACTGCGGATCAGCCAGCGCGCCTCCTGCAACTGCGCGCGCAAGGACGCGTATTCGGCCGAGCGCGAGACGAGCCCGGCGTATCCCTGGTTGACCTTGAGCCGCGGGACCGAGCCCGCATTGAGTTCCACCGCCCAACCCTGGTCCGTGCGGCGGATGAACACGTCGGGCACGACGTATTCGGGCTGCGCGCCTTCGAACGCCGATCCGGGGCGCGGATGACAGCTGCGCACCAGCGAGAGCGCGGCCTGCAGCGCGTCGTCGTCGACGTTCAGCAGACGCCGCATCGACGCGTAGTCCTTGTCGGCGACGGCTTGCAGGTGATCGCGAACGATGGCCACGGCGAGCCCTCGCCCGGGCGTTGCCGGGTCGTACTGCCCCAGCTGCAGTTCGAGACACTCGCCCAGGGTGCGTGCGCCGACCCCGGCCGGATCGAGTGTCTGCACGAGCGCGAGCACGTCTTCGACGTCGTCTTCGGTAACAGGCAGGTCGATGCTCAAATCCTGCGCGATCTCGGCGCAGGTCTGGGTGAGGTAGCCATCGTCGTTCAGCGCATCGACGATCGCCTCGCCGATCCACACCTCGCGCGGAGCGAGCGGGCTGATCTCGAGTTGCCAGATCAGGTGCTGGTGCAGGTCACGGCCACGTTCGTCCGTGAACTCCATGCCGCGCTCGTCATCGTCAGCGCGCGAGCCATCACCGGAGGGAGTCGAGGATTCGGCCCAGGGGTCCTCCATCTCGACGATCACGTCGTCGGGCGTGGGCTCGTCGGACTCCGCGGTGTTATCGCCGGAGTCGGAATCGGAATCTGGAGTGGTGGACGCCTGGTCGCTGTCGGACTCGCCGCTCGGAGGCGCCTGGTCGAGCGAGGTGAGGTCGATCGTTTCGTCCTCTTCCTGCTCGAGCATCACATTCGACTCGAGCGCCTCCATGACTTGTGCCTGCAGTTCCAGCACGGGCAATTGCAGCAGCTTGATGGCCTGCTGCAGCTGCGGGGTCATCGTGAGCTGCTGACCGAGCTTGAGCTGCAGGGCCGGCTTGAGCATTGACGGAACGTCGTCCGGAGTGCGTGAAGGGCTGACCGCGGTGGGCTCCTGCCCGCCGGATCAGAGTCGGAAATCCTGCCCCAAGTAGACCTCACGCACCTGAGGATTGGCAAGAATCTCTTCCGCCGAACCGGACGCGATCACACTTCCGGCGCTGACGATATAGGCGCGGCTGCAAATGCCAAGTGTTTCACGCACGTTGTGGTCCGTAATGAGTACCCCGATATTGCGGGAACTCAGGTGGCGGATGATGCGCTGGATGTCGATCACGGAGATGGGATCGACGCCAGCGAACGGCTCGTCGAGCAGGATGAAGCGCGGTTCAGCTGCCAGCGCGCGTGCGATTTCCACCCTGCGCCTTTCGCCGCCCGACAGGCTCATGCCGCTGCTCGTGCGGATGTGGCCGATGTGCAACTCCTCGAGCAGCGCTTCCAGTGCTCCGTTGCGCGCGTCCTCGTCGTCGAGATCGGCACGTGTCTCGAGGATGGCGAGGATGTTGTCCTCGACCGACAACTTGCGAAAAACCGAGGCTTCCTGCGGCAAATAGCCGACGCCGAGTTGCGCGCGGCGGTACATCGGCAGGCGCGTGAGTTCCTGGTCGTCGAGGTGGATGCGGCCTTCGTCGCACGGCACCAGTCCCACGATCATGTAGAAGGCCGTGGTCTTGCCGGCGCCGTTGGGACCCAGCAGTCCGACCACCTCACCCGAAGTCACTTCGAGCGACAGGCCCTTGACGACCTGGCGCGAACGGTAGCTTTTGCCGAGCGCTTCGGCGCGCAGACGGCTGGTCGTCATGAGCTGCCGCCCGAGTCGGGCGTAGCAGGCGCAATCTTCTTCGGTTCGGGCGACGCAGGCGCGGGCTTTTTCGGCTCAGGAGTCACATTCGCCGTCTTCTTCGGCGGATTGATCGTGATGCGCACGCCGCCCGGGTCTTTCTCGTTGGGGTTGGCCTGCACCCTTTCCTTGCCGACGTCGTAGACGAGCGTGTTGCCGCGTATTTCGTTCTGCCCGTCGGTCAGCCAGGCATCGCCGGTGAGGCGCACGGTGGCGGCTTTGACGTCGTAATCGATGGAGCGCGCGCGGCCCCGCGCGACCTGCTGCTTTTCCTTGAGCTGTTGCTCGAAGGCGGCGGGCGCGCCCTTGATCGACGCGCTCGCGATCGCGTTGTCCTTGAACATCACGCGCGCTTCGCTCGACTGCAGCTTGCCGCCCGGCACGGTGATGACGACATCGCCGGTCAGCCGCCATTCGGAATTGTTGAATTCAAGCCCGGTCGCGCTCGCCTGGTTCGCCGTGACCTCGAGACCGCCCTGGGTGATCTTCACGCGCTTGAACAGCAGCGTGTTGTTCTTGTAATCGAAGTCGGACGACGCGGCCTCGAGATTGATCGGCAATTCTGAATTGCCGGCTGGCAAGCCGGTCTGCGCCTGCGCGAGCGGACCCAGGCCCAGCAGCAGCATGGCTGCGGCCAGGCAATAACGATGCGCGCCGTGGCGCCTAGGGTTTGAACTGGCCATGGACGTTCGATTCTAGCCGGAGCGTGCCTTCGTTCAAACCGACGCGCAGGCCACGCCCCTGCAATTGGTGCGATCCGAACTGGACCGTGACCGGCGCGGGCGTCTGCACGACGTTGGTGCGCGTGTCGTAGGCAAGCTCGTCGGTGCGGATGATCGCGGTGCCGGCGCCGCGTTCAGCTGCGCCTGCCACGCGCACGTTGCCGCTCAGCTGCAGGGTGCTGCGGTCGCTCGACATGCGGCCATTGTCTGCGGTCACGTGCCAGGTGCCTTGCCGCTCCGTGTTGTAGTCCAGCTCGAGTCGCGCGAGCCGCACGCTCTGGTCCGACAGCTGCTGCTCGATCGAATCCGCGCGGACGCTAACGCGCGGACGGCCATCGGCCCCGAGTTCCGTGAGCTTGGCCTCGTTGAGGTAATAGCCGCGCTCGTCGGCTTCGGCTGCAGCAGTCGTAACTTCGTCGCCGCCGCCGGTCAACAGGTTGAGAAGCAATGCCCCACCCGCGACGAGTGCGACCATCGCTACCACGCGATGGGTCAGGTGGCGCGCGCGGTCAGAAGCAGATCGCATACTTCCCTCACAGCGCCATGGCCACCGGCCGACAGCGTAGTCCAGTGGGCTGCGGCGCGCGCCGTCGCGTGCGCATCGGCGACGGCGACCGCAAGCGTGGCTCGCTCTAGCATCGGCACGTCGGGCGTGTCGTCACCAACGCACGCGAGCGCCTCGGCGTTGACACCGGTTTGCGCCAGCAGTGCATCGAGCGCCGCGCGTTTGTCGGCAATTCCCTGGAACACGTGGCGGATCCCGAGTTCACTGGCGCGACGCGTGACCGCGGCAGAACTCCGGCCTGAGATGATCGCAACCATGATACCGGCGCGCTGCACGGCGACGATGCCAGAACCGTCGCGCACATGAAAAACCTTGGTTTCCTCGCCATTCGCGGTGATGTGCAGGCGGCCGTCTGTCAGCACACCGTCGACGTCCAGCACCAGCAACTGCACCCGGCGGGCGCGCTCGAGCAGGTCGGTCGATAGACCGGGTGAGGAGGATTTCACCTCTCCCGCGTTCGCGTGGGAGAGGTCGGTCGATAGACCGGGTGAGGGCGTTGTCACATGACACCCGCGCGCAACAGGTCATGCACGTTCAGCGCGCCAACCAGCCGACGATCGCCGTCCGTGGACTGCACCACGGGCAGCGAGGTGATGCGGTGCGTCTCCATCAGGTGCACTGCCTCGGCCGCGAGCATGCGCGGCTCCGCCAACTTGCACTTCGTCGTCATGACGGCGTCCATGCGCGTGGCATGGATGTCGACCTGCCGGTCGAGCATGCGGCGCAGGTCGCCGTCGGTGAAGATCCCGAGCACATGGCCCGTGGCGTCGACGATGGTGGTCATGCCCAGGCCCTTGCGGCTCATTTCCAAAAGGCCAGCACTCAGGAGCGTGTCCGGGCCAACGCGCGGCAGGTCGTCGCCCTTGCGCATGACGTCCTCGACGTGGAGCAGCAGGCGCCGTCCGAGGCTGCCGCCCGGGTGCGAGCGAGCAAAGTCGTCCTCGGTGAAACCACGCGCTTCGAGCACGGCGATGGCCAGGGCATCGCCCATGGCGAGGGTCGCAGTCGTGCTGGCCGTCGGCGCAAGATTCAGCGGGCAGGCTTCGGCCGCGACACTGACGTCCAGCGTCACCGTGGCGTAGCGGGCCAGCGTCGAATCAAGTTTGCCCGTCAGGCCGATCAGCGGCACGCCGAGGCGCTTGAGCACGGGCAGTATCGTCAGCAGCTCGGTCGTTTCGCCCGAATTGGACAGGGCCAGGACGACGTCGGCTGCAGTGATCATGCCGATGTCGCCGTGGATCGCCTCGGCAGGGTGCAGGAAAAAAGCAGGTGTCCCGGTGCTCGCAAGCGTGGCGGCGATCTTGCTGCCCACGTGCCCGGATTTGCCCATGCCGGTCACGACCACCTTGCCGGTGCAAGCCAGGACGAGCGCGCAAGCCTGTTCGAAGGAGGCGCCGAGCCGGTGCTCGAGCGCGGCAACGGCAGCGGCCTCGGTGGCGAGGACACGACGGCCGCGGGCAATGGTCAGGCTCTGGTCGGTCATGGCACGAACGGGCAATCCAGGAGAGCCGACAGTCTACAGCCTACAGCGCAGCCGCCTTCTCCTTTAGACTTACGGGCTGTTTCCGCACCGGCAGATGCAAATGACGGCCGACGAAGTTACCCAACTGATCCTTGCCGGGCTGCCCGGTGCACAGGTCCGCGTCCTGACGGACGACGACACCCATTACGAGACGATCGTTGTCGCCAGCCAGTTCGAGGGCAAGCGGCCCATCCAGCGCCATCAAATGGTGTACGCGGGGCTCGGCGCAAAGATGGGACGCGAAGTCCATGCGCTCTCGATCCAGGCCTACACGCCCGCCGAATGGCAGGCCGAACGGGGCGGCGCGACGCCGTCCTGACGAGGAACCGCTGGTGGACAAACTACAGATTCGGGGCGGCGTGCGGCTCGACGGCGAGGTGCGTATTTCCGGGGCCAAGAACGCTGCGCTGCCGATCCTCGCGGGCGCACTGCTGGCCGACGCGCCGGTGACCATCGGCAACGTGCCGCACCTGAAAGACGTCACGACGATGATCGAACTGCTCGGTCGGATGGGTGCCAGCGTTACGGTCGACGAACGGATGCGCGTCGAGGTCGACCCGACCACCACCACCGAGACCGCGGCCCCGTACGAACTGGTCAAGACCATGCGTGCGGCCATCCTGGTGCTGGGTCCGCTGGTCGCCAAGTACGGCCGCGCCGACGTCTCGTTGCCGGGCGGCTGCGCCATCGGCGCCCGCCCCGTCAACATTCACGTTGCGGGCCTGCAGGCGATGGGTGCCGAAGTCCACATCGAGAACGGCTACATTCGTGCCCGCGCCGGCCGCCTCCAAGGCGCGCGGATCGTCATGGACACCGTCACCGTCACCGGCACCGAGAACCTGATGATGGCGGCGTGCCTGGCCGACGGGCAGACCATCCTGGAAAATGCGGCGCGCGAACCCGAGATCGTAGACCTGGCGCAGTTCCTGATCGCCATGGGCGCGAAGATCACGGGGCACGGCACCGATACGATCATCGTCGAAGGCGTCGAGCGCATGCACGGGACGCACTACGAAGTGCTGCCCGATCGCATCGAAGCCGGCACGTACCTGGTCGCGGGCGCGATCACGGGAGGGCGTGTGCGGGCGCGCAATGCACGGGCCGAGCACCTCGACGCCGTGCTGGGCAAGCTGCTCGACGCAGGCGCGGAAGTGATCCGCGGCGACGGATTCGTCGAAGTAAACATGCATGGCAAGCGGCCGCGATCCGTTGACATACGCACCGCGCCGCACCCGGCGTTCCCGACGGACATGCAGGCGCAGTTCGCGGCGTTGAACACCGTGGCGGACGGTGTCGGGACGATCGTGGAGACCATTTTCGAGAACCGTTTCATGCACCTGCTCGAATTACGACGCATGGGCGCGGAAATCCGCCTCGAAGGCAACACGGCCATCATCAAGGGTGTGCCGAAGCTCACGGCCGCGCCCGTCATGGCAACGGACCTGCGGGCGTCCGCCAGCCTGGTGATCGCGGGTCTCGTGGCCGAAGGCACCACCGATGTGGAGCGCATCTACCACATCGACCGCGGCTACGAATGCATCGAGGAGAAGCTGGCGGGGCTGGGTGCGCAGATCCGTCGGATGAATGACAAGGAAAGGGGATAGGAAGGGCAGGAAGGACAGGAAGGACAGGAAGGACAGGAAGGACAGGAAGGACAGGAAGGACAGGAAGGACAGGAAGGACAGGAAGGACAGGAAGGACAGGAAGGACAGGAAG
>JANNGT010000046.1:0-3923 GCA_031404015.1 Gammaproteobacteria bacterium | reverse complement strand
GCCGACAAGACCACAATTGCTCCCGACCTTTTCGTCAGACTACGTTACAAGACCGTCACGCCGTAGTCAGCGTAGGCTTTCGTCGTTTCGGCCTAACTGTTCGCGTCTTCGGAGGTTCCCCAGCCGATGAGTTCGCGGTCGGGGTCGGAATCAGGCATGGATTCAGCGTCGGGGCAGCGCCAGCTGTGGTGGACATCGGACATTTGCTAGAGTCGACGGGCCCTTGCATGACACCCTGTACAGCTCACGGCTATGAAGAAGACACCACTCGGCTCGAAGCCGCTGACCGACGTGGAGTTGAAGCGGCTCGCGACCTTTCTTGGCGGCATCCACAACGGCAAGGCGCTGACACTCGAGGGCCTGGACGGTTTCTTCTGTGCGCTGGTGACGGGTCCCGACCTTGTGCTGCCAAGCGAGTACTTGCCGGTCGTGTGGGGCGGTGAGCTGCCCGATGAGAATGCGTTCGAGAGTGAGGAGCACGCTCAAATCGTCATCGGCCTGATGATGCGACACTGGAACGCGATCATCGCGGAGTTCGAGAAGTTCCGCGTATACGTGCCGCTGTTCGACGAAGCCGACGAGTTCGGAGTTACAGGACGGCAATGGGCACGAGGGTTCATGCGCGGTGTTGCGCTGCGCCGCCGCGGCTGGGCGGAGCTCTTCACGGACGAGAACGAGGGACAACTGATGGCGATCCCGCTGGTCGCGGGCGAAATCGATCCCGGCTGTCCCAGCGAGCCGGTGACGGCGGAAAAAGCCGAACAGCTGGAGGCTTGGATGGCGGCGGGGGCTGGCCGCGCCTGGCGGCACTTCTCCGGGCAACGCCGAAACGTGGCGCGTGCTTCAGGGGATACACGCACCGTGCAGCGGGCGGTCCCGAAAGTCGGGCGCAACGAGCCCTGTCCATGTGGGTCAGGGAAGAAGTTCAAGCAGTGCTGCGGGCGCCCCGACGGTGCGAGCGAGCACTGAGCTGGATCCCGGAACGCAGTCGGGGCGTAACAAAAGACCGAGCCGTCCGACTAATACATAGCAACTAAAGTATCGGAGAAAACGCCATGCACGCCCGCAAGCTGATGATTCCAGTGTTCGTCCTCCTGCTCGCCGTCTCCGGCATGGCCCGGGCGCTCGATATCCAGCCCTACACTGCGAATGCATTGCAGCAGGCACAGTCCGCCGGCAAGCCGGTCGCCGTGCATTTCCATGCCGACTGGTGTGCGACCTGCAAGGCGCAGGAACAGGCTTTCAATAGCCTGCGCGGCGACCCGAAACTCAAGGACATCACCTTGCTGGTCGCCAACTACGACAGTGAGCGCGAGCTGAAGCAAGCCATGAACGTCAGGTCGCAGTCGGTGGTCGTGGTCTTCAAGGGCAGCAAGGAAACCGCCCGCATCGGCGGCGAGACCAAGCCCGAGAAGATCAAGGCCGCACTGGTGACGGCGCTCTGACCGGTCATGGAGGCCGCTTCCCTCAGTCACCTGTTGCTTGCGCTTGCCGCCGGCGGGTTGTCGACGCTCAACCCCTGCGTCTTTCCGCTCCTGCCACTGGTGGTGGGCGGCAGCCTGCAGGCGAACCGTGCCGGTCCGCTGTTCATGGGGCTGGGCATGGTGGCCTCGTTTGCCCTGATCGGTCTGCTGCTCGGCGTGGCCGGTCCCGCGCTGGGGATCGACGGGCAAAGCGTCCGGTTCGCCGGGGGCTGGTTGCTGTTGCTGCTGGGGGCGGTGATGCTGGTGCCGGCGCTGAACGAGCACTTCACCCGCCTCATGACGCCGCTGGCGAGCGGCGCCGATGGCCTGTCGAGCCGACTCAACGCGTCCTCCCTGGCTGGGTCGTTCCTGCTGGGTGGATTGCTCGGACTGGTATGGAGCCCGTGTTCGGGGCCGCTGCTGATCTCCGCGATCACGCTGGTGGCCAGCGAAGGCGGTGCATTGCGCGGGACCATGATCCTGGGCGCTTTCGGGCTTGGTGCGGCGGTACCCCTGATCGCTGCCGCTTATGCGTCGCGGGCCGGATTCGTCCGTATGCGCGGCTGGGTGCTGAGCCACATCAAGGCCCTCAAGACGGGTTTCGGTGTGCTGCTCGTCTTGCTGGGTATCGCCATCCTCATGAACTGGGACAAGCGCCTCGAGGCCCTGGTGATCCCCTACCTGCCCGACTGGTGGGTCAACCTTACCGTCGCGATCTGAGAGGCAGGCAGCAGGAGGGCGGCATGGCGGGATCAACGCAGGCGGCCGTTCTCAGGCCACCTGCAATCTCGCTGCGCCCGCACCCGCCTCCTTCGGCGTCGCCTGCACGGCCGCCATCAGTTCCTCGCTGCTGAAGTCGTCCACGTCGATGATGTGCATCATCTTGCGATCGTAGTCGCGCAGCATGGCGGCCTCCGCTGCGGTGACCAGATTGGCTGCAAGGGCCTGCTCGATCTGACCGGGTACGTCCAGTGCCGTGATGAGGCCGGTCTTCACGCCCTCGACCCGGATGCGCTTCTCCAGCGGCTCGGCAATCACCGAGAGCTCCATCGCCTCCTGCAACAGCCCGATGGGATTGCCCGGCTCGACCGTGCGATAGATCCCGGCTGCGAGCCGGTCGCGCGTCGCAGACGGCATCATGAGCGGTTCGACGATGGCCCGGCCCAGTCGGTCGCTCGCGGCAAAGTAGGTGCGGCCACGCGGAAAGATCACGAGCCGCATCGCCCCGGCCACCCAGCGATTGGGAAAGTTGCGCAGGAAGTCATGCAACTGCTCCTGCGCTTTGTACAGCAGCGTGCGGCAGCTCCACTCGACGAGCGGCAGGTCCGCCTCGTGCCCGCCCTGGTTCTCGTAGTGCTTCAGCACCATCGACGCCATGTACAGCGACGAAAGCACGTCGCCCAGCCGCGCCGACAGGTGCTCCTTCTGCTTGAGGTAGCCGCCCAGCGTCAGCATCGCCATGTCCGTCGCAAACGCGAACTGCGCACTGAACTTGTTGATGTGCTGATAGTAACGACGCGTCGGTCCGCCCGCGGGCGCGTCGGAGAAGCGCGCGAGGGTCAGTGCCATCACGAACGAGCGCGCCGCATTGGAGAGTGTGTAGCCAACGTGTGCGAACAGCGCCTGGTCGAAGTCGTGCAGGCTCTTGCGCTTGTCCTTCTCCTTGGCTGCGTTCATTTCGCGCAGCACATAAGGATGGCAGCGGATCGCGCCCTGGCCCAGGATCATCAGGCTGCGCGTCAGGATGTTCGCGCCTTCCACGGTGATCGCCACCGGCACCACCTGGTAGCCGCGACCGAGGTAATTTTTCGGCCCGAGACAAATGCCCTTGCCGCCCTGTACGTCCATCGCGTCGTTCGCAACCTGGCGCGACAGTTCAGTGCAGTGATACTTGAGCATCGCGGCCGGCACCGAAGGCTTCTCGCCACCATCGATGGCGCCGGTCGTCACCGAGCGCGCGGCGTCGATGATGTAGGCGGCACCGGCCATGCGCGTGAGCGCAGCCTCGACGCCCTCGAACTTGCCCACGGGCTGGTTGAACTGCTTGCGGATTCGCGCGTACGCAGCAGAGGCAAAAATGCCGGCCTTCGCGCCGCCGGCAGCATTCGACGGCAGCGAGATGCAACGGCCCACTGACAACTGCTCCACGAGCATGCGCCAGCCCTGTCCGGCCATCTTCGGCCCGCCAATGATGGCATCGAGCGGCACGAACACGTCCTTGCCGGAAAGCGGTCCATTCTGGAACGGGATGTTGAGCGGGAAGTGGCGCCGCCCGATCGCAAGTCCCGGCGTATCGCGCGGAATCAACGCGCACGTGATGCCGTAGTCGGTCTTGCTGCCGCCAAGCAGCTTGTCGGGATCGTAAAGTTTGAAGGCGAGGCCGACGACCGTCGCGATCGGCGCCAGCGTGATGTAGCGCTTCGAGAAATTCAGCCGCAGCCCAAGGACCTCGCGGCCGTC
>JANNGT010000045.1:0-22378 GCA_031404015.1 Gammaproteobacteria bacterium | reverse complement strand
ACCGGAAGGACCGGAAGGACAGGAAGGACAGTAAGGACAGGAAGCCTGGTTGGAGTTTCTTCCTTCCTGTCCTTCCTGCGCTTCCTGCTCTTCCTGCCCTTCCCGCCCTTCCTGCCCTTCCGCGGCTCGGGTAGAGTCCGGCGGCACTGCCCGACCGGGTTTCACGTCCGAGCGCACGACCCATGCCGCATCGCCTGTTATCGACCAAGCCCATTGCTGAACTGCACGAGGCCGACGAGGCCGGCAACGAGCTGTCCCGCACGCTGGACGCGCGCGCCCTCGTCCTGCTCGGCATCGGCGCCATCATCGGCACGGGTATCTTCGTGCTCACGGGCACGGCCGCAGCCAATCACGCGGGGCCTGCGCTCGTCATCTCGTTCCTGATCGCGGGCGTCGGTTGCGCGCTGGCCGGTCTGTGCTATGCCGAGTTCTCGGCGATGATCCCCGTGTCTGGCAGTGCGTATTCGTACTCGTATGCAACGCTCGGCGAGGGCGTGGCCTGGTTCATCGGCTGGAACCTGATCCTCGAATACCTGTTCGCCGCCGCCACCGTCGCGGTCGGCTGGTCCGGCTACGTCGTGAGCCTCGTCGAGCAACTCGGCTTCCACCTGCCGGACGCGCTCACGAATGCGCCGCTCACCAAGGGAGCAGGTCATTTCGAGATCGTGCGCACGGGGGCCATCATCAACCTGCCGGCCGTGCTGGTCATCGCAGCGATGACCGCGCTTTGCTACGTCGGCATCCACCAGTCGGCGCGGTTCAACGCGGTGGTCGTCGCAATCAAGGTCGCGGTGATCGTGCTGTTCATCGGCTTCGGCATGTGGGTCGTCGACGGCGCCAACTGGCAGCCGTTCATCCCGGCCAACACCGGCGAGTTCGGCAAGTTCGGTTGGAGCGGAGTGTTCCAGGCCGCCGGCATCATCTTCTTCGCTTACATCGGGTTCGACGCGGTCTCAACAGCGGCGCAGGAAGCAAAGAACCCGCAGCGCGACATGCCGATGGGCATCATGGGCAGCCTCGTGGTGTGCACCATCCTGTACATCGCGATGTCGGCTGTGCTCACCGGCATGGTGCACTACAGCCAATTGGGCACTGCCGCACCCGTCGCCCTGGCACTGGATCGGCATCCGGAGCTTTCGTGGCTGTCGGGCTGGATCAAGCTCGGCGCCATCGCGGGCATGACATCGGTGATGCTGGTCATGCTGCTCGGCCAGCCGCGCATCTTCTACGCCATGTCGCAAGACGGCCTGCTGCCCAGGTTCTTCGGCAAGGTGCATCCGAGGCACAAGACGCCGCACATCGGCACGCTGATCACCGGCACGCTGGCGGCGCTGATCGGCGGGTTGTTTCCCGTGACGATCCTGGGAGAACTCGTCTCGATCGGCACACTGCTTGCGTTCACGACCGTGTGCATCGGGGTGCTCGTCCTGCGTTACACGCGGCCGGAACTGCCCCGCCCGTTCCGCGTGCGCGCGCCCTGGCTCGTCTGCGTCGGCGGCGCATTGATCTGCTCGGCGATGATGGTTTCGCTGCCCCACGACACGTGGTTGCGACTCGGCATCTGGACCGCGCTCGGCGTCCTCATCTACGTGTTCTACGGCTTCCGCCACAGCGCGTTGCGCAACACGGGGCGCTGAAAAGCGTCGCGCGCCCCTCAGGAGTCCTTGCCAGGCCCGGTACCCGTGGCCGCGTCACGGCGTGCCGCGATGACCGACGCGAGAATTCCGAAGCCCAGCGTGCCGAGGATGATGCCGAGCGACACCAGGTTGTGCACGTGGAAGTGCTCCATGAGCAGCATCTTCATGCCGACGAACGCGAGGATCAGCACCAGGCTGTAGCGCAGGTAGCGGAACATCGCCATCAGGCCGGCGACCGCGAAGTACAGCGAGCGCAGGCCCAGAATCGCAAAAGCGTTCGAAGTGAACACCAGGAACGGGTCGCGCGTTACGGCAAGGATCGCCGGAATCGAGTCGACGGCGAAGACGACGTCGGTCAGCTCCACCATCACGAGGGCGACGAACAGCGGCGTGGCGAACAGGCGGCCATCCTGCCGTACGAAAAATTTCGCACCCTCCAGCGTCGGGGTGACCGGCACGAAACGTCGCACCAGCCGGGCCGGGAAACTGTTGCCTACGTCGTGCGCGTCATCGCCGCCGCGCAGCATGCGCAACGCGGAAAGCAGCAGGATGCCGCCAAACACGTAGAACATCCAGTCGAAACGATGCAGCAGCGTCGTGCCGGCCGCGATCATGAGACCGCGCAGGACGATGGCGCCGACGATGCCCCAGAAGAGGACACGGTATTGGTATTGCGTCGGGATCTTCAGGTACGTGAAGATCAATGCGATGACGAAAATGTTGTCGACCGAAAGCGACCATTCGAGCAGGTAGCCCGTGACGTACTGCAGGACGGCATCCGTGCCGTCCGCAACGCCCGGCCCCGGCTTGAAATCCAGCCAGCGATACTCGTACAGCCCGTAGACGACACCCGCAAAGGACATCGCCACGCTGATCCAGACGGCCGTCCAGAACAATGCCTGCGGCACGGAAAGCGTGGTGGATTCGCGGTGCAGGACGCTGAGATCGAGCAGCAGCAAGCCCAGGAAGAGGACGAGGAACCCACCCCAGACCAGTTCCATCATCGCTGGCCGCTCTCGCCGCTGGAATTTCGCACGCCGCTACGCCCGCCCGTCAGGGCATCTCGTCCACGGCGTCGGTTTCCTTCTGCACGGGCAGCAGGTCGCGGGCCGTGAGCTTGAGGTCGAGCGCGATCGAACTCGCAATGTAGATCGACGAATAGGTGCCCACGACGACGCCGACAGCGAGCGCGATCGAGAATCCACGCAGCATGTCGCCCGCGATCAGCAGCAACGACAACACCGCGGTCATGGTCGTCACGCTGGTCATCAATGTGCGCGACAGGGTTTCGTTGATGGCAAGGTTGATGATCTCGGCGGGAGTGCCTTTTCGCGTCAGCACGAAGCGCTCGCGGATACGGTCGAAGACGACGACGGTATCGTTGAGCGAGTAGCCGACGATCGCGAGGATCGCCGCCAGTGCCGGCAAGTCGAACGTCATCTGCGTGGCAGCGAACAGGCCCAGGATGATGATCGGATCGTGCATGGCCGCGACGATCGAACCGACGCCGAGCTTCCACTGGAACCGCAACGCGACGTAACCCATGATGAACAGGAATGCGAACAGCGCCGCGAGGGCACCCTGCTCCGCAAGTTCCGCGCCCACCTGCGCACCCACCACCTCGGTGCGCCGCAGCTCCGCTGTCCGATCAAAGGACTTTACGGCGGCCAGCACGTCCCGGCTGACGGCATTGATGTCTTTGCCGTCTTCGGGCAGCAGCCGGATCAACACGTCCCTGGACGTGCCGAAACTCTGCACCACCGCCTCGCCGTACCCCTCGGAGGCGAGGGCGCCGCGCACCTTGTCGAGGTCGGCGGGTTGCGAGAACGCCACTTCCACCACCACGCCGCCCGTAAAGTCGATGCCGAGGTTCAGGCCGCGGAACAGCAGGAGCGCCAGCGACGCGACGATCAGGATGGCGGAAATCGCGTACCAGCGCGACCGCTTCCCCATGAAGTCGATGCTGGTTTTTTTCTTGAAAAATTCCATGGCGGTGCTGCCTTAGATCGGGAGCGACGCGAGCTTGCGCTGGCGGCCCCAGATCAGGTGGATGTAGACCCGGTTGCACAGGATCGCGCTGAACAGCGAGGTGATGATGCCGAGGCACAGCGTGACCGCGAAGCCGCGGACCGGCCCGGTGCCGAACGTGAACAGCACGATGCCGGCGATCAGCGTCGTGATGTTGGAATCGGCAATGGCCGAAAACGCTTTCTCGAAGCCCGCATTGATCGCTGCGTGCGGACTCATGCCGTTGCGCAGCTCCTCGCGGATACGCTCGAAAATCAGGACGTTCGCGTCGGCGGCCATGCCGACCGTCAGCACGATGCCGGCGATGCCCGGCAGCGACAACGACGCCTGCAACATCGACATCAGCGCGACCAGCAGCACCATGTTCGTCAGCAGCACCAGGTTCGCGACCAGGCCGAACTTGCGGTAGTACACCGCCAGGAAGATAAACATGCCGGCAAGGCCGACGAGCAGGGCCGTAAAGCCGCGGCTCACGTTGTCCTGGCCGAGGCTGGGGCCGATCGTGCGCTGCTCGACGATGTACAGCGGCGCGGCCAGCGATCCGGCGCGCAGCAGCAGCGCAAGGTCGCGGGCTTCGGTCGCCATGACGCCCGTGATCTGGAAGTTGCTGCTGAACACGCCGCGGATGGTCGCGACGTTGATGACCTCTTCCTCGGTGCACTCGGTGGCCGTGCGCACGCCCTTGCAGGGCTGGCCTTCGGCGACCCGCTTCTTCTCGATGAAGACCACCGCCATGGGGCGGCCGAGGTTGGCGCGCGTCGTATCCAGCATCTGCGACGCACCACGCGCGTCGAGCGTGACCATGACGGCCGGTTCGCCGTCCTGAAAGCCCGAGCTGGCATCGGTCAGCTGCTCGCCGGATACGATCATCTCGCGCTTCAGCAGCACGGGCTGCCCGTCACGTGAGTAATACAGCTTCGATCCCAACGGCGCCCGCTTGGTGCGGTCGGCCTGCGCGGCGTCGCCCTGGTCATCGACGAGCCGGAACTCCAGCGTGGCCGTTGCACCGAGCACGCGCAGGGCCTCGTTCGGGTCCTGCACACCAGGCAGCTGGACTACGATCCGGTCGACGCCCTGGCGCGTCACGATCGGCTCCGTCACGCCGAGTTCGTCCACTCGGTTGCGCAACGTGGTGATGTTCTGCTGGATCGCGAAATCCTGGCGCTGCTTGATCTGCGCAGGATTCAGCCTGATCGTGACCGTGCCGCTTTGCCCGAAACTGCCTGCATTGATGTCACTGTTGGGATCCTGCGTGCGCAAAATCGACACGACGCGCGCCGCGTCGGCGGGGTCGCGCAGTTCGATGCGCACCGTATCCGCCCCAACCGTCGAGACGTTTGTGAATGGAATGCGCTCCTTGCGCAGCAACTGGCGATAGTCCCGCTCCATGCTGGTGAGCAATTGCGTGACTGCGCCCTTGACGTCCACTTCGTACAGGAAATGCACGCCGCCCCTCAGGTCGAGGCCGAGGCTCATCGGCCTGAGGCCAATCGCTCGCATCCACGCCGGCGTGCGGGGCACGTGCGACAGTGCCGCGAGGTATTCGCGCCCACTGGCGTCGAGCATGATGTCACGAGCCTTGAGCTGCAGGTCTACTGCGCCGAAGCGCAGCACGAGACGGTCGCCCTCGAGGTAGGCGCTTTCGGGCGTGACCGACTTCGACTGCAGCGTGGCGAGGATCTGCTCCTTGCCTGCTGCGGTGACCGGCGTGCGGTCATTGCGCGAAAGCTGCAGGGCGGGCGCGTCGCCGAACACGTTGGGCAGGGCCAACAGCGCGCCTGCGAGCAGGACGATGACGACCAGCCAGACCTTCCAGGCCGGGTAACTGTGCATGCGCGAACTCCGGGAACGAGACTGATCAGGCGCTCTTCAGGGTGCCCTTGGGCAGCACGCTGGTGACCGTATGACGCTGGACCTTCACCTGTACGCCCGTGGCAATCTCGACGGTGAGGAAGCTGTCCGAAGTCTCCGTGACCTTGCCGAGGATGCCGCCCGCGGTGGCGATTTCGTCGCCGACGCCAAGTGCAGCCACCATGCCCTTGTGCTCTTTCGCGCGCTTGGCCTGCGGCCTGATCAACAGGAAATAGAACACGACAAAGATGAGCACCAGCGGCAACATCTGCAGCAGCGCGTTCGGCTGGCCACCCGTCGCGGCCTGGGCATGGGCGCTTGCAATCAACCAGTCCATCAGAACTCCTGTCGCCCCCAATAGAGGGTCATGCTTAAAAATTGACCGCCGATTATACCCGAGGGTCGGACGAGGTGGCGGCCATCGCCGAACCGGGCCCCGCGCCTGCCTCAGGACCGGCCTCCGGGCTGGCCAGGAATTCCCCCACGAACGCCTCGAACCGACCCACGTCCAGCGCAGCCCGGATCCGCCCCATCAGCGACAAGTAATAATGCAGGTTGTGGATCGAATTGAGCCTTGACCCGAGGATTTCATTGCAGCGGTCGAGGTGCCGCAGGTAAGCCCGGCTGTAGTTCCGGCAGGTGTAGCAAGCGCAGTTCGGGTCCAGGGGGGTGGTATCCGACTGGTGCCCCGCATTGCGGATCTTGATGACCCCCTGCGACGTGAACAGGTGCCCGTTGCGGGCGTTGCGGGTGGGCATGACGCAATCGAACATGTCGATGCCGCGAGCGACGGCTTGCACAATGTCCATGGGGGTGCCCACACCCATCAGGTAGCGAGGCTTGTCCCGGGGCATCGCCGGCGTCAGTTCTTCCAGCACCGCATTGCGCTCCGCTGCCGGCTCGCCGACCGCGAGCCCGCCCACGGCATAGCCCTCAAACCCGATTTCCACCAGCTTGGCGAGCGATTCATGGCGCAGGCCCATGAACGTGCCGCCCTGCACGATGCCGAACAGCGCGTTGGGATTGCCCAGACGCGCAAACTCGTCGCGGCTGCGACGCGCCCAGCGCATCGACAACTCCATCGACGTCCGTGCCTGCTGCTCGGTGGCGGGATACGGTGGGCACTCGTCGAATGCCATGACGATGTCGGAGTTGAGCGCCGCCTGCACCTGCATCGAGATCTCAGGGCTGAGGAACACGGCGTCGCCGTTGACCGGCGAACGGAAGTTCACGCCGGCCTCGGTGAGTTTGCGCAGACCCGCGAGGCTGAAGACCTGGAAGCCGCCAGAGTCGGTCAGGATCGGGCCCGACCAGTGCATGAAGCCGTGCAGGCCGCCGTGCGCGCGGATGACGTCAGCACCGGGCCGCAGCATCAGGTGGAACGTGTTACCGAGGACGATCTGCGCGCCGAGCCCGGTGAGTTCCTCGGGCGTCATTGCCTTCACGGTGCCGTACGTGCCCACCGGCATGAACACCGGTGTCTCGACGATCCCGTGACTCAGGTGCAGGCGGCCGCGCCGTGCCGCACCGTCGGCGCTGAGCAATTCAAACTGCACGAGCCGCCTCCTTTTCGAGCGCGTCTGGCATCGGTTCGAGGAACATCGCATCGCCGTAGCTGAAAAACCGGTAACGCTGCTCGACCGCGTGGGCATAGGCAGCCAGCACGTTTTCGCGCCCGGCAAATGCGCTGACGAGCATCAGCAGCGTGGACTCGGGCAGGTGGAAATTCGTGATCATTGCGTCCACGACGTTGAACCGTTTGCCCGGCGTGATGAACAACCGCGTTTCGGCGGCATAAGGTTGCAGCACGCCGCTCGCTGCAGCGCTTTCGAGCGAGCGCACCGCCGTGGTGCCGATCGCGATGACGCGACCGCCGCGCTCACGCGTGGCCGTCACTGCAGCGCACGTGGCCGCGGGCACGACGCAAAGCTCTGCATGCATGCGGTGTTCCGCAATGTCATCGACGCGCACGGGCTGAAAGGTCCCCGCACCCACGTGCAAGGTGACGTACGCGAACTCCGCGCCCGAATCGCGGCACCGTTGCAACAAGGCCTCGTCAAAATGCAGGCCCGCCGTGGGCGCGGCGACCGCGCCCGGCTCCCTCGCATAGACCGTCTGGTAACGCTCACGGTCGGCGGGCTCGTTTTCGCGTGCAACATACGGCGGCAACGGCATCTCGCCGAGTCGTTCGAATATCTCATGCGCATCGCGGCTGAACTCGACGCGCCAGAAGTCATCCTCGCGGTCGCCCACCGTCACGGTATCGCCTGCGTCGCCCAGTGCAATCACCGCGCCCGCACGCGCCGGCTTGCTCGCGCGTAACTGTACGATCGCGCTGCGGGGCCCAGTGAGACGCTCGAGCATCAGCTCGACCTTGCCGCCAGTGTCGAGCTTGTGCCCGTGCAGCCGCGCAGGAATCACGCGTGTGTCGTTCAATACGAGCAGGTCGCCGGGGCGCAGCAGGCCCGGCAGGTCGCGGAACTGCCGATCGACCACCGCCCCGGTCAGGCCAGTAAGGTGCAGCAGGCGGCTGCCACTGCGCTCGGGCGCAGGGTGACGCGCAATCAGCGCATCAGGCAGGTCGAATTGAAAATCGGTGCGCCGCATGAGGGCGCGCATGCTAGCAGAGACACCCCCCAGCCTCAGGAATCGACGACCGGTTTGGCCCCGGTGGGCGCCGCCTGCGGCGGCATGGGCGGAACCGGCGGCACGAAGCCGGGATGCGGCGGCGGGCGGGACCCCACATCGGGTAACTCGATTTCCAAGACCAGGCGCTTGCGCTGCCGCAGCACTTCCACCTTGACCTTCTCCTGCGGCTGGTATGAGCCCAGGATGCGGAACGCGTGTCGCGGGTTCTCAGGCGTGCGGCCGTCGATCGCCAGAATCACGTCACCCTCCTCCAGCGCAGGCCCCGCTGCAGCTGGCGCCTTGACGACCAGCAAGCCTTTGTCCGCACCAAAGTACTGGCCCAGCTTGGGCGTGAGCGGCACGAGTTCGAGGGCACGGAAGCCCCGTCCACCTGGATTCAACAAATCTTCCAGGCCTTGCGGCAGGGCCATCCCCTCGAGCATCGGCAGGCGCTCACGCATCGCGCGGATCATGGGTGGTTCAGCCGGCACCGTCGTCACAGCGGTGGAGGCCTTTTTGCCATCCCGCAGGTAATCGAGCTTGACCTTCTGCCCTGGCTGCACTGCGCGCAGATGATCGATCAGTTGCCGCCCGGCATTGCTGTCACCGGACTTGCGCAACGTCTTGCCATCGATCGCGACGATCACATCGCCCTTGCGCAAGCCTGCCGTTTCGGCAGGCCCCGACGGGCTGACGCCCATCACCTCGACGCCCTCCACACGCTCGGCACCGCCACCGATGTTGATGCCGAGCATCGAGCCGCGCGGCGGACCCGCGTGGCCCGGCATCATCTCGGCGATATCGTCGCCGTAGAGCTGGCGTGACAGGTTGGCGACGTCGCGCGCCGCGTCGTCGAGCCGGCCGCGTGCGTCGTCCAGTTGCTTCTGCATCTGCGCCTTGTCCTGGGTCGCGGCCGCATGCGCCGTGGGACTCGCCGTTGCGAAGCCCAGCGCAGCCGTCAGCAGCGCGCCGAGCAACGGGCGTGCAACCGCGAATGGTGAGTGGTTTGGCATGTCGCTTCTCCGTTTCACATGTCGATGCGTTGCGCTTCGACGTAGCGCAGCCGCACCAGGGAATTCATGGCATCGACGCGCTGACGCCAGAGTCGCTCGACGGACCCGGGTGCGAGCACGTCCTGCCCCACAGAAATCTGGTGATCGAGCCACTGCACTTGCACCTCGAGCGTATCGATCGGCACGCTGCTGCCCGCGCGCTGCACCGCCGGCCGTTCACCGATCACAGTCAGCACCTGCTCGAGCGCCTCCGATTGCAGGCGCAGTTGCGCGACGCGATCGAGCTCCACCGCCTGTTCTGCGGTCTGGGGCGTGAGTTCGGTCGCCAACGCGCGTGGACTTTCGAGTGCAAAGCCGGCGACACGCAAGGTTGCAACGACGGCGATCAGCGCGACGGATGCGGCAGCTGCCAGACGCCACACAACCGCACCACGTGCGCCTGCGGCTTGCCGCGCCGCGAGGCGCGCCTGGACATCTGCCCAGCCGCCCGGGCGCGACGGCGCCGCAGGCAGCGCTCGTAACCGGGCAATGATGGTCATGGCGTGCTCGACACGGGAAGGCATGGCGACCCGTCTCCTTCTGCTTGCAGCAGTCGGCGCAGGCGCACGTGCGCCCGGGCCAGCTGCGACTTGGAAAAGCTTGCGGAGGCCCCGAACAGCTCGCCGATTTCCGCGTGTGTGTAGCCTTCGACGTCGTGCAGCCACACGACGGCGCGCGCGGGTCCGCCGAGTTGCGCCAGCGCACGCTCGAGATCGATCGCATCGGCGCCACTATTGGTGTGGTCCGTCGTGGGGCCAGCCGCATCAGCCACACCGGCGCCGAGCCAGTCCTCGAAAGTGCCGTCGAGCCAGCGCCTGCTGCGTTGCCACGGCGAACGCAGATGCATCAGGCAGCGTGACACTGCGATTGCGCGCACCCAACCGGCAAACGACCCGTGGCCCTCATACTGGTGCAGCCGTGTGATCAGGTCCACGAAGACGTCCTGTGCGATGTCGTCCGCCGCAGCGCGCGGCGTGACAATGCGTCTCGCCAGGGTTCGCACTGGCACCTCGAAGGCACGGTAGACCGCCTCAAGCGCTGCGCCGTCTCCGGCGCGTGCGCGCTCGACGGTCGCAGGATCGATGGCGGAATCGAGAAAAGCAGACATCACAGGGTTAGATGCAGCCCGACCGGAAAAGGTCGCAAGTCGACGTCGCGACTTGACTGCGGGCGCGCTGCACCGCGATCAACCCTCGTTGGCGGCTTGTGTATTGGCCGCCAGCGTGCGGTTCGCTGGCGCGTCGCACTGGAAATACGGCGACTCGGCGAGCCACTTGCTGTCCGGATAGTACGCAAACAGCAATGCACCGCCTTTCAGGGTGTCGATGACGGTGCGCGCAACTTCGGGCCGCAAGGCGGGACAGCCCCAGCTGCGCCCCAGTCGACCGAGCCGTTCGGCTATTGCGCTGCTGACGTACGGCGCGCCGTGCATGACGATTGCACGGGAGAGCGCGTTGTCGTTGAAGCCGGGATCCAGCCCGCTGAGCCGCAGCGAATAACCATTGCTGCCGTAGTAAGTCTGCAGCGTCTTGAACAGCCCGATGCTCGACATGTGGCTGCCTTCGGCATTCGAAAAGCGTTCCGAGCGGGCGTCACCTGTGTTGCGCCCATGGGCGACGAGTTCCTGGAACATCAGTCGGCCGCGCTCGATGTCGAACACCCACAGCCGGGGCTGCGTGGACGGCAGCGAGTAATCGATCACGGCAAGGTGACGAAAGCCGTCCAACACACCCTTGTTACGTGCGCACTCGGCCGCTCGGGCGGCGAGCGCCAGCACTTTGGGGTTGGCGGAGGGAGCGGCCGACGTGAGGGTATCGGCCAACGCGGGCTGCGCCGCGCCAGCCATCGCAGCGGCCGGGATGAACGCAGCAGCGACCAGCAGGGGAGCCAGCCGAGTCAAAAAGGAACGTGGCATGCTGCGGTCGGTCTCCGGCACGGGGGTCGGCCGCGCAGAGGCGACGCGAGCTTTAGGACCGGCGCTATTGTACCGAGTTCCGCGAGGCCGGCTTTGCAGGGCGCGTCCGCATCGTTTGGCGCGGTTAACGGCATGATTATTCGAACTTTTCCACCCCGGGCGTCATGATCGGGTAAGCTTCGCAACCCCGCGCCGGGATGGCGGAACTGGTAGACGCACCGGACTCAAAATCCGGCGAGCTAAACACTCGTGAGGGTTCGATTCCCTCTCCCGGCACCAATGGTACCCCTGATGAAGTTTTGTTCCGATTGTGGCAATCCGGTCTCGCTGCGCACGCCCGAAGGCGACCACTTCGCGCGTTTCGTCTGTTCCCATTGCAACGTCGTCCATTACCAGAACCCCAAGCTGATCGTGGGCTGCGTGCCAGAGCACGCGGGCCGCATCCTGCTGTGCAAGCGCGCGATCGAGCCGCGCCTCGGTTACTGGACCATACCCGCGGGCTTCATGGAGAACGGGGAAACGACGCAGGACGGCGCGAGGCGTGAGTCGTTCGAAGAAGCGCTAGCGCGCGTCGAGATCGGTTCGCTGCTGGCCGTGGTGCACGTGCTGCATGCAGACCAGGTCCACGTGATGTTCCGTGCGAAACTACCGGATCCGCATTTCGGCCCCAGCCCGGAAAGCCTCGAAGTGGGCTTGTTCCACGAGGACGAAATACCCTGGTCCGACCTTGCGTTCCGCAGCGTTGATTTCGCGCTCAAGCGCTATTTCGAAGACCGTCGCGCAGGTGTCGAAAAGCATCATTTCGCAGCACTTGATTACCGCAAGCAACCTGCGGCCTAGGCAGGAATTGATTGCGCTGCGGCATGGCTTTGGCAGAATACGCGGCCGCCGCCGGCAAGCGCCGCCGGCAAACTCGTTGCAATTCGTCGTCAGAAATGCCCGGAGAGACCGATGACCTTTGTCGTCACGGAAAACTGCATCAAGTGCAAATACATGGACTGCGTGGAAGTCTGCCCGGTGGACTGTTTTCACGAAGGTCCGAACATGCTGGTGATCGACCCGGACGAGTGCATCGACTGCACGCTGTGCGAGCCGGAGTGTCCGGCCGAGGCCATTTTCTCCGAAGAGGAACTGCCCGCCGCGCAGCAGGACTTCCGCAAACTCAATGCGGACCTGGCCAAGCAATGGCCTGTGATCACCGAAAAGAAGGACGCGCCTGACGATGCCAAGGAATGGGACGGTGTCCCTGGCAAGCTCAGCCAGCTGCAACGCTGACCAGCGCGTCGACGGCGCTCAGCGCGCCGCGACTGAGGTTTTTGCGGATTCCTGGATCGCCTGGACGAGCTCCGTCGGCGACAGGAAGCCACCGATGTAATCGCCGTTTTGCGTGAAAACGGCCGGCGTGCCTTCCACGCCCAGGTCCGAACCCAGCTCGTACTGGGTCTTGATTGCGGCATCCCCGCAGGACTTGCCCTTGATCGGCTCGCCTTTCTTCGCTCGCGTCAGCGCTTCGCGGCGGTCCGTCGCGCACCACACCTGTTCCGATTTGGCCCAGGACTCGGTGTCCGGCCCAGTGCGGGGATACAACAGGTAACGAACGCGCACGCCCGCCTTGTTTACTTCGGCTATCTGGTTGTGGAACTTGCGACAGTATCCGCAATCGATGTCGGTAAACACGGTGACGGTCATCTTGGCGTTCGCCGGACCGAACACGATCATGTTGCTCTCCGACACTGCCGCGAGAGCCTTCGCGCGCGCCGCATTGCGTCGTGATGCAGTCAGGTTGACCTGTGAGTCGAGGTCGTAGACGTTGCCGCTGAGCAGGTACTTGCCGTCGCCGCTGACATAGGCGATGACACCGCCCATCGTCACTTCATACACGCCCGGAATGGGCGAGGCCGCAACATCGCCCGGTTGTGCGCCCGGCAATTTGGCGACGACGCGCGCGCGCACGTCGGCAGGGATGGGTGCTGTTGCCGGCGTGGTCTTGCCAGCCGAAGCCGGCTTGGGGGCCGCAGCCGCCTTGTCTGCAGCGGTGGCCGCCTGGGAATACGAGATGGGCGCGATCAGCACGAGCGCGCACCAGATCGCGATCGCTGCCAGGGACCAGCGGGAATTGGCGAACGATTGGGCAAAAAAGGAGCTGCGGCGCATGCGACTTATCTATCCGTGGGTGTGTGGATGCTAGGACAGTCGCCGTTGGCGCAGGTTCAGTCTCCCTGACGCCAGCAACCCGACAGACCATCCCGGGCGGGCGGAGTCTAGCAGAGCTCGCGGCGGAATCAGCCGCGCGGATGGTGCTGCGAAGGCAGGTCCTTCCGACGCGCGCTGGCGACGTGCGTGTAGATCTGCGTCGTCGACAAGTCGCTATGGCCCAGCAGCATCTGCACCACGCGCAAGTCGGCGCCGTGATTCAGCAGGTGCGTCGCAAATGCGTGGCGCAACGTGTGCGGCGAAAGTTCCTTCTGGACGCCGGCCTTGCGCGCGTAGCGCTTGATGATGTGCCAGAACGCCTGCCGCGTCATGCGGTCCCCGCGGCGCGTGGGAAACAGGTAGTCCGTCTGCCGCTCGAGCAGGATCTCGACGCGCGGGCCCAGCAGGAACTGCTGCACCCACTGCACGGCTTCCTCACCCAGCGGAATCAGCCGCTCGCGGTCGCCCTTGCCGACGATGCGCAGCACGCCCTGATTCAGGTTCACCTGCGCAAGCTTGCAGTTCACGAGCTCGGAAACTCGCAGTCCCGTGGCGTACAGCACCTCGAGCATGGTGCGATCGCGATGCCCCAGCGGATCGCTGACGGCAGGAGCGGCCAACAGGGCCTCGACTTCCTCCTCCAGCAGCGACTTCGGCAATGAACGCCCGACCTTGGGCATCGCGATCTGTGCGGTGGGATCCTCACGCAGCGCGTTCTCTCGCACGAGGTAACGGTAGAAGCGTCGGAAGCTTGATAGCTGCCGGGCAGTCGAGCGGGGACGCGCGCCCGCTTGCACGCGGGACGCCATGAAACTGAGGATGTCGCCACGCTGGGCGTTTTCAAGGTCGCCAGAGCGCTCGAACAGCCAGCGCTCGAGCGCGGTGAGATCGGCCCGGTACGCCGCGAGCGTGTTTGGTGAGAGACCTCGCTCCATCCACACAGCGTCGAGAAACCGATCGATCGGCCCCGGACGCTGGGACGCATCGCTGCCGCCGCTGCTGCTGCGCGCGCCAGTCAGGAAGCCCGATTTGACTGCAGTGCTCATGGAACCTCTCGGAGTACGTAGCGCGCAGTATGCGAGCCGTATTCCAGTCGCCGTCGTGACCCCTCTCACAGTTCCTCGGCGGCATTAACATAACCGGAACTGATTCACAGAATCCCTGCGGCGCGGCAGACTGCCTGCCTCCGCCGCTGCGCGCCGCCTGCAGTGTCTCCCAACCACGCCACGGATCACCGCGACCTTGCGCACGAATTCGCACCCCACTGAACCCATGCCGGCAGGCTTCTCCGGCGTGTTCGCCCGGGCTGCGCGCGCCGGCCTCAGGCTCGTCTACGTGCCGTATTCGCTCATGGCGCTGTTCGTGCTGGTTACGGTGGCGGCCGTTTTCGCATTGGTGCTGCCCACGCTGAGGTTGCGCCGCGTGTCGACACGCTGGATCGCACGCACGTGGCTCACGCTTGCATTCGTGCGGCTGCGAGTCACCGGAACTGAACACCTGCCGGCCGGTTCATGCGTGCTGGTCGCAAACCATTCGAGCTACCTCGACGGTGTCGTGATGAAAGCCGCGCTGCCTCCGAGATTCAGCTTCGTAATCAAGCGCGAAGCGTCCGGGTTGCCTATCGTGGGATTGCTGTTGCGTCGCATCGGCTCCGAGTTCGTCGACCGCCACACGCAGGGAGGCAGACAACGCGACGCACGCCGGGTCATGAAACGCGCGGGGCAAGGCCATTCGCTGGTGTTCTTCCCCGAGGGCACGTTCGATTCGGTCGTGGGCCTGAAACGCTTTCACGTCGGCGCCTTCGTTGCCGCAGGACGGGGCGGCCTGCCGCTGGTGCCGGCAGTGATCCATGGGGCGCGGCGATCGATGCCGAACGGCGCATTCGCTCCGCACCCGGGCGTGATCCACGTGCAGATCCTGCCTGCGATCGAGGCCGGAGCGCGCTCGCCCGAGAGACTGCGTGACGATGCGCGGGTTGCGATGCTCGGGCACATCGGAGAACCGGATCTCGCGGAACTGGCGGCGGCGCCGGCTCGCTCGCGCTGAAATCAGTCGGCACGGTTAGGCGTCACGGCAAGTGCGCCACTTAGCGGAGCTAGCGCCTCCTCCCGCCGGGTTCCGGGCCGGGTCGCGTAAACCCATACATGGGGCTCCGCACCCTAAAGGGCACAAGCCGCGACGTCCCTGTCGCGGACGGCCCGGCCCAGGAACCCGGCGGGAGGAAGCGCTAGCGCCGCGGATGTCGCGCGCATCGCGCGCGACCAAGAGGCTCGCGGGGTTGGATTTCAGTTCGGCGGGCCGTGCGCCGCATGGACGCGGCGCCGGAGCCCCATGGATGGGTTTACGCATCCCGCCGAACTGAATCCGACCCCTCGAGCCTCAACGATTGCCCGCCACCGCGTGTCGAACCGCGGCTTCGCGCTTACATGCTCCGCCGGTACTGCCCGCCCACCTGGTACAGCGCGTGCGAGATCGAGCCAAGGGACGCGACCTTCACCGCCTCCATGAGCTCGGCGAACACGTTGCCGCCCAGCGCCGCCTGCTGCTGCAGACGATTAAGGACCGCAGGACGCTGCTCGGCATTGCGTTCGAGGAATGCGCGCACCGCCGCCACCTGGTCCCGCTTTTCCTCTTCCGTCGAACGGATCAGTTGCGCATTGCGGATCTCGTCGTCCGATCCTTCCTTCGCGAGGTACGTGTTGACACCGATGATGGGCAGCGTGCCGTCGTGCTTCAGCTGTTCGTAGTACAGCGATTCTTCCTGGATCTTGCCACGCTGGTACATCGTCTCCATCGCGCCGAGCACGCCGCCGCGCTCCGAGATGCTGTCGAATTCGCGATAAACGGCCTCTTCGACCAGGTCCGTCAGCTGGTCGATCGCAAACGAGCCCTGCCACGGATTCTGGGTCTTGTTGAGCCCCAGTTCCTTGCCGATGATCAACTGGATCGCGACTGCACGGCGCACAGACTCTTCCGTAGGCGTCGTGATCGCTTCGTCATACGCGTTGGTGTGCAGGCTGTTGCAGTTGTCGAACAGCGCGTACAGCGCCTGCAGCGTCGTGCGCACGTCGTTGAACTGGATCTCCTGCGCGTGCAGGCTGCGGCCCGACGTCTGGATGTGGTACTTCAGCATCTGCGCACGCGGCCCTGCGCGATAGAGGTCGCGCATCGCACGCGCCCAGATGCGGCGTGCCACGCGCCCGATCACCGCGTACTCGGGATCCATGCCGTTCGAGAAAAAGAACGACAGGTTCGGCGCGAAGTCGTCGATCTTCATGCCGCGGGCAAGGTAATACTCTGTGATCGTGAAGCCGTTCGCGAGCGTAAATGCGAGTTGCGAGATCGGATTCGCGCCGGCCTCGGCGATGTGATAGCCCGAGATCGACACGGAATAAAAATTGCGGACGTCGTTGTCCGTAAAAAACTGCTGCACGTCGCCCATCATGCGCAGCGCGAATTCCGTGGAGAAAATGCAGGTGTTCTGGGCCTGGTCCTCCTTGAGAATATCGGCCTGCACCGTGCCGCGCACCAGCGACAGTGCCTCCTTGCGGATTTTTTGATAGGTCTCGACATCGACGAGTTGATCGCCGGTCACGCCCAGCAGGCCGAGGCCTGAGCCGTCATGGTTCGCCGGCAGTTCCCCCTTGTACGTCGGGCGCGGACGATCCTTGAACATCGCATCGATCTGCTTCTGCGCGGCGTCCCACCGGCCGGTTGCCCGCAGGTGCTTTTCGATGCGCTGGTCGACCGCGGTGTTCATGAACATCGCGAGGATCATCGGGGCGGGACCATTGATCGTCATCGAGACCGACGTCGTCGGCGCACACAGGTCGAAGCCTGAGTAGAGCTTCTTCATGTCGTCGAGCGTCGCGATCGACACGCCAGAGTTGCCGATGCGGCCATAGATGTCAGGACGCACATCCGGGTCTTCGCCGTACAGCGTCGTCGAATCGAACGCCGTTGATAGCCGCGCGGCCCCGTGGCCACCCGCGACGTAATGGAAACGACGGTTGGTGCGTTCGGGACCGCCCTCCCCCGCGAACATGCGAGTCGGGTCTTCTTCTTCGCGGCGATACGGGTACACACCGGCCGTGTAGGGAAAATGACCCGGCAGGTTTTCCTTAAGCAGGAACGTCAGTTGCTCGCCCCAGTCGCGGTAGCGTGGCACGGCAAGCTTGGGCACTTTGTTGTGGCTCAACGTCTCGACGTAATTTTCGCCGCGGATTTCCTTGCCACGCACCGAGTATACGAACTGTTCGTCTGTCGCCGATTTCGCCAGTGTCGGCCACTGGCGCAACAAGGCCAGTCCCTCGTTGCCCACGGCTTCGAGTGAGTCGTTGTACGCAGCACGCAAGCGCAAGACTGCTGCGTCAACGCTGGTGTCAGCCAGCCCGGAGGCGCTGTAGCGTTCGAGCGGCTCGGGCAGCGCGCCACATCCAAGGGTACGCAACGCCTCGTACAGACTTTGCGCACGGCTTGCCGCGTGCGAACGGTGCTCGACGCCTTCCTGCGCGCGACGACCACTGCCCGCGATGTCCGCGAGATACCGACTGCGCGTGGCCGGCACCAGCGCATGCCGCTCCACGAGGGTCGTCGGGCCTGGATCCAACACAACCCAACGCTTGTCGCCGCTGACCTTCTCATCGAGCCGCGCGCAGAGCGCCGCAAACAACCGGTTGACGCCCGGGTCATTGAAGCGGCTGGCGATCGTCGGGAAAACCGGCACCTCGTCGTCCGGCCTTTTGAACTCGACGCGATTGCGACGCCACTGCTTGCGTACGTCGCGCAGGGCGTCTTCGGCACCGCGTTTCTCGAACTTGTTCAACGCGACGAGGTCGGCGAAGTCGAGCATGTCGATCTTCTCCAGCTGGCTCGCCGCACCGTATTCGCTGGTCATCACATACATCGGTACGTCGACCAGATCGACGATTTCGGAATCGCTCTGGCCGATGCCGGCCGTCTCCACGACGACCAGGTCGAAATTTGCGTACTTGAGCAGGTTCAGCACGTCCGCCAGCACGGCGCTGGTCGCGAGGTGCTGTCGCCGCGTCGCCAGCGAGCGCATGAACAGCTGCTCGGCCGCAAGTGAGTTCATGCGTATGCGATCACCGAGCAGCGCGCCGCCGCTGCGACGACGCGTGGGATCCATCGCGATGACGGCAATGTTGCGGTCGGGGAACTGCCGCACGAACCGCATCAGCAGTTCGTCGGTCAGCGAGGACTTTCCCGCCCCGCCGGTGCCCGTGATGCCGACGACAGGGGTCCGCCTCGTCGCACGGCTGACCGCGCGACGCAGGGTCTCGCTGAATGAGGTCTCCGTTTCACCGCGCTCGAGCGCGGAGATCGTGCGCCCGATCTGCTGCTGGTCACGCGGGCCAACCGGGCCGAATTCAAACGCAGCACGCGTAGCCCGGCGCACGCGCGCAAACACGTCATCGATCATGCCGTTGAGGCCGAGCTTGCGACCGTCCTCCGGCGTGTAGATGCGCTCGACGCCGTAAGCCTCGAGTTCCTCGATCTCGTGCGGCGCGATCGTGCCGCCGCCACCCACGATGATGCGGATGTGCGATGCGTCGAGTTCCTTGAGCATGTCGACCATGTACTTGAAATATTCGACGTGCCCGCCCTGATACGAACTGCAGGCGATGCCGTCAGCGTCTTCCTGGATCGCCGCACGGACGATGTCCGCGACGCTGCGGTTGTGCCCCAGGTGCACAACCTCTGCGCCATGGGCCTGCAACAGTCGGCGGATGATGTTGATCGCGGCGTCATGGCCGTCAAACAGGGACGCGGCGCTCACGAAGCGCAGCGGCGCAGACTCGCCTGTCGTGCCGGCAGCCTGTTGCGATTCGCCATCACGGCGGGCAGTCGAGGGTGCGGACATCTGCGTTCTCCAGCCACCGGGTCATGACCCGGCAAAAGTTACTGTTGAGTAGAATCTTACTCAGCAGTATGATTAGGCCCCTACCCGCCGTCAACCGCCCTTTGTCATGCCAGACAGCATTCCAACGCTGACCCCCATAGAAGTCGACCCCGCAGCCGCCTGGCGCGGCCGCCGTCGCCGACAGGACCATGGCAGCAAACGCGAAGCCGTCATTCGTACGGCGGCCCGGGCATTCGACGAGCGGGGCTATCACAACACATCGCTCGACGATGTCGCAGCAGCGCTCGGCGTCACCAAGCCGACCATCTACTACTACGTCGCGAACAAGGAACAACTGCTGTTCGAGTGTTTCCTGGCTGGACTCGAGCCGATTCGAGACGCCCTGCGCCGTGCCGAGCAGATGCAGGGCACGGGTCGGGATCGCCTGCGCGAAGTCGTCCGTGACTACGCCGTAGCCATCGCTTCCGAGTACGGGTGGTGCATGGTGCGCGCTGAACACCAGGATCTCGGTCCTGACCTCAGCGCGCAGGTGCGGACGCTCAAGTCCGAGATAGACCGGGGCATTCGTGGCTTGCTGCAGGCTGGCATGGCCGACGGCTCGATCGCCGTGACGGACACGAAACTCGCGGCCTTCGCGATTGCCGGCGCGCTCAACTGGATCGCGCACTGGTATCGCGCGGGTCGCACGCTTTCGTCTGCCGAGGTGGCCGAGGCGTTCGTGCAGTTCCTGGAACACGGCCTGGCGCCGCGTTCTGCTTGACCGGCTTTCCTGCCGGCCTTTTCTTGCGCTGCAAAAAGAACGAGGCGTACACTCCTGCGACTTCTGGCACCAGCCCTCCGCAGCCTCTTGCAGGACGACACCCATGACCAGGACGACACCCCATGACTGAATCGCTCGTCATCGCCGCTGCACGCCGAACCCCCATCGGTGCTTTCCAGGGCATCTTTGCCCCGGTCTCCGCCACGGCACTCGGCAGCGCCGCGGCCGCGGCTGCGTTGCGCGATTCGGGCCTGTCACCGGACGCCATCGACGAAGTGATCTTTGGTTGCGTGCTGCCGGCCGGGCTCGGCCAGGCGCCGGCGCGTCAGGCTGCCGTGGGCGCGGGCATCGCAGTGAGCGTGCCCGCCACCACGGTCAACAAGATGTGCGGGTCCGGCATGAAGGCCGTGATGATGGCAGCCGACCAGATCCGCGCGGGCTCCGCCGGCATCGTCATGGCGGGCGGGCTCGAGTCGATGACCAACGCGCCGTACCTGATGCTGAAAGCACGCGCCGGCTACCGCATGGGCCACGCCGAAATCTATGACCACATGTTTTACGACGGCTTGCAGAGCCCGTGGGACGGCAAGGCAATGGGATGTTTCGCGGATGCGACGTCGGCGAAGTACGGGTTCAGCCGCGCCGACCAGGACGCCTTCGCAGCAGAGTCCGTGCGCCGCGCGCAGAGCGCATCGAAAAACGGCGACTTCGTGAGTGAAA
The DNA here is from genome assembly GCA_031404015.1 of Gammaproteobacteria bacterium. Lineage (GTDB taxonomy): Bacteria > Pseudomonadota > Gammaproteobacteria > Steroidobacterales > Steroidobacteraceae > RPQJ01. Next base: position 1,710 of record JANNGT010000045.1, on the reverse strand, counting down.
TCGCGCCGGTGACGATCAAGACCCGCAAGGGTGAACAGGTCGTTGCCACCGACGAGACGCCGTTCCAGCTCGACATCGACAAGATCCCGACGCTGAAGCCCGCGTTCGGCAAGGACGGGACCGTGACGGCCGCCTCGTCGTCGTCGATCTCGGATGGCGCGGCCGCGCTGATCATCGCCAGTGAGTCTGCTGCGAAAGCCGCGGGCCTGACACCGCTCGCGCGGCTCGTCTCGTATGCGAGCCACGCGCAGGCGCCTGAATGGTTCACGACGGCTCCGGGCCCCTCGATGCAGAAGGCCATCGATCGCGCCGGTTGGAAAGTATCCGACGTCGACCTGTTCGAGATCAACGAAGCGTTCGCGTGCGTGGCGATGGCGGCGATGCGGGACCTTGGCCTCGGCCACGACATCGTCAACGTCAACGGCGGTGCGTGTGCGCTGGGCCATCCCGTCGGCGCGACGGGCGCCCGCCTGATCACGACGCTGCTGTACGCGCTGCGCAAGCGCGGGCTGCGCCGTGGCGTTGCCTCGCAGTGCATCGGCGGCGGTGAAGCCTGCGCCGTGACGATCGAGCTGGTCTGATTCGCCGAACTGTAGAGGCATCCATGCAATTGCACGGTAAGGTCGCGGTCGTCACCGGCGGAGCGCGCGGGATTGGCAAGGCCATCGCCAGGGCTTTCGCCGAACGCGGCGCGACGCTCGCGCTGCTCGACCTGAACCAGGCTGACCTCGATGCTACGCGTGCCGAGTTCGAGTCTCGCGGCGTCAAGGCGAGCGGACATGCGCTCAACGTCGCAAAGGAAGACGAGGTGATCCGAGCGATGGACGAAATCATCGCGACGCACGGCCGCCTGGACGTACTGGTCAACAACGCGGGCATCATCAAGGATGCGGTGCTGATCAAGGTTAAAGACGGCGCAATCGTGAGCAAGATGTCCCTTGCGCAGTGGCAGGCGGTCATCGACGTAAACCTGACCGGTGTGTTCCTGTGCGGCCGCGAAGCCGCCGAGCGCATGGTCAAGCTTGGGCAAGGCGGCGTCATCATCAACATCTCGAGCATTTCGCGTGCGGGCAACGCAGGCCAGAGCAACTACTCCGCTGCCAAGGCGGGCGTGGCCGCGATGGCGACGACGTGGGCCAAGGAACTGGCACGTTTCGGCATTCGCGCTGGCGCGATCGCGCCCGGTTTCATCAAGACCGACATTCTCTCGGGCATGCCGCCAGAGATGCTCGACAAGATGACCGCTCCCGTGCCGCTCAAACGTCTAGGGCTCGTAGAGGAAATCGCACACACGGCCGTGTACATCGTCGAGAACGACTTCTTTTCCGGTCGTTGCGTCGACGTGGACGGCGGCCTGCGGATGTGACCATGCAGATCAGCGACACTCGCGCGATCGTGACCGGCGGTGCCTCGGGCCTGGGGCTCGCGGTTGCAGAAATGATCGTTGCGGCAGGCGGCAAGGTTGCCCTGCTCGACGTCAACGACACGGCTGGCGTCGAAGCAGTCCGCGCGCTTGGCCCCACCGCTAGCTTTCACAACGCCGACGTAACCTCTGAAGCAGCGGTTATCGCCAGCGTGGCCTCGGCCGCTGCGGTACTCGGTGGATTGAACCTGGCCGTGGCCTGCGCTGGCGTCGGCTGGCCGAAGCGCATGGTCGGCAAGGAGGGCACGATGCCGGGCGAATTCTTTCGCAAGGTCATCGAAATCAAC
>JANNGT010000044.1:0-7797 GCA_031404015.1 Gammaproteobacteria bacterium | reverse complement strand
GTCGTCGCCCACAGGCGTCCTGAATCATCGGCGTGCATCGACGTGACCAGCGGCTGCGCGCCCTTCTCATCGGCCAGGTCGATCAACCGTGCCGTGCGCTGCGCCGGTTCGATCACGACCAGTCCGCCGCGAGTGCCGGCCCAGAGCCGTCCGTCGGCGGCTTCGTGCAAGGCAAACACGTCGTCGAGTTGCCTACTGCCGCGGGTAAGCGCCGACGGCAGCAGGTTCACGAACTCACTGCGTGCGTCGTCCCAGCGATCGATGCCGCCGCCGACGGTGCCGACCCACAACGTACCCGAGCGCCCAGCGTGCACCGCATAGACCCAGTCGTTGGCCAGGCTGCCACTGCGGCCCGGATCGTGCAGGAAGCGGGTGAAACGCCGTCCGTCGGCGTCGAGCCGGTTGAGGCCTCGCTGCGTGCCCACCCACATGCGACCGGCCGCATCCTCGGCCACGCCGTAGACGCTCGGGTCACTGAGCGAGTGGGTGTCCGCAGAATCATGCCGGTAGCGTGTGAAGCGACCGGTGCGGCGATCGAGGCGGTTGAGTCCAGCCGTGTTGGTGGACACCCAGAGCGCGCCGTTACGTGCCTCATACAGTGCGCGGATGTCGATATCGCTGACGCTTCCGGAGTCGTCGGCGAGCGGACGGAACGCGGTGGCGACATAGCCGTCGTAGCGATACAGGCCTTCGCGCGAGCCAATCCACAGCAGGCCAGCACGATCCACGAGCATGGCGGGCACGACTGTGGCCTCGAGCCCGCGTCCGTTGCCGACCTCGACAAAGCGGCGCGCCGCGTCGGCGTGGTTCGTCGCCAGCGCGAGCGCAGCGACGATGACCCATGCGCGCAGCGCACATACCCGACCTGCGGGGCGAAGCCGGTCTGACGCCGGGTGCGGTGCGCGTGACATTTTTTCCTTATGTGAGCGCCTGTGTTGGGCGCTGGTGCCTGGGACAGGGGTCGAACCTGCACGCCTTGCGGCGCCGGGACCTAAACCCGGTGCGTCTGCCAATTCCGCCACCCAGGCGGGCACGGTCGTGAATTATAAGGACAGCCGGCGACGCGCGCCCGACGACCGAACTCGTGCATGCCATCCCGGGGGCAACCGTGGCACAATACAAGGCTTTTCCGGGCGACTGTCCGGGCAAAAAGCCCCCCCTTTGAGGATCGATGACCCCTATGCAAGTCAGCGTGCAGTCGAACGGCAGCCTCGAGCGCCGTATGGAAGTGAGCGTCCCGAAGGAGGAGATCCAGCAGGCGATCGACGAGCGCCTCCAGCGGGTGAGCCGCACGGCCAAACTCAAGGGCTTCCGGCCGGGCAAGGCCCCGATCAAGATCATTCGCCAGCAGTTCGGCGCGCAGGTCCGGCAGGAAGTCATTTCCGACCTCATGCAGCAGAGCTTCAGCCGTGCCGTAACGGAAGCCAAGCTGATGCCCGCGGCCGGTCCGCGCATCGAGCCGATCTCGAGCGGTCCGGACGAAGACCTCAAGTACCGCGCAGTCTTCGAGATCTTCCCCGAAATCACCCTCAACGGCGTTGCAGGCCTCGCCATCAACCGGCCAGTCGCCGAAGTGACGCAGTCGGACATCGAAGCGATGGTCCAGAACCTGCGCGAGCAGCGACCCAGCTTCGAAGCCGTCGAGCGCGAAAGCCGCGAAGGCGACCGGGTCACGATGGATTTCGTCGGTGTCATCGAGGGCCTGGCGTTCGAGGGCAGCAAGGGGGATGACATCGCCGTCGTCCTTGGTGCGGGGCGCATGCTCAAGGATTTCGAGACGGGCATCCTCGGCGTGAAGGCCGGCGAACAGCAGCAGATTGCAGTGGGTTACCCGGCCGAGTACCACAACAAGGATCTGGCGGGTAAGACCGCGACGTTCGACGTGAACGTGAAAAAGGTCGAAGAGAAGAAGTTGCCGGCACTCGACGACGCGTTCTGCCGTGAATACGGCGTGACCGACGGCGGGCTCGAGCAGTTGCTCGCCGAAGTGGCTGACAACATGCGCCGCGAACTCGCCGACAACATTCGTACGCGTCTGAAGCAGCAGTTGTTCGACCGCTTCCTTGAAGCCAATCCGGTCGACGTGCCGAATACCTTGATCGAGCAACAGGTGCGTGAGATGCAGATCGACTCGGCTCGCCGCATGGGCGCGAAGGATGCTTCGCAGGTTCCGCCGGCCGAGCCGTTCGTCGAACCCGCGCGCCGGCGCGTGGCGCTCGGCCTGCTCGTCAATGAGCTGGTGAAGACGCGGGACATCAAGCTCGACCGCGCGCGCGTCGAAGCGCGCCTGGTGGAACTCGCAGCGACTTATCCCGATCCGGATGCGATCGTCAGCGCATACCGCCAGAATCCTGATGCAATGCGTCAGGTCGAAGGCATGGTGCTGGAGGATCAGGTCGTGGACCACCTGCTGGAGAAGGCGGCGGTCACGGACCAGCCGTCCACGTTCAAGGAATTGATGAACTTCGGAGCATGATCCAAATGTCCATGACGGAACCGCATGCATTGAACCTCGTGCCGATGGTCGTCGAACAGACGGCTCGCGGCGAGCGCGCTTACGACATCTACTCGCGCCTGCTGAAGGAACGGGTGATCTTCCTGGTCGGTCCGGTCGAGGACTACATGGCCAACCTGATCGTGGCGCAGCTGCTGTTCCTCGAATCGGAAAATCCAGAAAAGGACGTCGCCATCTACATCAACTCGCCGGGCGGCTCGGTCAGCGCCGGGCTTGCGATCTACGACACGATGCAGTTCATCAAGCCGGACGTCAGCACCATCTGCGTTGGCCAGGCGGCCAGCATGGGCGCGGTGCTGCTCGCGGGCGGCTCGAAGGGCAAGCGTTTCACGCTGCCGAATTCGCGCGTGATGATCCACCAGCCGCTCGGCGGCTTCCAGGGCCAGGCGACCGACATCGAGATCCACGCGAGGGAGATTCTCGATGCGAGGCACCGCTTGAACACGATCCTGGCCAAGCACACGGGCCAGACCATCGATCGCATCAAGCAGGACACGGATCGTGACAATTTCATGACCGGCGAACAGGCAACCGCATACGGCATGATCGACGCGGTGCTGCAACAGCGTGGCGCAGCGGGCACGGCAACGCGCACGTAACGCCCGCTCGCTGCGTCATGAGGCATTACATAAGTCCATGATGTAGCGTGCATTTTTGCGGACGAGGGGCTCGCGTGGTATAAGCCACGGAGCCGGATTTTTGACCTCCGGACTCAGGGTTTTCGGGATATGGCGGAAGATCGCTCCAAGCACGACGACGGCAAGCTGCTCTACTGTTCCTTCTGCGGCAAGAGCCAGCATGAGGTTCGCAAACTGATCGCCGGGCCATCGGTGTTCGTCTGCGATGAATGCGTTGAGCTCTGCAACGACATCATTCGCGAGGAACTCGAGGAAAAAGCCGAGAAGACCCGCGAGAAGCTGCCGAAGCCGCAGGAAATCAAGAAGGTCCTCGACGAATACGTCATCGGCCAGGAGCGCGCCAAGAAGGTCCTGTCCGTAGCGGTCTACAACCATTACAAGCGGTTGCAGAACAAGTCGGGCGAGCGCACGCGCGACGACATCGAGCTCGCCAAGAGCAACATCCTGCTGATCGGGCCCACCGGCTCCGGCAAGACGCTGCTCGCCGAGACGCTCGCCCGCCTGCTGAACGTGCCGTTCACGATTGCCGACGCCACGACGCTGACCGAAGCGGGCTACGTGGGCGAGGACGTCGAGAACATCATCCAGAAGCTGCTGCAGAAGTGCGACTACGACGTCGAGAAAGCGCAGACCGGCATCGTCTACATCGACGAGATCGACAAGATCTCGCGCAAGTCGGACAACCCGTCGATCACGCGTGACGTCTCCGGCGAAGGCGTGCAGCAGGCATTGCTCAAGCTGATCGAAGGCACGATTGCCTCGGTGCCGCCGCAAGGTGGCCGCAAGCACCCGCAGCAGGAATTCCTGCAGGTCGACACGGGCAACATCCTGTTCGTCTGTGGCGGCGCGTTTGCAGGCCTCGAGAAGATCATCATGAACCGCACCCACAAGGGCGGTATCGGCTTCCAGGCGGAAGTCCGCGAGCAGAACGCGCGCCAGCACGGCAGCGACCTGTTCCACGACGTCGAGCCCGAAGACCTGATCAAGTTCGGCCTGATCCCGGAATTCGTCGGGCGCCTGCCGGTCGTCGCCACGCTCGACGAGCTCGACGAGGCTGCGCTGATGCAGATCCTCACCGAGCCGAAGAACGCGCTCACGAAGCAGTACCGCAAGCTGTTCGACATGGAAGGCGTCGATCTCGAATTCCGCGAAGAGTCGCTGCGCGCGGTGTCGCGCAAGGCGATGCAGCGCAAGACGGGTGCCCGCGGCCTGCGCACGATCCTCGAGAACACGTTGCTCGACATCATGTACGACCTGCCGAGCATGCGGAACGTGCAGAAGGTCGTCGTCGACGAAGACGTGATCCAGGGCGAGAGCAAGCCCTACCTGGTCTATGGCCAGGAGGAACCGCGTCTTGCCGCGGTCGAAGAGCGGCGCACGGGTTCGGATCACTAGGAAGGACAGGAAGGGCAGGAAGGACAGGAAGGGCAGGAAGCGCGGCACTTCCGGCGCTTCCGGCGCTTCCGGCGCTTCCTGTCCTTCTTGAATCTTCCGAATTCGCCCCAAATCTCCCCCGCACGCCGCAAGGGCGAGATAATATTTTCCGCAGCCACTGAGCCCTCACCCCGACCCTCTCCCGCTGCAGCGGGAGAGGGAGCAGACGGTCCGGAGATACCCGTACGTGACCAGCAGCCCCGAATCGAGTGCCCCGACGAAGTCCGCAGCCAACCGCACCGAGCCGATGCCGGTGCTGCCGCTGCGCGACGTCGTCGTCTATCCCCACATGGTCATCCCCCTGTTCGTCGGCCGCGAGAAATCAATTCTCGCGCTGGAGCAGGCGATGAAAGTCGACAAGCAGGTGCTGCTGCTCGCGCAGAAGCAGGCGGATGTCGACGACCCCGCCGCGAAGGATCTTTATGACGTCGGCACGATCGCGACGATCCTGCAACTGCTGAAGCTGCCGGATGGCACCGTCAAGGTGCTGGTCGAGGGCGTAGAACGCGCTTCGGTCGCGAATCTGCACCAGACTGAATACTTCACTGCCATCGCCACGCCGCTGCCGGATGGCGAGCGCTATGACGAGCGCGAGATGGACGTTCTGGTGCGCTCTGTGGTCACGCAGTTCGAGCAGTACGTGAAGCTGAACCGCAAGGTGCCGCCCGAGATCCTGACCTCGCTGGCCGGCATCGAGCAGCCGGGCCGGCTCGCGGACACGGTCGCCGCGCACATGTCGCTGAAGCTCGACGCCAAGCAGAAGGTGCTCGAGATCCAGGACATCCGCCGCCGCCTCGAGCACATCCTTGCGCTGATCGAAGGCGAGATGGACGTGCTGCAGATCGAAAAGCGCATCCGCGGCCGCGTCAAGCAGCAGATGGAAAAGAGCCAGCGCGAGTACTACCTCAACGAGCAGATGAAGGCGATCCAGAAGGAACTGGGCGAGCTCGACGACGCGCCGAACGAAATCGCGGAGCTCGAGAAGCGCATCACGCGCGCCGGCATGCCGAAGGAAGCGCGCGATAAAGCCAAGTCGGAACTCGCGAAGCTGAAGCTCATGTCGCCGATGTCGGCTGAAGCCACCGTCGTGCGCAACTACATCGACTGGCTCGTGAAGTGCCCCTGGCGCAAGCGCACGAAGGTCAAGCACGACCTCGCAAGCGCCGAGCAGGTGCTGAACGAAGACCATTTCGGTCTCGACAAGGTCAAGGAACGCATCGTGGAGTACCTGGCCGTGCAGCAGCGTGTGCGGACGCTGAAGGGCCCGATCCTCTGTCTGGTCGGGCCTCCAGGCGTGGGCAAAACGTCGCTTGGCCAGAGCATCGCGCGCGCCACGAATCGCAAGTTCGTGCGCATGTCCCTGGGCGGCGTGCGTGACGAAGCCGAGATCCGCGGCCACCGCCGCACGTACATCGGCTCCATGCCCGGCAAGATCGTGCAGAACATGGTGCGCACCGGCGTCAAGAACCCGCTGTTCCTGCTGGACGAAGTCGACAAGATGGCGATGGACTTCCGCGGCGATCCGTCCTCGGCACTGCTCGAAGTGCTCGACCCCGAACAGAACGCCTCGTTCAACGATCATTACCTGGAAGTCGACTTCGACCTGTCCGACGTGATGTTCGTGTGCACGGCCAACAGCCTGAACATCCCGCCGCCGTTGCTCGACCGCATGGAAGTCATCCGTCTGCCCGGCTACACGGAAGACGAGAAAGCGAACATTGCGCGCCGCTACCTGGTGCCGAAGCAGATGAAGGCGAACGGCCTGAAGGACCAGGAATTGAAGATCTCGGACCCCGCGGTCCTCGACGTGATCCGCCATTACACGCGCGAAGCGGGCGTGCGCAGCCTCGAGCGCGAAATCTCGAAGGTGTGCCGCAAGTCAGTGAAGGAGTTGTTGCTCGAGAAAGAGCGCAAGTTCATCACCGTCACGCCGAAGAACCTGTCGAAGTACCTTGGTGTGCGCCGTCACCGCTACGGGCGCGCGGAGGAGAGCGACCAGGTCGGCCAGGTGACGGGACTCGCGTGGACGGAAGTCGGCGGCGAGTTGCTCACGATCGAATCCGCGGTGATGCCCGGCAAGGGCAAGCTCACGCACACGGGCCAGCTCGGCGCCGTGATGCAGGAGTCGATCCAGGCGGCCATGACGGTCGTGCGCAGCCGCGCCAACATGCTCGGCCTAGACCCCGAGTTCTACCAGAAGGCCGATGTCCACATCCACGTGCCCGAAGGCGCGACGCCAAAGGACGGCCCCAGCGCGGGCATCGGCATGTGCACGGCGCTGGTTTCGGCGCTCACGAAGATTCCGGTGCGGGCAGACGTCGCCATGACCGGCGAAATCACGCTGCGCGGCGAAGTGCTGCCGATCGGCGGGCTCAAGGAAAAACTGCTGGCCGCTCACCGCGGCGGCATCACCACCGTGTTGATCCCGCAGGAAAATGTCAAGGATCTCGCCGAGATACCTGACAATATCAAGGGCAAGCTGAAGATCGAGCCGGTCAAGTGGATCGACGAAGTCCTGCAGCTCGCGTTGAAGGACATGCCGCAGCCGTCGCCTGCCGCGGGGACGGCCGGCGGGGAAGACGGCAAACGGGCGGGCACAAAGCGTCCGGCAAAGCGCTCGGGCAAGCAAGTGCACGCGCACTGAACGAATTACGACGAAGAGGAACCTTTACACATGAACAAGAACGACCTGATCGATGCAGTCGCCGAGCGCACGTCGCTCGCCAAGTCCGATGCCGCTCGTGCTGTCGAAGCCGTGCTCGGCGCCATCACCGATGCCATGCAGAAGGGCGACGCGGTGGCGCTCTCGGGATTCGGCACGTTTGCGACGAAGGAGCGTGCCGCACGCACGGGGCGCAACCCGCGCACCGGCGAGGCCATCCAGATCGCCGCCAGCAAGGTGCCGGGCTTCAAGGCTGGAAAAGGCCTTAAGGATGCAGTAAACTAGCTGGCTACCAGTGAGGTGCGGGTGCTTAGCTCAGCTGGTAGAGCGGCGCCTTTACACGGCGTAGGTCGGGGGTTCGATCCCCTCAGCACCCACCAGAATTCGCGGAGTGGTAGTTCAGTTGGTTAGAATACCGGCCTGTCACGCCGGGGGTCGCGGGTTCGAGTCCCGTCCACTCCGCCAGCTTCTGGTTTAAGCAAAAGCCCGCGCGAGCGGGCTTTTGTGCATTCGCGACCTATCCCCACCTCCTCAGGGTCAGATTCCAC
>JANNGT010000043.1:0-2260 GCA_031404015.1 Gammaproteobacteria bacterium | reverse complement strand
CCTTCGCTTTCGTCACGCGACCCTTGAGTCGCTTGAAGATCGCCGCGCCTAGCTCCGCAGGCGAACGCACCGTCGTGACGCGCGCCGCTTCGAGCGCCGCGAACTTGTCAGCCGCCGTGCCCTTGCCGCCCGAGATTACCGCGCCGGCATGGCCCATGCGCTTGCCCGGAGGCGCCGTGACGCCCGCGATGTAAGCAACCACTGGCTTGGTGACGTGCTTGCGGATGAACTCCGCGCCCGCCTCTTCGTCGCTGCCGCCGATCTCGCCGACCATGATGATGCCTTCGGTCTGCGGGTCTTCCTGGAACAACGCCAACACTTCGATGAAATTCATGCCGCGCACCGGATCGCCGCCGATGCCGACGCACGTGCTCTGGCCGAGACCGACGTTGGTCGTCTGGAACACGGCTTCATAGGTGAGCGTGCCCGAGCGCGAAACGATGCCGACCTTGCCCTTCTTGTGGATGAAGCCCGGCATGATGCCGATCTTGCATTCGCCCGGCGTGATGACGCCAGGGCAATTCGGGCCGACGAGGCGCGACTTCGAGCCGTTGAGCGCGGCCTTCACCTTGACCATGTCGTTGACCGGGATGCCCTCGGTGATGCACACGATCAATTCGATGCCGGCATCCGCTGCTTCGATGATCGCATCGGCCGCAAACGGCGGCGGCACGTAGATCATCGTCGCGTTGGCTTCGGTTTTCGCGACGGCGTCGCGCACGGTGTTGAACACCGGCAAGCCTAAGTGCTTCTCGCCGCCACGGCCCGGCGTCACGCCGCCCACCAACTTGGTGCCGTAATCAAGGCAGCCCTGCGAATGGAACGTGCCCTGCTTGCCGGTGAAGCCCTGGCAGATGACGCGCGTGTTCTTGTTGATCAGGATCGACATGTCTTGTTACTTCCTCGCAGCGGCTGCGACGACTTTCTTGGCGGCGTCGGTCAGGTCGGTGGCAACGATCAGGTCCAGTCCGCTCTCGGCGAGCAGCTTGCGGCCCTGCGGCGCGTTGGTGCCTTCGATGCGCACGACGACCGGAATGTGCAAGCCTAAGTCGCGCGCGGCGCCGATCACGCCTTCCGCAATCATGTCGCAGCGCACGATGCCGCCGAAGATGTTGACGAGGATTGCCTTCACTTTCGGGTTGTTCAGAATCAGCTTGAACGCGATGGTCACGCGCTCGCGCGTCGCGCCGCCTCCGACGTCGAGGAAATTCGCGGGTGAACCGCCGTAGACCTGGATCACGTCCATCGTGGCCATCGCAAGACCGGCGCCGTTGACCATGCAGGCAATGTCGCCGTCGAGCGAGACGTAGTTCAGGTCTGCTTCGGCAGCGACGCGCTCCATCTCGTCTTCCTGCGACGGGTCGCGCATCTCGACCAGCGTCTTCTGACGGAACAGCGCGTTGTCTTCGATGCCAATCTTGCCGTCGAGTGCGAGTACGTCGCCGTCGCCGTTGACGATCAGCGGGTTCACTTCGACCAGGCTCGCGTCGCACTCCATGTACAGCTTGTAGAGGCCGCGCGCGATTTGCTCGAACTGCGCGATCTGTTTGCCTTCCATGCCGAGCCCGAACGCGAGCGTGCGGCAGTGCGAACCCTGGATGCCGGTCGCGGGGTGAATGTCGACGCGGATGATCTTCTCGGGCGTCTTGGCCGCCACTTCCTCGATGTCCATGCCGCCCGCCGCGGACGCGACGAACGCCACGCAACCCGTGTCGCGATTGAGCAGCAGGCTCAGGTACAGCTCGCGCTCGATCTTCGAGCCGGTCTCGACGTAAACCTGGTTGATCGGCAGGCCTTCGGCGCCCGTCTGCTTCGTGATCAGTCGCTGGCCAAGCATGCCGGCTGCAGCGGCCGCCACATCCTTCGTCGACTTGACCACCTTGACGCCACCGGCCTTGCCGCGACCGCCCGCGTGCACCTGGGCCTTGACCACCCAGACGGAACCCCCGAGGCGTTTGGCGGCGTCGACGGCCTCCTCAGGCGTGGAGGCGACGAATCCCGACGGCACCGGGATGCCATAGCGGGCGAACAGCTGTTTCGACTGGTATTCGTGGAGGTTCATGGGGATCGCGGGGTTTGGGTCGAGGTGGGACGAAGCCGTGAAGTTTACCACTCTCATCTGCTCCCTCTCCCGCTTCAGCGGGAGAGGGTTGGGGTGGGGGCTGTCTGCTACAGTCCGTCTCCATGACATCGCCCTTTGAGCTGGGCTTCGGCGACCCGACCCGACCCGCCACGCCGGTTGAATCGCCGTGGCGCGTGC
>JANNGT010000042.1:0-14009 GCA_031404015.1 Gammaproteobacteria bacterium | reverse complement strand
CCCCATGCCACTCTGCACTTCGTCGACGATCAGCATAATGCCATATTTATCGCACACCTGGCGCAGACGGCGGAAAAAATGATCCGGCGGTACAATGTAGCCACCTTCACCCTGGATTGGCTCAACGAGGATGCCGGCCACATCTTCCGGCGGCGCAACCGTCTTGAAGATAACTTCCTCTAGATAATTGACCACCGTCTCGCCATAGTCTAGATCGCCCGGCTGAGTGGTCAAGAGGCGCCGGTAGGGATTGGGGTAGGGTACGTGCGTGACGCCGGGCATCGTCGGCGCGAAGCCTTTCTGCTGCGTGTACTTGCTCGACGTGAACGAGAGCGATCCCATCGTGCGGCCATGGAAGCTGCCGAGGAACCCGATGAAGCGCGGCCGCCCCGTCACGTAGCGTGCGAGCTTGATGGCCCCCTCAACGGATTCCGTGCCGGACTGGCACAGGAAACTCATCACGGGCTCGCCCATCGGGGCGACTTCTGCCAGACGTTCCGTCAGCCGCGTCATGTTCTCGTGCCAGTAGTCGCTCGAGACGTGCAGGAACTTGTCGGCCGCCGCCTTGATCGCATCGACGACCTGCGGGTGCGCGTGCCCGGTCGAGCACACCGCGATGCCGGCGACGAAATCGAGGAACCTGTTGCCATCGACGTCCCAGACCTCCGTGCCGCGCCCGTGCGACATCACGAACGGATAATCGCGCGGATAGGAAGGCGAGGCGACGCCCACGTCGCGAGCCAGCATGGCGCGGGACTTGGGGCCGGGCAGTTCGGTCTTCAGGTGGGGATTCGACACGATGAGTTCCTCAAGATGATCCCGCCGCAGCGGGGAGACGCACGGGGCGGCTGTGCGCCTCGCGAGTGCGCGCCTGCAAAGCGCGCAAAGTTTCGAGTTCCGTGCTCGTTGGCGTCGCGAGGGTCGTCAACGCCGGTGCGACCTGCAGCGGCCAGCCGGTGGCGGCCATCGCAGCGGCCACGGTGACGCCAGGAAACAGCGCAGTCAATTGCAGTTCCTGCGTGTCCGGCTCGGGCGTGAGCAGGCCGAAGTCCGTGATCACGGCTTGCGGGCCCGTGCCGCGCATCGAGGATCGACTGCGCGCGTGGTGTCCGCCCAGGAAGCCTGGGCTGGTGCAGAAGTCGAGTTTAGGGACGAGGCTGCGCGGCGTGGCCTTCAGCATCACGAACGTCTGCCTTGCGTGCGCCGCGATCTCGGTCGCGCCGCCGGCGCCGGGCAAGCGCGTCTTCGGCGCAGCGTAATGCCCGATCACCGTGCTGTTGAGGTTCCCGTGCCGATCAACCTGGGCGGCGCCGAGGAAGCCGACGTCGACACGACCCGCCTGCAGCAAGAAGCTGAACACGTCCGGCAACGAAATGACGCACAGAGCCGTCTCGGCCAGTTCACCATCGCCGATCGACAGCGGCAAAACGTCTGGCCGGGTTCCGACCGTGCCGGACTCGTACACCAGCACGATATCCGGTGCGTGCGTGAGACGCGCCAGGTTGCAGGCGGCGCTTGGCAGTCCGATGCCGACGAAACAGACGCAGCCGTCCCACAGCAGGCGGGAGGCCGCCACCGTCATCATCTCGTCCGCAGTCCAGTCGCTCATGCCGGTTGCCGCAGGCTTGCGAGAAACCCCGCGTGGTCGTGCGTGGCCAGCACGTGCCGTTGCATCCAGTCGAGAAATCCCTGCCGCTCACGCGCGATGTCGTCCCAGCGCTGGTAGAACCCGTTGTCGCGCGTGTAATGGTTCTGCACGTACGACGGATACGCTCCGCCGGGGCAATGCGCAACGGCCGTGACGACCCAGTGCGGCAACACGATGCCGTTCATGGCCGGCGGCAGCTCATCGACGATCTCCTCGACCGTGACGATCAGCCTGCGCGCGGCAAACGCCGCTTCGCGTTGGGCTCCGACGATACCGTGCAGCGCGACGTTGCCATGCCGGTCCGCGCGCTGCGCATGCAGCACGGTCACATCCGGGTTCAGGGCGGCGACGGCGGCGAGCGGCTCGCCCGTGAACGGGCATTCGATGCGGCGGATGCGGGGGTTGACGTCGGGCAAGTCAGTACCGAGGTAGCCGCGCAGAGCCGCGAAGGGCAGGCCACTGGCCCCCGCCGTGTAGGCAGCCGCCATGCCAGCGTGCGTGTGCTCGTCGAGCTCGAGCGCATGCGGCCACTGGTGTTCGATCGCATCGCGCAACCGGTGCAGCGAGCCGACGCCCGGATTGCCGCCCCAGGAAAACGTCAGCTTCGAGGCGCAGCCCATGCCGATCATCTGGTCATAGATGAGGTCCGGCGTCATGCGCACCAGGTGCAGGTCGCGCCGTGCTTGCCGGATGATCTCGTGCCCGGCGGCGAATGGAATCAGGTGTGTGAATCCCTCGAGCGCGATGCAGATGCCGTCACGCACGTGCGTGGCAATCGCGTCACTCAGCGTCGTGATGCGGGTGTTCACGGCTCGACCACCGTCCGTGATTGCTCGCGCAGGTATTGCGGCAGGTAGTGGAACGACGCGATCGCCTTGCCCGTGGAACTCGAGCCTTTCCAACCGCCAAAAGGCTGATACCCGGGCCAGGCGCCCGTCGTTGCGCCCTGGCGGCGATTGGCGTACGTCACGCCTGCCTCGATGTGCTCGTGGAACCACGGCACCTCGTCCGGGGCGCCATAAAAGCCTGCCGTGAGGCCCACGTTGCTGTCGTTCGCGAGATGCATGGCTTCGGCGCGATCCGCAACCCGGTGCAGCATCAGGATGGGCACGAACATTTCGTGTCGCCACAGCGCGTGTGCCAGCGGCGCCTCGGCCAGCGCCGGCGCGACGTATGGGCCGCGCTCACGCAACGCCGCGTCGATGCCAGCGTTTCCGGCGAGCAACGTGCCGCCGCCCGCCTGCAGCTCTCGCACGTACCGGGCATGACTTGCTGCGGCCCCCGCATTGATCACGGGGCCCAGCCAGTGCTGCTGCAGGCAGGGGTCGCCGATTCGCAGGGCGTCGATCTGTGCGCGCAGCCGCTCGATCAGCGTGTCCGCCACTGACTGGTCGACGTACAGACGCGACAACGCGGAGCACTTCTGACCGCACAGGCCGTAGGCCGAGCGCACGATGCCCGCTGCTGCATCGTCCAGGTTCGCCTGTGCCGTGACGATGCAGGAGTTCTTGCCGCCCATTTCCGCGATGCAGGGCCGCGGCCAGGCGCCGCCCGTCATGCGTTGCAGCAGCTGCGTGCCGACGGGCACCGACCCCGTGAACGTGATGCCTGCTGTCGCTGGGTGCGACGCAAGCGCTTCGCCCACATCGGCACCCGCTCCGGACAGGTACTGGAATACGCCCGGCGGCAGGCCCGCGTCGCGGATGCAGTCGGCCAGCAGTCGGCCCGCCCACGGCGTATCGGTCGAGCCTTTCACGACCACCGTGTTGCCGGTGACGAGCGCAGCCGCGGCGGGTCCACCGGCCAGTGCCAGCGGGAAATTGAAAGGAGCAATCACCACCCACGCGCCGTACGGACGCATGACGCTGCGGTTGCGTGAGACGACATCGGGCAGCGGATCGTTGGGCAGTTCGTTGTCGTAGTAGGAGTGCTGCTCGAAGTCGTCCGCGTAATGACGCAAGAAATCGACGGTTTCCTGCGCTTCGCCGAGAGCCTCCATGCGAATCTTGCCGACTTCCAGCGTGAGTGCCGCGGCGATCTCGTACACGCGGGCTTCCATGATGTCGGCGATGCGCCGCATCAATCGCACCCGCTCGCCGGGGGGCGTGGCGCGCCACGCAGGAAAGGCGACCTGCGCGGAGTCCATGGCGTCGCTCGCGTCCTGCCTTGACGCCAGCGCGAACTCGCCGAGCGTGATGCGATGATCAATCGGGCTGCTGCGCGTCACGTAGCGTGCGGCCGTCGTATCCGTGCCGTGCAGGAACAGGTGGTGCCGCTCGCCCAGCCGTGCCTGCACCGTAGCGAGCGCAGCATCGAAACGCTCGTGCATGGCCTTGGGCGGGTCGAACATGGTCGCGTACGTCAGGCGAAAGCTCATGTGCGGGACTCGGTGCGGGTTGAGTTCAAGCGGGAAAGAAGCGCGTCAGCAGGCGGTCGAGCAACGCCAGGGCCCGCGCCAGTTCGGAGTCTTCGATGATGAGAGGGGGCGCCAGCAGCAACAGGTTGCCGCGGTGGCCGAACGAGACGCCCTCGGCAAGCGCTGCCTGCAGCAGCGCAGTGAGGGCCGGCGGGCTTTGTGGCCAGGGCGCGAAGGGTTCGCGGGTAACGCGATCCCGCACCAGCTCGAGCACGGCAAAAAGCCCATGCCCGCCACGCACGTCGCCGATCACCGGATGCCGCGTCGCGAGTTCGCGCAGCTGTTGCGCGAGCGAGGCGCCGAGCTTGCGCGAGCGCTCGATCAAGCCCTCGTCGCGGTACGCCTCGATCGCTGCGATGCCAGCAGCACACGCAAGCGGATGACCGCAGTACGTCAGGCCGGTGGCGAGCACCTGCTGTTCGAGGCGGGAGGCGATCTCCGCAGAAACGATGACTGCACCCAACGGCATCATGGCGCCCGTCAGTCCCTTGGCGAGCGTGATCGCGTCGGGCTGGCCGGCGGCGCCGTAGCGCTGCCACGCAAACCATTCGCCGCAGCGACCGAAGCCGCTCATGACTTCGTCCGCGATCAGCGGGATGCCGCGCTGCAGGGTCGCAGCGCGCACCGCAGGCCAGTAGCTGTCGGGTGCGACGATGCCGTTGGAGCCCGCGTTGGGCTCGAGGATGACGGCAGCCACCTGCTCTGCGCCGCATTGATCGATTCGCTCTGCCACGGCCTTTGCGGCACGCTCGCCGCAATCGGCTGCATCCGCGCTGCCGAACGGGCAGCGGTACGCATACGGTGGGTCGACGTGCGTGACGCCCATTGCGTCCGGATCGATCATTGCGCGCGTGCGGGTGTCGCCCGAGAGCGCCATCGCGAGGTGCGTCGAACCGTGATATGAGCGGTCGCGCGCCACGACCACGCCCCGCGGCTTGCGATACGCCTGTCGGACGATCTTTACGGCGTGCTCGTTGGCGTCGGCGCCGCCCAGCGTAAAGAACACGCGGCCGCCCTCGAAGCCACTCAACTCGAGCAGCAGGGCGGCGAGCTCAGCGCGCGGTCTTGCGCCCCACGCGTTCGTGACGAAGCATAGTTGCTCGGCCTGCGCACGGATCGCTGCGACCACGCGCGGATGCTGGTGACCGAGGTTGCTGCACTCGGCAAGACTGCTCATGTCGAGCACGCGAGTGCCATCTTCGAGGTGCAGCCAGGCCCCTGCACCGCCCACGACCGTCGGCGCATTCCACGCGGCTTGCGCGCACCAGCTGTGCAGGACGGTATCGCGCTCGGCAGTCATGCGACCCCAACGGCAGTGAAGATCATGGATTGTGTTCCCCGCAGCGCTTGACCTGCTCGAGCAATGCGGCGGGAGACAGGGGTCGTCCGAGCAGGTCACTCAGCAGCTGCCGGGTGTCGCGCTCGGAGCCGTACTGCAACAGCTGTCCGCTGACCCAGGCGTACCAGCGGGGGTTGCCGGTATCGAACGGCCCGATCGCCTGTGCTGTGCGTGCCCGCATCTCGGCGGTCAGCAATGCGCCGAGCCCGTAATTGACTATGTAGCCTGGGTTGCCTGCCAGCTGCACACGCATTGCCCACCAGGGGAGCTCGGGGTGCGGGACCACTCGCAGGTACTCGTGCGTGATGTCGGTCCACACCGCGTTGGGGTCCAGTGCCGGATCACGCAGCAGGCGCAGTTCGAACAACGACCAGGCCACGTCGAGCATCACGTTCGCAAACAAGGCCCGCATCGACGCCGCTTCGCCGACGGCAGCCCCCAGGTAGCGTTGCTGCCAGGCGGGTTCGTGCACGCTCCACGAGGGGACGTCTGCAAACGCTTCGGTAAAGAGCGTGTCGGGCCAGTCCATGTAGGCGGACCGCGTGCGGATCGCACTCACGTGCACGGCATGGCCGTTTTCGTGCACCAGTTCGTTGAGCGAGAACAGGCCGCCGACCGGGTACGTTCCGAGGACTCGCGCAATGGGGCGATGCCATTCCCCCGACACCATGCGACCGCGGACGAGAAAGTCGCTGTAGGCGAGGGGCGACTTGTCTGGACGTGATTCGAGATCGAAGATTACGCCGAGCTGGCTGAGGTCTGCGCCGAGTTCGCCGTAAAAACGCTGGTTCGCTGGCAGCAGTGCAGCGGCCGGAATGCGCGCCTCCAACTCGCGGTTGGCTGCACCGTTGACGTAGCGGAAGTCCCACGGTTCGATGGGATCGGCGGGATTCGCATCGCGCCAGGCTGTGAGCACTTGCACCAGCCACCGCTCGATTGTCGTCGTCTCGACGCCGAGGGCGCGAGCGGCCGCATCGATCTGCGAGCCGTTCTTGCGCGCGTCGGCGGCCGCCAGCGCAATCATGCGCCGATACGGGCTGTCGGCGTCATTGCGGCCATTGAGCGCCGTCCACAGCGGCGTGAAGGCAGCGAAGATGGCTTTGCGTTTCGCGGGGTCATCGACGACGTGCAGCAATTGCAACGCGGTGCCGCGGTCGATCGTGCCGCCGTCGTACTGCAGGTGATTGCCGTGCTCGACGTAGCAGCTGACCAGGGCTTCTCGCAGCGAGGAGTAGTCGAGGTCGCGACGCTGGGCATCGGCGCAGGTGCGGGCCTGGACACCTGCCGTGGTGTCGTCAGCCTCATGTTCAGCCATCGACCTGCGCATCGCCGCGACGGCGTCCCGATCCGCAACGGTGAGCTTGCCCGGCTTGATGAGCGCCAAGGCCCGGTCCAACTGCTTGCGCTGCGCGTCGAGCCTGGTGTGCCATGCGGCAAGGTCCCGACCGCCGAAAGACTTCGCACCCCCGGATTCGAGGTAGCCAGCGGCGCCAATGGCATCAAGGTAGTCGAGAAACGCGGATTCAGCGGTCGCTACCGCTGCATCCCGCGGCGTATCCGCCCGTTCCGCACCCAGCGCAGTATCCAATGCGAATACGAGCAGGGCCGCCGCCCCCAGCAGCAATGCGAGCCACCAGCCCCAGCGACCGGTCGTTGCCAGCGGCTGCGAGCCAGCCACCGCCAGCGGATCCGGGGCGTCGGTCACGACGGGGAAGAACTGCGCCTGCACGACGGGAATCGGGCTGCGGCCGGAACTGCGAATTCGAACGATGTGCGCGCTGCAATGGCAGCCCTGCCGCAACAATGGGGCGAACTCGCGGGATTCGGCGGTGGGGACGAGCCCGATCTCGGTGCCATCCGGCAGCTTCACCGCAATCGCAGCAGCGGCCGGCGAGCCGCTCGCGGCGAGTTCGAGCGACACGGCGCGCCCCGCCGCTGCGCGCGACTGTGCCGCTTGAGTTGACGATTCGGCTTGCCCGCGCACTGCGTGTGCCTGCTGCCGGGCCTCGAACGGCAGCACTGCTTCGACGGCACGATAGACTTCCTGGTGTTCCTCGGCCGTGATCGTGCCGTCGACGAGCACACGCTCGATCACGCCGCGCAGGAGTCGGGCTGCCTTTAACTCAGCTCCTTCGGCATCATCGAGCCATTGTCGCAGTCCGGCGATTTCCTCCGGCGCCAGCCGACCGTCAGCCGTCACGGTCTGACACAACGAAAGCAGTTCGGCGCCGAGTTGCGGCTGGGTCAGTGCGAACTGACGCGTGAGGTACGTCGGCAGGCCGGTCTCGGTCACACACCCACCTCGCCCGGCGTCGCGACCGTCGCGCAGAGTACGCGGCCTTGCCGGGAAGCTCGCGCGATTTCGCCGACCGACGACGGAGCAGTGAGCATGTACAGCGTCCTGCCGTCGGCACCGCCGAGCGCGCACGCGAAGCAGGGTTGATCCGTTTCGACGGTGGCCACGACCTCGCCTCCGGGCGCGATCAGCACGCACTCGGGACCGATCGCATTGGCGATCCAGACGTGGCCGTCGCGGTTCATGCAGATGCCGTCAGGCGCGCGCATTCCGACCTGCGCCCACACGCGCCGGTTCGACAAGGCGCCGTCCGCCGCAATGTCGAACGCGGTCAAGCGCAGCGCGAGGGTTTCGGCGACGACCAGCACCTTGCCGTCGGCGGTGATCGCGCTGCCGTTCGGGAAATGCAGGTCCGTGCCTGCGGTATGCACGCTGCCGTCCGGATCGACCCTGGCAAGCACCGCCGTAGGATGGTCGGCGAGTACGCCCTCGACACCGCGCGTGTGCAGCGCGTGTTCGAGATCGAAACCGAAGTTGCCGACGTAGGCCCGGCCGTGACGGTCGACGACCATGTCGTTGCAGTGGAACGTTGCCAGCGCGCCGAGGTCGGCGTGGACTTCGACGCCGTCGGCATCGACGCGCAGCAATTGCCTGCGGCGCATCGAAACGACGAGCAGGCGGCCGTCGGGCAACCAGCCCAGGCCGCTCGGCTGGTCGTCGATCTCGAGTTCGGTGCGGACGTTGCCAGACGGGTCCATCGACTTGACGGCATGGTCGTAGAAGTCGCTGAACCACAGCCGGCCGTCGTGCCAACGCGGTCCCTCGCCGAAATAGAGTCCGTCGGCGATCGCGGTTGCTCGAGTCATGCCTGTTCCCCTTTTCAGCGTCGAATCTTGAGCTGCAGTTCGTTGCGCCGGTAATCGATCACCAGTGTATCGAGCGCGCCGAGAACGTCCATGCCGATGATCAGCGCCGGCTTCGAGACGAGCTGCCAGTGCTCGAAAATGTGCAGGTCGCTGAACAGGATCTCCGCGTTCCCGACGATCAGCTCGCCGGCGACGATGCTCGGGATCCGCACCCGCGTCGCCTGCTGGATGTCCTCGGTGACGCCGATGATCGCATCGTCGTACGGGTTCTTCTCGCCGCGCCGCCGTGCGAGCGCCGCGCGCAACGCAAGGTTGCCGACGGTGGCCTGCGCGCCGGAATCGATCACGGCGGTGGTGCGAATCGGTCCGACCATGACTTCGATGCGCATGCCGGCGTTCACCCGGTACTTGAACGGCACCGTCAAGAAGCCGGCCGGGGCAGCCGCACCGTGCGAGCGGAGGATGCTGATCCGGTCCTTGAGAAACTCGATGTGAATGCGCTTGTCCTGCATGCCTTCGCCGCCGAGCACCCCTTCGGCGCCGCCGAAGGCGTCCGCGACCACGGGCAGGGTTGCGTTTTCGATCACCAGTTCGCCGAACTGCAGCGTGTCTACACGGACGGCCGGCACGATCGCCGAGCCAGTGACGCCGCGCAGCCGCACCGGTCGGGAACGCACGGGCAGGCCGGCATCGTCGACGACGTGCTGAATGACTGCGGAGCGCGAGGCGCCGGTGTCGAGCACCAGCCGGTACGGGCCCTTGCCGTTGATCAGGACGGGTGCCCAGATGCGGCCGATGCGGTCACGTGTCGTCGGTGCGACGTAGCGCGGTTCGGGCGCGCTGACGACGACTTCCTCGATGCCTTGTTGCGGCGGGGTGCCGGTGCTCTGTGGCCGCACCGCCGTGGGCAGAAGAATCAGCAGCGTCGCCGTGAGTTGAGCAAGCGGGCATCGGGCGGTGCGCGATCTGCAAAGCATACGGAATGTATAGCACCGCTGCTACCTGGGCGGCGGACGGCAGCGCCGACCAACAACAGAAACCTGAGGATGGTCGGGTTCGCGCCGGCCAGGACGCGGATTCCATCGCGCCGTGAATCGAAAGCGCGTGGGGCGACGTCATCGATGCATCACCGAAACGTCAAGTAGCCCGTGGTATCCAGTGCCGCTCGCCTGCGTCTATACCAACTTGAGAGTCCGCCACATGCGTCGTTCGTACATCCTGTCGCATGCAATGGCCGTCGCGCTCGGCATCGCGTCGTCCCTGGGCGCACAGGCTGGATCGCACGCCCCGACAGCCGTGCTGACTGTGGCCACGGTCGCCAACGATTTTGACCTGCCGCCGCGGGCCCGGCGTGGCACCGGGGTCAACGGCGATTTCAATCCGGTGGCACTGGATGCCCGCGACATCCGCTTCTCGCTCGCCGACGGCCGCGAACTCCGCGCCGTGCGCACCCGGGCCGTCAAGGACTCGCGCCGGGGTCAGTCCTGGATCGGGGAATTCGAAGGGATGCCGGGCAGTCTCGTGGTGATCACCCGCTACCGCGGTGTGGTGACCGGCTTCCTGCAGCACGGTGCGGACCTGTTCGAACTGCTACCTGGCAAGCATGGTCGGGCGATGCTCTACGAGGTGGACCCGCAGCAGATTCCGCCAAACTCCCAGCCGTTGCTCGCCCCGGTCACCTCTGTTGCCCAAGGTGTGTCCGACCTTGGAGCCGGTCAGGCGGTCACGACGGCAGCGTCGGGAATCGTGCAGGACCTCCTCGTGCTGTACACGCCGGCTGCCGCGTCCAGCGCCGGCAATGAAGCGACATTGCAGTCGCAGATCGTCGGCGCCGTCGAGGCGGCGAACGCGGCTTACGCCAGCAGCCAGGTCGGCATCACGCTGAACCTCGTCGGCATGGCACTCACCCCGTACCAGGAACGCGGCGACATGACGCTGTCGCTGACGTCACTCGCTGCGCCGTTCGATGGCGTCATGGACGAAGCGCACCCGCTGCGCGACCAGTTGGGGGCCGATCTCGTGGCGCTCGTCAGCGATGACACGAATTACTGCGGTATTTCCTACCTGATGACCAGCGTCAGTGCGAGCTTCGCGCCGTACGCGTTCGGCGTGACCTCACGTAGCTGCCTGTCTAACCACACGCTGGCCCACGAGATCGGCCACAACCAGGGCAACCAGCACGACCGCGATACCGTGCTCGCCAGCGGCGGCAGCGCCGGCGCGTACCCCTATTCCTTTGGCTATCGCAGCTGCGGCAAAGGCGGTTTTCGTACCGTCATGGCCTACAGCTGCACCGGCGCGCCACGGGTGAACTACTTCTCCAATCCGAATGTGCTGTACCAAGGCAAGCCGACGGGCATCTCCTACGAGGCCAGCCCGTCAGGCGCAGCCGAGAACGCGCGTTCGATGGGCAATACGGCAGCGGTGGTCGCGAGCTTTCGTGCCAGCGTCGGGCCTGTCGGTACGCCGGCGGCGCCACCTGAAGCTCCCGGCGACTTGACGGCTGCACCCGTCGACTCGACCGGTGTGACGCTGCGCTGGACGGATACCGCGTTGGACGAGACCGGGTTCGAGATCTGGCGGTCGGCCAGCGGTGCCGCGGAAACCTACACCCTGGTCGGCTCACTGGGTCCGAACACGACCTATTGGCTCGACAACGGCCTGGCACCGCTGACCTACTACTGGTGGCAGGTGCGCGCCTACAACTCGGCGGGATCGTCGGCGTTCTCGAGCGCGGCTGCGACGCAGACGTTCGCTCCGCCACCGATTGCACCGACCCTGGTTACCGCGGCGTTGATCGCGTCGCCGGCCTCGGTGCAGGTCGTTTGGACGGACCGGTCGACGAACGAAACCGGCTTCGAAGTGCGGCGCGAGTCGTTGAACACCCGCGGCGTCTGGCAATTGCCCGTCACGGTTGGCAGCGTGGCGGCCAACGTCGCGACGTATGTCGACGCGCCCGGCGCCGGGACCTATCGGTACAGCGTGCGGGCCCTGAATGAGGGCGGGGCGTCCGACTGGAGTCCGCCCAGTGCGCCGGTCAAGGTCGCCAAGGGGCGGAAGTAGCCGCGGTCCGTCAGCCGCGGTGCGGCGCGCACAACTCCCCGTTGTTGTAGGCATCCAGCATCTCGTGCAGGGCGGCGCCGGAGTCCTTCCAGGCCACCGAGCCGGAACTTACGCCGCTGCCGAGCGGATACGTCGCGAGCCAGAGATTCGCCTCGGCGACGGTCGACGCGATGCAGCTCGGGTCGCTGCCGTTGGCAAGGTTCAGCACCGCCGCCGTCAACTGCCGGTACATGCTCCAGGTCGAGTCCCCCTTCGGCGGCCGCGACAGCAGGTTGTTGGCGACCGCGGCCGTGCGCGTCACGCCGCCGACCTTGATCGAGTTGAGCGGCCAGGCTTCGAGGTGGTTCTTCCAGTAGCCCTGCGTGGCCACCGGCTCCATCGGGTCGGGCACGATGACCGGCGGATCGATCGGTCCCACGACGCCCTTGGCGCGGCCAGAGAAACTGACGGTGCAGTCGCCGACGAAGTTCGAGTTCTCCGACGTCATCACCACGCCGATGTGCTTCCCGGTCGGCCACGAGCCGTCTGTCACGAGCAGGCCGCCTGCCGCTGTGAAGCGGAAGTCATAGGTCGACGTGGTCGCCGTCGCCGGCGATTCGCCGATGTCGACGATCGTGCCGGTCAGCAGCGTGCCGGACTTGACGGTTTCGAAAGTGAACGGGTCGAGCACGTTGCCAACGATCTCGAGGTCCGGGCCGCCGCCCGGATTGCCGCCCGCCACCGCGCAGGCGCCGTTGACCCGCATGCGGATCCTCAATGAACTGGGATCGACGATGAAGAACGGATCGGTGTCCGTCGCCGTCAGCGTCATCTGCAGCGGGTCGGCGTCGACGTTCAGGTTCATCGTCCCGGCGTTGAAGACCAGCGTGCCCGTGTTGTTGTAGGTGATCTGCGGGTAGGCGGGCACCAGCCCCAGCAGCTCGGCGGAGCCAGTCGTCGGAATGCACGACGCGGCGATGGCCGCGAGCAATAACTGATTCTTGTTCACTACGTACGTCCCCTTCTTACTTTGTTCGCTTTCTCGTTCGTCGTGCTGATGCGATCTGCGTCGTGACCTGGCCGGTCAGCCGGCCAGTGCCGGGCGTGCCTTGGATCAGGCGCGGCAGACTCCGTGGAGTTCGCCACGGTCGCTGCCGCGTCGCTTGCGCGCCGCGGCGAACAGTGCCAGCAACCCAGATCCCAGCAGCCAGACCGCGCCCGGCAGTGGCACGAAGACGTCGCCGACGCCGGTGCCGGACCAGCTCTGCGTCAGCACCTGGTTCTGGAAATTGGTCAGCGTCGATGTGTTGACCGACAGGATCATGCCACCTGTCTCGCCAGTCCGACCCAGTGCCGCAGGCACCACGCCGCTGGCGCCCAGAAAGACGAACTCGAGGACGCCCGTGCTGCCGGTCGTGTTGGACGAACCGAACTGCGACAGGCTGTTGCTGCCAAGCAGGTAAACGTTGGGGTCGCGGTTGACTCCAGGGCCGGGGTCGAGGTCGACGAATCCGTCGTAACGGACGGTGGTTGGCGTCACCGGATCACGGACGTCGCCGAACAGCCGGAACGAGCCCGCGGTGACGCAGTTCGGACCGATGGCGCAACTGGCTGTGTCAAGCGTCGCCAGCAGGTTGAAGCTCGCGCTGCTGATGACCGACGTGGTGAACCCCGGGACGGCCTCGGTGTATTGACCGATCGTGCCGGTGACACTCAGGTTGCCGATGCCCGCAGCGTAGGTGTAGGCGTACTGGAGGTTGTTGACGACGAAATCGGGGTACCGCGCAACGAGATTCAGCGGCGCCGAGTGGGCCGGCGCGCTCAAGCCGAGCACGCTGGCGGCGAGCAGCAAAGCCTTGGAAGTCAGGCGGTTGTTTCGCATCCGGGACGCGGTGACCGGGCCGGGCTTGCTGGCGCCGACACGCAACAGCAGTTCGTTTAACAGCAGTTCGTTGAAGAAATACCGCATGATCTTTCCTTGAGTGGCGTGTCGACCCGCCCCCGACAGACGAGGTCACTTGTACTGCTGACCCGCGGCTGCCAAGCCGGTGGCCAGAGGCTCTTATGGGTTTCTTATCCTCCCGTCGTGTTACGGAAAGACGACCGTTTGTTGACGGAGTTGCAGTTCGCGGTTGCGGCCGTCATGCGCGTCCGCGAGTGCGCTGGGTGGGTCGGCGTCATGCGTTCCGGCAGCCTGTCCGGAAACTCGCGCCGAGCGTCTGCGACTTGTCACATCGGTCGGGCAGAGTGAGCCCGACTCCTGACCTGGCGTGACTCGCTGGAATGCAAGGCGCATGCGTCTGTACTCGTCTACCGTCCGGGCGCTGCCAGCCTGGCTCGCGGCTCTGGCCATGTTGGCGGTCATCGCGGGTTGCAGCAGTCCCGTCGAACGCAAGGCCCGT
>JANNGT010000041.1:0-1622 GCA_031404015.1 Gammaproteobacteria bacterium | reverse complement strand
TGTAGGTGGCGGCGCGGTTGTACTTTTCGCCGGCCGACAAACGCCGGCCGAGCGCTTCGTCTTCAACCGCCAGCGCGCACAGCTGGTCGGCCATCTTCGACCACGTTTCGCGGAAGGCCTGCGTGCCGGCGGCGTCGGGTTGGCGTGCAGCTTCTTGCAGCGGCGCGCACATGGCTTCGATCTCGCCGATGCGCGCACCCATCTCGATGGCGAGGTCGACGGACAGATTCCAGACGTAGTTGGTGGGAAAGTACTTGAACATGGCGGGCAGCGTAGGACCGGAGACAAATCGAACAAAGCGGATTCGATCCACATCACAATTCGGTTTGGCCGTCACATAGAGGGTTATCCCTCGGGATCATCGAACCCATGCGCTTCAACAAATTCGACCTCAACCTGCTGGTCGCACTCGACGCGCTGCTGACTGAACGCAGCGTCAGCCGGGCCGCCGCGCGGATCAACCTGAGCCCATCCGCCACCAGCGACGCGCTGGCGCGGCTGCGGGCCTTTTTCGACGATGAGTTGTTGGTTCAGGTCGGCCGGCGCATGGAACCCACACCCCGCGCAGAGAGCCTGCAACATGCAGTGCGCGACATGCTGGTGCGGTTGGACAGCACGATCACGACGCAGCCCAGCTTCGACCCGTCGCGCTCGGACCGAACCTTTCGCATCTACGCCTCTGACTACACGCAGATGGTGCTGGCCCCGCATGTCATGCAACTGGCGGCCGCCGAACGCTGCCAGGCGACTTTCGACTTCCTGCCGCAGGTGGCCCATCCGGAGCGCGACCTGGAGCGCGGCGACGCCGACCTGCTGGTGCTGCCACGCGACCTGATGTCGAAGGACCATCCGGTCGAAACGCTTTACGAGGAGGCGTTTGTGTGCATGGTGTGGTCAGGCAGCAGCCTGGCCAAAGGGCTGCTGTCGCGCGAGCGCTATCTGTCCGCAGGCCACGTCGTGATGAAGCCGCAGGCCACGACGGGCGACGAGTCGTACGAAGTCTGGTTCTTCAAGCGCCAGGGCGTCGGCCGCAAGGTCGCGGCAACCAGCTACGGCTTCGCCACCGTGCCGGCTTTGCTGGTCGGCACCGACTTCATCGCCACCATGCACGAGCGCCTGGCCAAGCTGTTGGTCGACGTATGGCCCCTGACTGTCCGCCCCTGCCCCATCGACATTGCGCCCATGACGCAGGCGATGCAGTGGCACAGCTACCGGACACAGGACCCTGGGTTGCAATGGTTGCGCGGCGTGCTGCACAAGGCTGCGATGGGCCTGAGCCCGTCCGCCGCGAACGTTGCACCCTGACGGCGCTTCGGCCGTCAGTCCAACCATCTACGCCAGCTTCGCGTCCGAACACCCGATGGGCACCTCGAAGCTGGCCTTGACGCGGTCCATGACGACCACGGTCTTGATCGACTTGATGTCCGTGTTGGCGTAGAAGAATCGGCGCGTGAATCGCTCGCAGTCTTCCATGTCAGTGGCAGTGACCACCAACACGAAGTCGGCGTCACCGGTGACGTAGTAGCCCGACATGATTTCAGGCGCCGTGCGGATCGACTGCTTGAAGCGATCAATGCTGTCAGCCCGCTCGCGCTCCAGAGAAACCATCACCAGCATCGAGA
>JANNGT010000040.1:0-19959 GCA_031404015.1 Gammaproteobacteria bacterium | reverse complement strand
GCCAGATGTGGACCGACCAGCAGCAGATGCAGGACTACCCCACTCCGCGCGCGTTGGAAACCGCGGAGCTGCCGGCGCTGATCGAGGAGTTCGTCACCGCGGCCCGCAACGCGATCGCGGCTGGTTTCGATGGCGTCGAGTTGCACGCTGCGAACGGGTACCTGCTCAACCAGTTCCTGGCGTCGAACAGCAACCTGCGCACTGACGGCTACGGCACCTCGCTGCAGGGGCGCATCCGGTTCGTGGTCGAAGTCGTCGCGGCCGTCGCAGGTGAAATTGGTGCGGCACGCACGGCGATCCGCTTGTCACCGGGGCACATGTTCAACGACATTGCCGATGCCGATCCGATCGAGACGCACGTGGCATTGCTCGATGCATTGCCTACGGCGGACATGGCTTACGTGCACGTCATGCTGGCGGACGCCTTCAGCCCGCAGCTGAACAACGCCGGGGACCCGCAGGTGGTGCTGCGGACGCTGCGTGACCACATCAAGGGTACGCTGATCGCAGCCGGCAACCTGACGGCGGAAAGTGCGCAAGCGCACCTGGACTCAGGGCTCCTGCAACTCGCGGTGTTCGGCCGGCCCTTCATCGCCAACCCGGACCTGGTCGAGCGCATGAAATCGGGCGCCTCGCTTGCATCTCCGCGGGCAGAGCTCTTCTACACGGCAGACGCGGCAGGCTACAGCGACTATCCGGCGTTGGCGGCGTAGTAAACGGGGCCGCCCATCGAAGCACAGGCCGGTGCGTCGCGACTAAACCAGCCGCACCGGCCTGACCTTCTTTCCCGCCTTGGCGAGTGCGCGATCGAAGGTTACGAACTGGGTGTCGGCCGGCGTCCGCGACAGGTGCAGGGCATCCGCGAGATCGAGCCCTTTTTCTGCCGCGTCGAGCGCAGCTGCCACGTTCGCCGCATCCTCCAGCCGAACGTTAGGTAGGCCGAGCAGTCCGCGCAGTGCCCTGGCGGCGTCACGGGTGCTCAAGTCGTAAACAGACCCGAGCACCCACGCGGATTCCAGCAGCACCGTGACACTGATAAAGATCTCGTCCGACTCGAACAGGCGGCGCGCAATGGTGCCTTGTCGCGGGTCGTCATTGACCAGCAGCCGAACGACGATGTTGGTATCGACCGCCAGCATTTCGAGTCAGCGCTTGACCGCTCGCCGATATCGCCGCGAGACAGCGGAGCGAATACCCGCGTCCATCGCTTCGAGCGACTTCGCTGGGCCGGCATGGTGAACCGAGCCATGCACCTGGTCGAGTTCGGTCGGCGCAAACGGCGCCTTTGCGCGCAACCGCACGCCATCCGCCGTCGATTCGACGACGAACTCCGTGCCCGGCCCCCAGCCGTGCTGCTCCCGCACGGACTTGGGCAACACAACCTGGCCCTTCGACGACAGCTTGGTGGTCTCCATGGTCGGAGCGTAAGACGCGGTAAGACGACGGTCAAATTGGATTCTGCCCATGGGGGGACACAATCCGTTCGAAACGTCGTCGTCGCCAGCGTTGGGCAGTGGATCGCCGTTATAACATCTGTTAAACTCGCGCTTCCGCCACCGGAGCCCTCCATGTCCACCACTGTCAAATTGCGCAAAATCGGCAACTCGCTGGGCCTGATCCTGCCCAAGGAAGTCGCCGACCAGATGCATGTGGCTGAGGGCGACACACTGTATGTGGTGACCGATGCCAACGGCACGCACCTCACGCCGTACGACCCGAATTTCGATGAGGCAATGAAGGCGTTCGGCGAGACACGCCGCACGTATCGCAACGCGCTGCGCGCGCTCGCGAAGTAGCTCGATGCCATGCGCGATCCCGTGTGGGTGCCATTGCGGGCAGTCGTAGCGATTCAAGGCGAACTCATCGCCGAGCACGGAGGCCTTGCCGGGCCACCGCGGCAGGGTGATCTCGAGGCAGCGCTTGGTCGTCCCCTCAACCTGCACGCCTACGCTGAGACGCCTCCAACCTTGCCCCAACTCGCGGCAGCGTATGGGTTCGCGCTGGCGCGCGGGCATTGCTTCCCGGATGGCAACAAACGTGTCGCACTCGCGATCGTTGACGTCTTCCTACGCCTGAACGGCTTTGCACTGGACGCGGACGAAATGGACGCGGTTGCAACTATCCAGTCGCTCGCCGCCGGCGACCTCACCGAACAGGCGCTCGCGGACTGGATTGAGGCAAACGCAACCGCGCTGCGTTGACGCGCGCATCGCCGCGCGTCAATTCGACCTGCACATCCAGCGGAGGTCTTGCTCGGTCCGGTGGAAGGATGGCAGGGACCGCTCCCTGGTTGCCCGAGTCGAGGCTGCCGGCTGGGGACGTGAGCCTGCGCGCCCCGCTTTCGCTTAGAAATCGGACGGGCTCTGGATTACAATGCGACACCCCCGATTGCCATACCCCGAGAGGAAGATGTGAGTCACGCCCAGCAAGACCTTCAGTTGAAAGTTTGGAAAGAGCTCGCCATCAGCAAACAGATGCTGATGCGCACGGCCACAGACGCCCTCAAGCTCGACCCGGAATGCACGCAGGAAGAGCTGAAGGCAGCACTGGAAGGTGCGCTCGCGCAGATCGCCAAGGCTGATACCGACCTTTTCAATGCGAAGGAAGAGGCGAAAGTCGCCATCACGGCGCTCGAACAGAAGCTCGCCTCGAGCGAGGAGCGCCTGGCGATTGCACAGAAGGCTGCCGCCGAGGCGCAAGCCGCGCAGGAAGACGCGGTCCAGCAGATGGCCAACCAGCGCGCGGCCGCCGCGAGGGATCTGCAAGCGGTCAAGGACCGCCTGACCGAGCGCGACAAGGCGCTCAAGGCAATCAACACGGCGCTGGCCGACACGCCGGAAAACGTGCTCAAGAAAATGAACACGTTCAAAAAGGAGAAGCAGGAAGAAGCGGATGGACGGCGCCAGGTCGAGTCCGCGCTGAATACGCTTCGTACCGAGAAGCGCCAGCAGGATCAGAAGACGGCGGACGTCATGCGAAATGGCGCAACCCTGGTGACGCGCTATCGCGACCTGCGCGAGCTGTCGCTGAAGCTGCACGAGCAGCTCCAGCCGCTGGTCGAGGATGCGAAGAGCCTGCCACAGATTCCAGAGTTGGACACGGAACTGCTCGAGGCGATCGAGCAGCCGGGGGATGGGAAATCCAAGCCGGCGGATGGGAAATCCAAACGTCCTGCCGCCCCGGGCCGCGGCGTGGCCGCGGGCTGAACAAGTCCGTTGATTGACGCTTGGGGCAGCGTTGTTGCCCCGCGTTATTTCTCCGGACTGCTCGGCAGCGTCCACTCGCCGGTCGTGGCGTTGAGCTTGTGGCAACTCGTGCAATCGCTCTTGTGGCGCGTCACGAACTCGTTCTTGGCGCCCGTGAGGTGCACGGTGTGCATCAATCGAGCGAACGGCGGCGCCTTTTTCGAGCCCGCATCGTGGCAGTCGAGGCACGCCCCCGGGATGTCCTCGAGCGCGTCGGTTGCTGCGGGGTGTTTACCCTTCAGCGCGACGCCTGCCGGCATGGCCGCCTTGCTCCTGGCGAGCAAGTCCGGTGAGACCTTGCCCGCCGACCACGCCTTGAGCAGCGTGCTGAGGCGTTGGTCCTTGCTGGTCGCCTTGTCGAGGACGTGACAACTGACGCAACCCTGCGGGAACGCATCCGCAGCGGCTGCAGCAACGGTTGGCAGACTCGCGAGCAGTGCGAAGCCCACGCAGGTGAGTGCAGAAACAGGACGGGTGTGCATGGCGGGATCCTCCCGTCATCGATGCTCCGCTCCCTGTTCGGTCGGCACAATCCCATGCTCAAGCGATTCGGACGTCAGCGCATGTCGCGACGGGCGTGGATCGAGTCCACACGCAGTGTATGGTTGCAGCCATGAAGTACAGCAAACAAGACACCGATCTAGACATCACGCTCGAACCGCAGAAGACTGCTGTGGCCTCGGTGGTGCTGCTGCACGGCCTCGGCGCCGATGGCAGCGACTTCGTGTCGATCGTGGGCGAACTCGGCCTGCCCGACTCGCTGCCGGTGCGTTTCGTGTTTCCGCACGCGCCTATGCGGCCCGTCACGGTCAACAACGGTTACGTGATGCGTGCCTGGTACGACATCAAGTCGTTCACGCCGTCTGGCCGGGCGGACGTCGCGGGCACGACCGAGTCGTCGCAGCGAGTGGCGGAATACCTCGAGCGCGAATCGCAACGGGGCGTGCCAGCCGCGCGCGTGGTGCTCGCGGGTTTCTCGCAGGGCGGCGCTGTCGCACTGTATGCGGGGTTGCGTTATCGCGAGCGACTCGCGGGCATCCTCGCGATGTCGTGCTACCTGCCGTTCCCGGAAAAGCTCAAGGCCGAGAAGTCAGCCGCGAATGCAGACGTGCCCATCCTGCTGTGCCACGGTCGCAGCGATCCCGTGGTGCCGATCTCGATGGGGATCGAGGCGCGCGACGACCTCGAGGCGAACGGGTATGCGCCCGAGTGGCGGGATTACCCGATGCAGCATTCGGTGAGCATGGAGGAGATTGCCGACGTGGCGCGGTGGCTGCAGGCGCGACTGGTGTCGCGCTCTTAGTCACGACGTCGGCTCCGGCTCAACGTTGCGCCACGAACGCCACCTTGCGCTGCGCTTGGCCTTGATGCTGGACAGATTCTCGGCGACCCGATCGCTCGCGGCTTCGGTCCACGCGGGCAACCTGGTTTTCTGCGCGTGCTTGACGGACTTTTCGCCGCTGGCAACGATCACATCGCCATTGACGCGATCCGCAAATACGTCCGTGCGATTCGCCGTGTCACCGGTGTTGGTGCGGGCATACAGCGCGACGAAGGTGGAACCCGTGCCGACCAGCCCGTTGTAATCGCCGACAAACAAGCCGCCGGCGTTCGGGGCGTCGAGCAGGTCGAAGTTGCCGGCAAGACGTGTTTCGCGCCACGTTGCTCCGTCGCGAGTGACGGCCAACCAGAGGTCGGTGGGCTGGAAGGTCATCGTCGCGGCCTGCCGGAAATCGTAGTACGTCACGCCGACGAGTCCGCCTGGCAGCACCGCGAGCGTGGGCGTGAAGGCGGGGACGGTCGCATCGCCGTTGACACGTACCGGCGCGCTCCAGGTGCGGCCTCCGTCGGTGGACGCGGCGAGCGCGATCGAGTCGCGCGCTCCGCCCGTGAAGCGCGAGTCCTGCCACGCCGCGTACAACGTGCCGTCGGCGGGGTGCGCGGCAAACGTGCCCAGGATCTCTCCGGCCCGCACGGTAATCGCCGTTTGCGTCGGCAGGCGCGTGCCGACCGCGAGCAGTTGGGCGATGCGCGTCGGCGCCGACCATGACACGCCCTTGTCGCTGGATCGCATGACATTGAGGCTGCCTTCCGTCGCGGCCGGATTGCCGGCAACGGGACCCAGTTCCGTGAAGAACACGTGGACCGTGCCGTCCGGCGTCGTCAGCGCCACGTTGCCGATCGTCTGGCGTCCGACACCCGGATCATAGATCGGTACGGTCGGCTGCCAGTTCAAGCCGCCGTTCGTGGAGCGCGCGAGCAGCGTGACGCCACGCTCGTCGGCGTCGAGCCGATCCCAGACGGCATACACGTAACTTGGGTCGGTCGAATCAACGGTCAACGCTTCCTTGTCGTTAAAGTAGCGCGTGCCGTCGTCATCGATGAGTGGCACGGCCGCGCTCCACGAGTTGCCGCCGTCGACGGAGCGGCTCACCAGCACGGCGCTGCGCGCGCCCACGGCGTTGGCGGCCCCAGTGAAGGCGATGCCGATCTGCATGACCGACGCAGGGGTGATTGCCACCCAGGGATCGGAGGCGCGAGCGAAGACACCGCCTGCGCATTGCGTGAAAGGTGCAGGCTGCGGCTGGCTCCAGGTCGCGCCGCCGTCGACCGACACCGACGTGGCGAGCCCGCGCGCGCCTCCGCCCGACAAGCGGTCCTGCTGCCATGCGGCGACGAGGTGGTTCGGGTTCGAGGGATTGATGGCGAGGTGCGGCTCCACCTCGGCATTCGTGTAAATGGTTTCACCCGCGGGAACGGACAGACACCCTGCGGCGAAAGGCGTTGACTGGGTGACGCGCACGGCGGTTGGCGTCGTGAACACGGGCGGCTCGGACACCGGTGGCGGAATGCCGCCACCGTCGCCACCACCTCCGCCGCAGCTGCCGGCGAGCAATGCGACGCAGATGACGAGCGTTGCGCGCCTGGCTTGACTGATCGAGTTCGCAGGGCGGATGTTCATCGTCCCCTCGCTACGTCGTCGGGACTGGGTTCGCATTCGTGATCTTAGGTCGCCGGCGTCTCCAACTGTTGCCCTTTGCGACCCCCGCGGATCAGCGCCCCCTCGCCCAGCGAGCTCGTGATCATGACCTGCGCCATCTCGACGCAACGCTCGGCCAGCTTGGCGGCGCCTTCGTGCAATGAAGCCGAGCCCTGCACGAATTTCTCATTGTTCTCCATGTCCTCCGCGCTCCAGCCGCGGCTGTGCGCGACATAGGGAAACTGCGGGAACTGGCAGCCAACCTCGGCAAAGAAGCCGAGCAGCTGCCCAGCAACCGCCTGCACGTTGTCCTGTCCACCCGTGATGACGAACCCCGCCACCTTGTTGCGCAACAGGTGCTTGCCCGCGATGGTTTCCTGGTTCTGGATGCAGTTCATGCGCTCGACCATCTTGTAATACAGGCTGCTCGCCCCGCCCCACCGGATCGGCGTCGCCACCATTATCACGTCAGCCCAGTGCACGACGCCTTCGTAGACGCGATCCATCTGATCGCTCGAGTCCATCTGCGTGATCGAGCACGGCCACGTGCACGCACGTGACGACTTCGAATAGAACCCCTCGCACTCACGGAAGGTCAGGTCGCGGATGCGCAGCATTTGCGATTCGCACCCATGGCTTGCGACAGCGCCGGCCAGCGCGTGCGACAGCAGGTCCTCGGAGGTGCTGTAGCGTGGGTGCGCCGCGGTCATGGCCGTGGTCGAGAGCCCCAGCACGCGGATCGGGCCCGGCTCGCGCTGCGGCGTCCGTGCGAGGGGATGCGGGGGATGCGGCTTGCGGCCTCGCTTCGAACGCGCCTCCGGGTTGACCAGCACCCGTCCGTTCTCGACACGGACGTCGTGCGCCGGCACGCGGTCCTCCTCGTAGCCGGGTTCGCCCTCACCGGTGCGGCAGTGGAACTTCCAGTAATGCCAGGGGCAGACGACGTATTCACCGTCGAGCGTGCCCTCGCCCAGGGGCCCACCCGCGTGGTTGCAGACGCCGGAGATCGCGCTGAACTCGCCGTTCTTGCAGGCCAGCGCGATTTTCTTGCGGCCGAGCAGCACCTGCTGCAGCGGCTTCAGCGCCAGCTCGGCGGCGGCGCCGACGTCGCTCCATGAGTCAGAGGCCGGAGGACTGTTCATGGTTCATGCACCTGGTTGGAGAACGCGGTGTGCGCTGTCATCCGGCAATGTCATGAAATGTGCTCCCAGGTGCCCGACCTTCACGTAAATGATCGCGCCCTCCGCCCCAGTGTAGGGCGTGTGCCGGCTGAAGCGCGGGCTGCGCAGCCACGAGCCGGCCGGGTACGCGCCGGACTCGTCACGGAACAGGCCTTCGAGCACGAAGATCTCTTCGCCACCGGGGTGCGTGTGTGGATTGAACTGCGTGTGCGGCGCCCAGCGCACGAGCGCGGTGCTGACGCCGTCGAACTCGTGCAGCGGCATCACCGACAGCCCCGGCATCAGGCCCGGTCGCCATTGAGCAGTGCGCGTGTCGATGCGTACGGGCTGCGAGTCGTGCGCAGCAAATTGCCACAACTTCACGAACAGCGTGCAGCCTTCGCTCGAATGAGGAGCGTGGCCGGTGCCGGGCGGATTGCGCAGGTAGGTGCCGGCGGGGTAGTCGCCCTGCTCGTCCGAAAACACACCGTCGAGAACGAGGATCTCTTCACCGCCGCCGTGCGTGTGGCGCTTGAACTGCGAGCCAGGCGCGTAGCGCACCAGGCTCGTGGCACGTGCCACCTCGTCGCCCACCCGGTCAAGCGGCCGGCGCAGCACGCCCGCCATGGGCGACGTCACCCAATCCTCGGGCGTGGGCGGCGGCAGGACGACGCGCTGCGCGAAATCGGCGTGGATGAGTGACGTGCTCACTGTAGCGCGATCTCCCGCCCGCCCAGCATCACGAAGGAAACGTTCTCCAGCACCGCGAGGCCCTGCAGTGGATCACCTTGCACCGCGATGATGTCGGCGAGCTTGCCGGGCTCGATCGTGCCCACGCTGTCCTGCCAGCCGAGCAATTCAGAATTGACACGCGTGGCGGCCTGGATGGCCTGCATCGGTGTCATGCCGGCCTCGACCAGCAGGCCCAGTTCGCGCACGCCCTGCCGCACCGGGAAGCCAACATAGTCTGTACCGACGGTGACGTTCACTCCCGCCTTGAGCGCCTTGCCCACCGCCGTCATCTGCTGCGCACGGTACTTGCGCGTGAGCTCGTTCATCTTGGCCTGCGCCGCGCTGCCCGGC
Organism: Gammaproteobacteria bacterium; assembly: GCA_031404015.1. Classification (GTDB taxonomy): domain Bacteria; phylum Pseudomonadota; class Gammaproteobacteria; order Steroidobacterales; family Steroidobacteraceae; genus RPQJ01. The sequence continues at coordinate 11,491 of JANNGT010000040.1, read as the reverse complement.
TGCTCGTTCAGGTAGTAGTCGCCGACGTAGAGCGTGGGTACGAGGTACACGCCCTTCTCCTGCATGAGCTTGATGCTCTCGTCGCTGATGAACGTGCCGTGCTCGATGGTGCGAGCTCCCGCGAGGACCGCAGCGCGGATGCCCGCGTCCGAATGGGCATGCGCCGCGACCGGCACGCCGAGGCGCGAGGCTTCGTCGACGATCGCCGCGAGTTCTTCGGAGCTGAAGTGCGCGCGGTTGGGATCGTTGCCGGCCGACATCATCGCGCCGCTCGCCAGCACCTTGATCCAGTCGCTGCCGTGCTTGATCTCTTCGCGCACCGCTTTACGCACGGCATCGACACCGTCGACGACCAGACCGTCGGCCACCACACGGTGCTCGGGGCCGAGGAAATTCAGGTCCCCGCCTCCGCCGGTGATCGAGAAATAGTGTCCGGCGCCGGTGAGGCGCGGACCGACAAACAGTCCTTCCCGGATCGCCGTGCGCACGTCGAGGTGCGCGTACGCCACGTCGGCGTCGCCGAGGATGCGCACCGTCGTCCATCCCGACCGCAGCATCTGCTGCACGACGTCGAGACCGCGCAATGCCTTGTAGCCGGACGAGCGTCGCAGGTGATCGACCTGGTAGTCGTCGGTCTTGATCAGGATGTGCGCGTGCGCGTCGATGAGGCCCGGCAGGCAGGTGTCCTGCGAGCGGTCGATCACGGTGCCGGCCAGCCCAGGCGTGACCGCCCCCACGGAAACGATGCGGCCATTCTCGATCTTGATTGCGACATCGCGCTTCACCGAGGCCGAGCGGCCGTCAATCAGCGTGCCGCAGCGCAGTGTCGTTACGCCGGTGGCGGACGGCGCCAGCGTTTCAGGGGCTGGGCCCGCATGGACGCGTGCAGCAAGCACCACGCATACCAGCGCAATCCAGGAGCGCGTCGCAAGTCGGTTCATCGCTGCTTCCCCCTTCAAGGTACTCCGCTTTTGCGGGAGTGTAGACGAACCGGACTGCGGAGCCCGCCTTTAGGCTGTCGGACCGAGACGAAGCGGACGGCCGCGTGACGTATTCCCCGCGGGACCGGGACTGCGTCAAGTGTCGCACCGACACGCGCGCTCACCATTTCCTACTGCCTCGCCGCAACTTTCGCTCCAGATAGTTGAAGGAGCCAAACGCACGACGAGGGACGCGATGTTCAGGACGAACGGAGCCCTGCTGCAGAAGGAACTGGAGCAGCTGGCTCGGGCCACCATCAGCCATGCCGAGTGGCGCGATCACCTGTTGCGCGTCATCTCTGGACGGCGGCCGGTCGATCCGCAGGACCTGGCGGCGGATGCGCACCGTCGCTGTGTGTTCGGCCTGTGGTACTTCGAGCAATCGCTGCCGCAACTGCGGGAGCTGCGGTCCTTCGTCATGCTGGGTGCTGAGCACGAAGCGCAGCATCGCAGCGCCGCGGAGCTGCTGAGAAAACTGGCGGTCGGTGCGAACGTCGGGCGCATGGAAATTGAAGAATTCGAGGACGTGAGCGCCCGACTGAGTTATGCGATGTATTTCGTCAGGCGTGAGATCGAGTGTGCATTGCACGGGCGAGACGTGCTGACCGACGCGCACAGCTCCGAGGCGATGTTGCGGGACCTGCTCGAATGGCACGCATTGGCCAGGCAGCCAGGCCGGCAATGCTGCATCGCTGTCATGGAGGTCGACGGTACCGCGCAAATCGGCGCCGCTCGCGGCCAGGCAGCAGACGCACCGGCGCTCGTCGCCGCGGTGAACGCCGTTGCCGCGCATCTGCGCGTCACTGACAAAGTGTTTCGTCACCATTCGGACCGATTTCTGATCCGTCTGTCGGGGACCGACCTTGCGTCCGGCAAGAGGCTGATCATGCGGTTGCGCGATACCGTCACCCACGAAGTCGCGGTGGTCGACGCAGGCGGCTTGGCGTCTCCAGTGACAGCGTCGTTCGGACTCGCGCTGCTGGACCCGACCGTCGATGTGCAGGAATCGATCGAGCGCGCGGACCAGGCATTGACGCTGGCGAGAACGGCTGCACCCAACCGGGTGATCGTGTGGGACCCGTCCGTCACGACGGACGTAAAGTTGCGGCGACTCGAAGTGAAGGATATCGAGGGTTAAGCCTGTAGGGCGGTAACAACCGCAGCGGACGGCGCGCGTGGTGGACGACGCTGACATCGGATCACCCGTCGTCTCCTCTGCCAACAAGCCTTTCGCGTGCATAACGTACCAACGGCAGGAACACTAACCAGAACAGCGCGGGCGAGCAGCGGGCCGCTCTTCAAGGAGTCGAGACATGGATGGATTGCTGAACGGTTGGGTGCGCAGGGCACTCGCTATGACTGTGGCCGCGTTTTTCATGCCAGCCATCTCATCCCAGGCTCGAGCCGAATGCTCCGGCCCGGAAAACACGTGCGTTGGCATTGGCGCGCTCGATTCGAACGGGTCCGGCACCGCCAACAGCGCGTTTGGGTATCGGGCGCTCGAGAGAAACACGGTGGGTGCAGGCAACACGGCCTTGGGCGACCTCGCGCTGACCGAGGGCTGGAGCAACACGCAGAACACGGCGGTCGGTCAATACGCCATGCGCAGGGCCAACGGCACCTACCAGAACACGGCGGTTGGACTGCTCGCGCTGGCGGGCGATGGCACGGAAATGACGGGCAGCTACAACGTCGGCGTGGGTGCGTTCTCCTTGTTCCGCAATACGACTGGCAACAATAACGTCGCGATCGGCAACGCCTCGATGATCGAGAACACCACGGGCTTCAGCAACGTGGCGATCGGCTCCGGCAGTCTCTATGGCAACACCACGGGGTACCTGAACGTTGCGGTGGGACCGCGCGCACTGGCGCGCAATACGTCCGGCAAACGCAACGTCGCCGTGGGGAGTTCATCGCTGTACGGGGTGGGCGCGGCGGACGGCCTCACCGGCAGCGACAACACCGCCCTCGGCTACGCGGCGTTGCTGTACGACACGACGGGCTACGCGAACGTTGCCGTGGGTTCCGCAGCGATGTGGAACGAGAGCACTGGAGACCGCAATACCGGCGTGGGCACGCGCGCCCTGTTCTCCGCGAAGGGCGGCAAGCGCAACGTCGCGCTGGGTTATGCGGCCGGACACGACATCACTACCGGCGGTGACAACATCATCCTGGGCGGCGGCAATCGGGGGCAGGCCGGTGACCAGGGCGTCATTCGCATCGGCGAACCCAGGTACCAGTTCAGGGCGTACATCGCCGGCGTGCACGGCGTGCAGCCCGCGCAGGGCGGAGCCGTGCCCGTGATGATCGACGCCAACGGACAGCTCGGCACGCTGAACTCGTCGCGGCGCTTCAAGCAGGACATCACGCCGATGGGCGACGACGTCAGCGCGCGGCTGTTGACGTTGCGACCGGTTACCTACCGCTACAGTCAGGCTCACGACGACGGCAGCCAGCCGCTCGAGTACGGCTTGATTGCCGAGGAAGTGGCGCAGGTCTTCCCGGAACTGGTCGTGTACGAAGCGGATGGACAGGCCCTGACCGTGCGCTATCACCTGCTCGCGTCGATGCTGGTCGATGCCCTGCAGCGCGAACACACGGCAAGCGCCGCGCAGGCCGCACGACTGGATGCGCTGGAGAAGCAGGTGGCGGCTTTGCTGCAGGGACGCTAGTCTTTCGGGATGAGTACTACTTCGCCGGTTCGATCAAAGCCGTTTGTCACTTCCTGCGTGATTCTGGTCGTTGCCGGCATGCCATGCGTCCACGCGGACGCTCCGGCGTTCCCGGAAGCAAGCTATCGCAAGCACATCGAGGTGCTGTCGTCCGACGCCTTCGAGGGTCGCGCGCCCGGCACAGAGGGCGAGAAGAAAACGCTCGCCTACATCGAGCAGCAGTTCAAGGCGGCGGGTTTGCAGCCGGGTGCGGGCAACAGCTTCCTGCAGCCGGTGCCGGTGGTTGAAATCACACCACAGGCAGAGGCCGCGATGAGGCTTCAAGGCGCAGACGGCCAGGCGCTGACGTTGCGCAGTCTCGACGATGTAGTGGCATGGACCAAGCGACCGGTGCCCTCCTCCGGCGTGGCCGACGCCGAAGTCGTCTACGCGGGTTACGGCATCGTGGCGCCAGAGTACGGGTGGGACGATTACGCGGGCCTCGACGTGCGCGGCAAGCTGGTGCTCGCGCTCGTCAACGACCCGGGCTATGCGACGCAGGATCCGAAGCTGTTCACTGGCAACGCGATGACCTACTACGGTCGCTGGGATTACAAGTTTGCCGAGGCGGTGCGTCACGGTGCCGCGGGCGTGCTAATTATTCACGAAACCAAGGCGGCCGGTTATCCGTGGAACGTGCCGCGCAACGGGGCGACTAAGCCGCAATTCGATCTCGTCATTGACGACTACGCGACGCAGCGACTGGCCCTGGAAGGCTGGATCACCGAGGACGCCGCAGCGCGTGTGCTGGCTGCTGCGGGCAAGGATTTTGCGGCGCTGAAAAAGGCGTCTTCGACACGTGGCTTCAAGGGCACGACGACGGGCCTGAAGGCCACCATGTCAGTGCGCAACGACGTGCGCAAGGCAACGTCATACAACGTCGTGGGCCTGTTGCCTGGCGCCAAGCGACCGAACGAGGCGTTTGTCTACACCGCGCACTGGGATCACCTGGGCAAGAATCCCGACGCGAAGCCCGGCGAGGACGCAATCTTCAACGGCGCGCAGGACAACGCGACCGGCATCTCGGCGCTGATCGAACTGTCGCGAGCGTTTGCTGCGACCCAGCCGCGACCGGAACGTTCATTGCTGTTCGTGGCCGTGACGGCGGAAGAGTCCGGATTGCTGGGCAGCCAGTACTTCGCGGAGCATCCGCCCATGCCGGTTGCGCAGATGGCCGGCGGCCTGAACATGGACAACCTGTACTCGGTCGGCAAGACGCGTGACATGACGGTGATCGGTGCCGGCAAGTCCGAGCTCGAGGACGACCTGGCCCGCGCGACGGCCAGGCAAGGCCGTGTGCCAAAACCCGAGCCCGCGCCCGAAAAAGGCTTCTATTACCGCTCGGACCACTTCAACCTGGCGAAAGCCGGCGTGCCGATGCTGTACACGAAGTCGGGCGTCGACAGCCCGACGCAGGGCGCTGACTACGGCAAGCGCTGGCTCGACGAATACACGGCGCAGCGCTATCACCAGCCGTCGGATGAATATTCGCCGGACTGGGACGTGAGCGGCACGCTGCAGGACCTGCAGGTGTATTACGACGTGGGCCTGGGCGTGGCCAACTCGACGGCTTGGCCCAACTGGCGCAAGGAGAGTGAGTTCCGCGCGATCAGGGACCGCAGCCGGAAGTAGCCTTCAAGCCACCACCAGCTCCGCAATCTGCGCAGGCTCGTCGCCGCGATCCATGTCGGCAACGACGTCGAACACCGTCACGCTGTCGGGACGTGCCTCGAGCCCTTCCAGCTTCAGGTGAGTGGGCTGCCCCTGCGCGTCGACGACCGTCGTCATCACGGCCTCCCCGTCGTCTGCATCGATCCAACCGAACCGGCAGCCCACGATGGGCCCGTCATCGATCGCGTCCGCGGTGTCCTCGGCACACGCAAGGAACGCCAGGCGGCCGTCGGCTGTCACGGCTGCATCCGTAAAGCCGAACGGCACGCCATCGATGTCGCCGAGACGCACGGCGACGATTCGTTGCACCGCTGGGAACGCATGGCGGCCGTCGAGCCAACTGACGAAGCGATCCAGCGACACGTCGAGGATTGCGTTCCAGGGCTGGAAGCCGCGCTTGCCGTTGCCTCTCTGCAGCAGGCGCAGCCAGGGACCCTGCACCACGGCGCCTTCGATATTGAGCCGCGCTGAATGCAGGTCGACGTGCCGGCGCAGCGCGGTGTACAGGTCGGGCGCCGCGAGTTGCTGGGCCAGCGCCCCCTCCCCTGCGCCCACGATCACGAGTTTCTCGCGGTGCGCGTTGGTGCCCGACCCCAACGCGACGAAGCGTCCATCGGGCAGCACGATGCTCGCTTCCAGGTCGAGCTTGAGTTTCCTGTTGCCGCGCGCGTCGTCGAAGACACGTGCGCCATTGGCGCCGGTCGGCAGCAGGATCGGTTGCGTGATACCGGTTGCCGGGTCGAGCGTCGCCAGCGCACTCACGTCGTCCTGCGCGATGATGAGGCGCTTGCCTTGCCGGCGGATCGACGAGGCTGCGCGCACGTGAGCAGGCAAGTCCTCGACCGGGTGCGCCCCGTGCCGATAGAGCAAGGGCCGCGGCGTGCCGAGCGTTGCCGTCAGGCGCGCAGACAGCGTGGCTTCGAGCGTGTGCAGTGCAGGGGGAGTGATGGGCATGGAACGCCATTGAGCGTGGCGTTCCTCGCGCGGTCAAGCCCTGCCGGATCCCGCGAACACCGTGCTGTGGACTTCGGTACACTCGAAAGTGCACCGCCACCCTCCCCCAAAAATAGGACCAGGTAAATGACTGAACGCATCCATGCCATGACACGCACGGTCATCCTGTTGACCGCGCCAGTGTTCTGCGGCACGTTGAATGCCGCCGAGCCAGCCCCGAAAGTCGAGGCACCGCTGGCCATTGCACAGGCGGACACCCAGCTGGCGTGGGCCGACTGCCCGGCGATCTTTCCTGCGGGCTGCAAGCTGGCCGTGCTCCACGGCGATCCTTCACAACCGGGCGCGGACGTGTTTCTGCGGATTCCCGCTGGCTACACGATCCCAGCGCACTCCCATACCTCGGCCGAACGCATGGTGCTGGTATCGGGGCAACTGGACGTCACGTACGCGGGGCATCCAATGGTCAGCCTGAAAACGGGTGACTATGCGTACGGCCCGGCCAAGCTCGCGCACACCGCGCGCTGCAACGGTTCCGAACCGTGCACGTTGTTCATCGCGTTCGACACCGCAGTCGATGCGCTGCCGTTCGAAGGCACGCTGGCGACGGCCCCGCGCTGACGATAAGGGGCACCGAAGCGTCCCTATTCATCCACTTACCTGCCGCATCGAGGCGAGGCGCTGCGAGATGATGCTCTCGGCCTCGCCCATGATGCGATCGATCAGCTCCCGGGCTGTCGGCACGTCGTGGATCAGCCCCGCGACCATGCCGCACGACCACGCGCCGGCCTCCATGTCGCCCTGCTGCATCACTTTCACGTAAGCGCCCGCAACGTACTCGCGGATGTCGTCGATCGTGGTGGCCGTGCCCTTTTCCTTTTCGATCGCGACGACCTTGTCGACCGCGGTGTTGCGCAGCACGCGCTCAGTGTTGCGGAGCGGACGCATGATCAAGCGCGTGTCGAGTTCAGTCGCCTTGACCAGCGCTTGTTTGACGTTCTCGTGGACGGGCGCCTCCTTGGTCGCGATGAAACGCGTGCCCATGTTCATGCCTTCCGCGCCGAGCGCGAGCGCGGCCACGAGGCTGCGTCCGTCAGACATGCCGCCCGACGCCACGAACGGAATCTTGAGCGCCTCGGCCGCAAGCGGCAGCAGGATGAAGTTGGGGACGTCGTCCTCGCCCGGGTGACCGCCGCACTCGAAGCCGTCGACGCTGACTGCGTCGCAGCCGATGCGCTCGGCTTTCAGCGAATGGCGCACGGAGGTGCACTTGTGGATCACCTTGATGCCGTGCTGCTTGAGCAACGGCATGTATTCCTCCGGGCTGCGTCCGGCCGTCTCGACGATCCGCACGCCGCCCTCGACGATCGCCTGGATGAGTTCCGGATACGGCGGGTTCGCAAAGGTCGGCAGGAACGTCAGGTTCACGCCGAACGGCTTGTCGGTCATGTCGTTGCAGCGCTTGATCGCAGCCGCGAGCTTTTCAGGCGTGCCGAGCGTGAGCGCGGTGATCATGCCGAGGCCGCCCGCGTTTGACACGGCGGACGCCAGTTCCGGCAAGCCGACAAAGTGCATGCCACCCTGGATGATCGGATGCTGGATGCCGAAGAGTTCGGTGATGCGGGTCTTCATGGGAGGCCTCTTGTGCTGACCGCCCATTGTCGCGCATCTGCGCGCAGCCTGTCAGGCGACTCGCTGCGCCGTCTTGCTGCGCCTGACCACAGGCAGCGAGAACCAGAAAAGACTGCCCTTGCCTTGCTCGCTCTCGCATCCGATTTCACCCTCCATCGCTTCGACCAGCTTGCGACTGATGGCCAGACCGAGCCCCGTCCCGGGCCGCACGCGGCTATTGCGATCACCGATGCGCTGGAAATTCACGAACAGCGACGCGGTGTCGCCCGGATCGATGCCGATGCCGGTGTCGACCACCTCGATCCGCACCATATCGCCCTCGACGCGCTGACGCAGCGTGATGGAGCCCTGGTCGGTGAACTTGATCGCGTTGGCGAGCAGGTTGCGGAACACCTGCTGCAGCCGCACGCCGTCGGCCAGCACGTCCACGGGTTCCGCCGGCGGTTCGAGCTGCAGCGTGAGTCCCCTTTCCGCGGCGAGCGACTGCAGCGAATCGATCTGCTGCTGCATGACCCGCTGCAGGTCGATGGTCTCGGTGTGCACGGTCAGTTGGCCCGCCTCGATGCTGGTGACGTCCAGGATATCCTTGATCAGATCGAGCAAATGGCGGCCCGACTCGTTGATGATCTGCAGCTGCTTGCGCTGCTCGCGCAACCGCTCGATCTCCGGTTCTTCCAGCAGGATCGCGCTGAAGCCGATGATGGCGTTGAGCGGCGTACGCAGTTCGTGGCTCACCGTGGCCAGGAAAGCGGTCTTTGCTCGGCTCGCGAGTTCAGCCTGATCGCGGGCCCGCTCGAGTTCGCGCGTGCGCTCTCGGACCTGCTCCTCGAGCCGTCGGTTGTTGCGTGCATCGTTGAAGATGGCGCCCCAGAGCAGCAGGCTGAGCAGCGCGCCCACCACCAGGATCAGTTCCGGCTGGTACGAATGCGTGCGCTGCTCGAATTCCTCGCTGCTGCGGAAATGCACGGACCACGGCCGCCCGGCCAGGACGATGACCTGCGCAACGGAGTCACGCGCAACGCGCGGCGTTGCGTTGGAGGCATAGATGAGGTTCTCGGGAGACCGCGCGCCGTCGTAGATCTCCACCTCCACCTCGCGGTGCGGGTCGCGGAACAGGCTCGCCATCAGGTCGCCCGCCCTGAACGGGCTGAAAACGAAGCCTTTGATCGCCGCTCGCCGCTGCGCCACGGTCGCCGTCGGCACGCCGTTGGAGTAAACCGGCATGTAGATCAGGAACCCGGGTTGCACGTCGACATCGGTTTCCTGGATGAGCTTTACCTTGGCGGTCATGGCCGCTTCGCCGGTGTCGCGTGCCCGCTCCATGGCTTCCCTGCGCAACGGCTCGGCGTACATGTCAAAACCGATCGCTCGCTGATTGCGCTTGTTCATCGGCTCGAGGTAGATGATGGAGCTGTACGTTTCACGCTCGCCCGCCGGACGGACCTCGAAAGAGGGCTCCCCCTGGGCGCGCATCCGGGCCTGGACCATCTGCTTTTCGTAGGCGGGCAATAGCAGCGAGAACCCGGTGCCCTGCACGCCTGGCAGGGTCTGCTCCAGTTCCAGCCGTTCAACGTAGCGGCGCCATTCTTCCCGCTCGACGCCGACGCTGGCGGCGAACAGCCCGGCTGCCCCCTGCAGGACCTGCTCGTAATCGTTGATTCGATCGGTCAACAGACTGCGTTGCCGCTCGGCCAGGTAGCCAAAATGGTCAGCGTCTCGACGCGCAGATTCGACGCGGCTGTAGTGGGAAAGAGCGACCGTGCCGAACAACGTGACCACAAGCACCAGCCACGCAAAGCCCTGCCAGCGCAGGGCGCGCATCATCCGCTCCACCAGTCGAGGCCACTTCGCCGGCATGCCGTAACTCTCCTGTATCGGCCACGCCATTATGGGCGGCGGAACTCGCGCGAACCTGTGGGCCCGGGCGAGACCGCTCCAAAACTGGTTCTATCTGGCAGCGTCCCCGTATGATCGAAGCCATGCGCACACTTGTCCGGGTCCTACTCCTGCTGCTCGCGGCCGTTGGCTTGCTGTCAGCGGTTGTAGGCGTACGCACCGCGCTGTACCGGCCGCCGACGCAGGCTGCGGTCACGGATACAATGGAACTGGCGCCGGCAGTTTCGATCGATTCAGCGCGAGCCGCGAGCAACCTCTCTGCGGCCATACGCATCCGCACCGTCAGCCACCAGGACGCCGCGGAGAACGAACCGACAGAGTGGGACAAGTTGCACGCGTGGCTGCAGGCCACCTACCCCGTCGCGCATGCCGCGATGAAGCGCGAGACCGTCGCCGGCCACACGCTGGTTTACACGTGGGCCGGCGCGAATCCGTCGCTGCAACCGATCCTGTTGATGGCCCACCAGGACGTGGTGCCGGTCACGCCCGGCACCGAAAACGACTGGTCACACCCGCCGTTCGATGGCGTCGTGACCGACGACGCGGTCTGGGGCCGCGGTGCCGTGGACGACAAGGGCTCGTTGGTGGGACTGTTCGAAGCGCTCGAGGCGCTGGCTGCGACCGGCTTCGTGCCTCAGCGCACCGTGTACGTGGTCAGCGGCCACGATGAGGAGGCGGGCGGCAGCGGCGCGAAAGCCGCGGCTGAGCTGCTGCGCCAGCGCGGCGTGCGACCGCAGTTCGTGCTCGACGAGGGCATGCTCGTCGTGCAGGACTTTCCTTTGCTCGGCCGACCCGTGGCGCTGATCGGCGTCGCAGAAAAAGGCTATGCCACGCTCAAGGTGACCGCGACGGCTCCAGGCGGGCACTCCTCCGCACCGCCGCCAGAGACCGGTGTCGAGGTGCTGGCGAAAGCCGTGCTCGCGATCACCGGTAAGCCGTTCCCACTGCAGTTCGACGGCCCTGCGGCGGACATGGTGCGCGCACTCGCGCCGGACGCATCATTGCTGGTGCGCGTGGCCGTCGCCAACGAATGGTTGTTCCGCCCCTTGCTGGTGCGGCAGATGGCCGCAACTCCCGCCGGCGCGGCGTCGCTGCACACGACCATCGCGCCGACCATGCTGCGGGGCAGCCCCAAGGAAAACGTGCTACCGCAGGACGCGACCGCATGGATCAATTACCGCATCGCACCGGGCACTGTCGCTGCCGACGTGATGCAGCGCGCCACTGACGCGACGCAAGGTCTCGATGTGCAGCTCGCGTGGCAAGGCACGGCCTACGACCCGCCGCCCGTGTCGTCGAGCACGTCCGCTGCCTACCGGTTGCTGGCGGCGCTCGCCGCGGGTTCCGAGCACACTCCGGTTGCGCCAGGCCTGGTCACGGCAACCACCGACAGCCGGTTCATGTCGGGGATCGCCGACGACATCTATCGCTTTGCGCCCGTCGTCGCCACGCTGGACGAGCTCAAGATGATCCACGGCACGAACGAGCGCATGACGCTCGCAAACCTTACCCGGGTCGTCGATTTCTATGCGCGCCTGGTCGCCACGGCCGCACGCTGATTACAAGGTCGTGGAGCACCATGACCCAACCCACTTTGTCCGCCGCGGTGACTGGCGTCTACCCGACCTTGACGTTTCCGCTCTGGCGCAG
>JANNGT010000039.1:0-48367 GCA_031404015.1 Gammaproteobacteria bacterium | reverse complement strand
CTTTCCAAGCTCGGGATGAACGACCGGATCGACCGCCCGCTGCTGTCGCAATGTGTCTGCTTTCCAAGCTCGGGATGAACGACCGGATCGGCCGCCCGCTGCTGTCGCGCTCCTGCATTTCCGCAAGCCTGAGCAAACACTGAAACCGGCGCAGGACCGCCAACCGTGGACGCTAAACCTTTACCCGCAGATGGAATGACTTCGGCCGTGTCAGGTGTTCGTAGCCGATGCTCGACAGCGTGCACCCGCGGCCCGAATCCTTGACCCCGACCCAGGCCAGCGCCGGGTCCAGGTAGTCGCAGCGGTTCATGAACCACGTGCCGGTCTGTACCTGGTCGCCGATTGCCAGGGCTGCGTCCTCGTCTGCAGTCCAGATCGCGGCAGTGAGCCCGAAGTCGGAGTCATTCATGAACTGGATCGCTTCGGCGTCCGACTTCACCCGCATGATCCCAGCCACCGGTCCGAAAATTTCTTCGCGCATCACTGGCATCGTGTGATCGACGTCGAGCAGTACCTGCGGTGCCAGATAAGGGGTGCCCGGTTTGCTCGCCGCGAACTCCTGCTCATCGATGACGGAGCGCGCGCCGGCCGCGATGCTGGCTGCAACCTGGCGACGAATCTCGTCCGCTGCCGCGGTACGAACAACCGGACCAAGCGTCGTCTCGGGGTCGAGCGGGTTGCCGAGGGAATATCTGCGGGTGAGATCGACCCAACCCTCGACGAAAGCGTCGTAGAGACGCTCGTGCACGTAGACACGCTGGATGCCGCAGCACGACTGCCCGGAGTTGAAGTACGCGCCATCGACCAGATTCTCGATCGCGTGCGACAGGTTCGCATCGTGGCGCACGTAGGCAGGATCGCAGCCACCGAGTTCGAGCCCGGTACCGATGAAGCGCTCTGCCGCCGCCCGCTGCACGGCGTGCCCACCCGCCACAGATCCGGTGAACGCCACGAAATCCACGCGCGCGTCTCGGATTACGCGCTCCGTGTCCGCATGGCTCAGGTGCAGCGCCTGGAACACGCCCTCGGGCAGCCCGGCCTCGCGCAGGCATGCCTCGAAGCGCTCCGCGCAGAGCGGAGTCTGCGCCGAGTGCTTCAGGACAACGACGTTGCCCGCCATGAGGGCAGGCACGACGCTGTTCACGGCGATCAGGTAAGGGTAATTCCAGGCCGCGACGGTGAACACCAGGCCGAGCGGCTCGCGGCGCAGGAATCGACGGAAGGACTCCTTCGCCCCGACATCGATGTCGGCCAGCGCTCCGGGCGCGATGGCGATCATGTGACGCGCTCGCTCCAGCATGCCGCGAATTTCGCTCGGCGCATAACGCAGCGGACGGCCCACCTGCCACGACAGTTCCTCCGCGATGGCGTCGCGATGGAACTCGAACGCGTCGCAGAAACGACCGAGGATTGCCGCACGTTCGGCCATCGGCACGGCGCGCCACACACGCTGCGCCAGGCGCGCGCTTTCGAGCGCGGCATCGATCTGCACGTGTGATGCGAGTGTCCGCTCGACGTAGACGCGCCCGTCGACGGGCGAGATGGTGCGTTGGCTAGATGATTTCAAAGTACCTGGCCAGTTCCCAGTCCGAAATATGCTTGCGGAACTCGCGCTCTTCCCACTCGCGCGTGGCGGCGAAATGTTCGACGAACGCATCACTGAACCAGTCCCGCGCCATTGTCGAACCTTTGAGTCGCTGGGCGGAATCCCACAGTGTGCGCGGGAGCGCGAGGCGTGCCGGGTACTCGCGATCGTAGGCGTTGCCCGTCACGACGGGCTCGGGTTCGACCCTGTTCTCGATTCCCCACAGACCCGACGCGAGCGCTGCAGACAGGATCACATACGGGTTCGCGTCCGCCGCGGCAACGCGGTATTCGACGCGCTGCGACTTGGGACTCCCCGGAATCACGCGCAACGCCGTGGTGCGATTCTCGACACCCCAGGTCGCGTCCGTGGGTGCCCAGAAGCCCGGGATCAGGCGTCGGTAGGAATTGATGGTCGGAGCGACCATGGCCAGCAGCTCCGGCATCAGCTTCTGCTGGCCCCCCACGAACCAGCGCATGGCGTCGCTCATCGAATGCGGCTTGCCCGCCTCGTAGAAAACCGAATCGCCGGACGGTGACTTGAGCGACAGGTGGATGTGGCCACTCTGTCCGGGCCAGTCCTTCGAGCACTTGGCCATGAAGGTCGCCATGTAGCCGCTCTGTTGCGCGATCACCTTGGCGAAGGTCTTGAACAGCGCCGCCTTGTCTGCCGCTGCCAGTGCCGTGTCCACGGTGATGGCTGCCTCCATCACGCCGGGTCCGGTCTCTTCGTGGAGGCCTTCGATGGCCATGTCCATCTCGAGGCACGTGTCGAGCAGCTGCCGGTAGAAGTCACTGCCGGTGCTGTTGCGAAGCACGGAATAGCCGAACCAGCCGGGCGCCATCGGGGTCAGCCCGCGGTAGTGTTTCTCGCGCACCGATTCGGGCGTTTCCTTGAACACGAAGAACTCATATTCGAAGCCGACATAGGCTTCGAAGCCCATCGCGCGTCCGCGCTCGAGTACCCGTCGGAGCAGGGCGCGCGGACAGACCGCTTCTGCCGGCGGCGAGAACTCACCGAGGAAGAACAGCCCGTTGTCCTCGAACGGCAACGACCGGCAGGTGTCCGGCAGGAGTCGGACGGGGGCGTCCGGATAGCCCGTGTGCCAGCCGGTGTACTTCACGTTGTCGTAGAGCTGGTCCTGGCAGTCCCAGCCGACTACGACGTCGCAGAAGCCGAAGCCCCCGTCGAGCGACGAGATGAACTTGTCGCGCGAGATGTACTTGCCGCGCATGATCCCGTCGATGTCGAAGACGCCGACCTTGACGTGGGGTGCCCCGCGACTCTCGACGAGTGCGCGGGCGTCGGCGGCCGTCCGGACCTGCCGTGGCTCCATGGCTCAGGGCTTCGTCGTGCCGTAGCCGTCCGTTTCCGGATGGCCTTGCTTGCCGTTGCTCAGCGCAAACTCCTCCTCAGGTGACAGCACGAGGCGATGCCGGCCAATCAGCGCAAAGTACAGCAGGCCGAGCGCGTACCAGATGGCCGCGCCATAAACACCGGTGCGGTAAACCGGATCCTGCAACTGGTAGTAGATCGTCACGAGGGCGATCACCACCGTGACCGCAGCGCCAGGCACGCCAAGCGGGCTGCGATAGGGTCGCGCGATGTGCGGCATCTTCTGGCGCAGCCGAATGAAGGACAGTCCCTGCATCGCGTACGAGATCATTGCGCCGAACACTGCCATGTTGAGCAGCGTGCCGCCGATCACCGCCCCGCCCGCCTCGGCACCGCGCAGGAACCACACCGTCAACATGATGCCGAAGCCCAGCACTGTGCCCGCATAAAGCGCCGTGTGCGGCACCTTGTGCTTGCCATGCGTCACCGACATGAACGGCAGGTAATAGCCGGCTCGGGAGAGCGAGTAGATCTGCCGGCCGTACGCGTAAATGATCGTATGAAAACTGGCGATCAGGCCGATCACCGCCAGGAACGCGAGCAACTTGGCTGTGCCGGTGCCGTAGATCACCCGGAAGCCGTCGAGCAGGGGCTCGGCCGACGTCGCCAGCGAAAATGCTCCGTGCATCTTGTCCGGATCCGTCGAGCCGATGCCGGAGTTCAGGAACGTGATCAGGATCGCCGAGATCATCAGCGTGGCCATGCCGTAGATGAGTCCCTTGGGCATGTCGTTCTTCGGGTCGTACGACTCTTCCGAAGCCAGCGGCAACTGCTCGATCGCCAGGAACAGCCACACCGCGAACGGCAGCGCAGCAAACGCCCCGCTGAGTCCAAAGGGCAGCCAGCTGCCGCCGCCTTCCGGCAGTTCGACCTTGGAGCCGTCGGGACCGACACCAATGTTCAAGGCCCAGCGATTCAGGTCGAAATGCGGCAGGGCACTCACCCAGTAGAATGCCAGCACCGCCAGGGCACCGAGCGTCACGAGTACCGAAACCCTGAACGAGAGCTCGACGCCGCGCAGGTTCAGCAGCAGGAAGATCGCATACGCCCCGGCCCACCAGAGGGGTTGCGCCGCGGCCGGCGTTTCGAAGATCGCCGTCATGTACGAGCCGATGAAGAACACGATCACGGCCGGCGTGAGTATGTACTCGATGCTCTCGGCAAGCCCGGTGACCATTCCGCCCCAGGGGCCCAACGCGCTGCGAGCGAAGGAGTAGGCCGCGCCCGTGTGCGGCAGGGCAGGCGACATCTCGGCAATGCTGAAAATCAGGCCCCAGTACATGGTCGCGATGACCAACAGTGCGATCAGCATGCCGCCGAAGCCAGCGGAAAGGCCGAAGTTCCAACCCGAATAGTGCCCCGAAATGACCGCGCCTACCCCGAGCGCCCACAACGACCACACCCGCGCGTAACGGCGCAGGCCCCGCTTCTCGAAATACTCCGTGTCCGTTTGCGTATAGGTGACGCTGCCGACTGTCTTCTTCTCAGACATGGAATCCCCCATTTTTTTCTTGCATGTGCGCAGGCAACCGCCCCGCGATACACGTTGAGTATAAGCCGCAACGGCTGCCGCGCCAGCCCCCGGCGATTCCGCCCTGCAGCAAGCCGCTTCAGCGTGGCGATGGATGCAGTCGCACGCCCGGACGCAAGGCGCGAAACGGCAGTTCTGCCGGGTCGGCGACGTTCAGGCCTGGAGCCTTGACGACGAGGATACGGCTCGCGATCAGCTCGAAATCGGCCCGGAAGTGCACGGAGCTCTTCAGCGCCAGCACCGCGTAGTCAGCCGGCTCGGCGCGCAGGTGGCGGAACATCGCTTGATCCGCAGCCTGCTGCTTGCGACTCGCCACCGCGATATGCACGTCACCGAGTTCGAGCAAGGCCATCGGACCCAGCTCGAAGCGGCCGCCGCGATAGAACGGGCCCGTGCCGGTAAAGCACCCGTCGCCCAGTGCAAGCACCTTGTAGCGGCCTGCCAGCGGCGTCTCGCCAGCCGTGCCAGTGCGCGCCCCTAGCTGCAGTTCGACCAGCGCGCCTTCGCCCGCCGCGTGTGCCCTCGCTGCTGCCTCCGGGTCGCAGATCACGCCGGCGAGCACGCCGTGCGATCCTGCAGCCACGAGTGCCTTGATCAGGCTCATGGTGTCCGCGTTACCACCTGCGCCCGGGTTGTCCTGCGTGTCGGCCAGGATGATTGGCCGGCCGCGTCGCGTCGGCTGCCGCGTAGTGGCCGTGATCGCTTGCTCGATGGAGCACAGCTCCAGCGCGAACTCGTGCTCGCGGGCCCGCACTTCACGGGCAATGCCCGCTACCGCTTCCCGCGCCGCCGCCTGGCTGTAGCCGCAGGCATAGGCGGTCGGCCCGCAGTCGGCAACGTCCGCCGCCGGAAAGCCGGGCATCAGGCAGACCGACAGCAGCGGCGACTGCTGCAGAATCCTGGCCTGTTCCATCAGCGAGCGCATCGGCTCGACCAGCGTCGACTGCGACGTGAGTGGTATCAGGAAGTCGACCTGCTCGAGCGCAACCGCCGGGCGCGGACGCGCGAGCAGGTCATGCAGTACGCTCGCCGCCCGCGCACCACATTCCGCCATGTCGACGTGCGGATAGGTTCGGTACGACACGAGGCTGCTGGCGGCCTGCGTCATCAAGGTGGAAACGTTGGCGTGGTAATCGAGGCTCGCAACGATGGGAACGTCGGAACCCACCAACGCACGCACTCGCCGCAGCAGTTCGCCGTCGGCATCGTCGACGTGCTCGGCCACCATTGCCCCGTGCAGATCGAGATAGACGCCGTCGACACGACCGGCCCGCCGCAGGTCTTCGAGCAGCAAGGCGCTGATACGTTCAAAAGCGCCTTGGGTCACGCGTCCAGAGGGTTGTGCTGAACACCACGTCAGCGGAATCAGCTCGTGGCGCAGCGAGCGAGCCTCCTGCACGAACCCGCTCGCCGGCAGGTTGATGCCAGCCACGGCCTCCAGCATTGCATGACCACGCGTCAGCCCAGGCCATGCGTCCGCAGCTTCGAAGTCCGCAAACGACGCAGGGACTGGCGAAAACGTATTCGTTTCATGCTGGAAACCACCGATCGCGATGCGCGCCATGGGATCAATCCGCGGCAGGACGTCCGTCGGCGTCAACGGGCGACCGCAGCGCCGCGCGGACATCCCCGAGTCGCGCGCGTTGCAGCCCGGCCGCATCGAAATTATCGGGGTCCAGCCAGCGCTCCAATGCCGCGCGCACCATGGGCCATTCCGCGTCGATGATCGAGTACCACGCCGTGTCGCGACTGCGACCCTTGTAGACGACGGCCTGACGGAAGATTCCCTCGAACCTGAAGCCGAGCCGCTCCGCGGCCCGCCGCGACCTGGCGTTGAGGGAATCGCACTTCCACTCGTAGCGGCGATACCCGAGTTCGAAGGCGTGTCGCATCATCAGGTACATCGCCTCGGTGGCCGCCGCTGATCGTTGCAATGCAGGCGACAGCGCGATATGGCCGACCTCGACCGACCCAGCCGCCGGATCGATGCGCATGAACGCGCCAATCCCGACCGCTTTGCCGGTGGCGCGATCGACGAAGGTGCGAAACAGCGGGTCGACACTCGGCGCACGCTCTACCAGCCAGCGCTCATAGGCATCGAACGTGTCGAACGGCCCCGAGAACAGATAGGTCCACATGCGGCCCGCGTGGTCCTGGTTGTTCGCGTCGAACAACTCGCGCCCGTGCTGCGCGACGTCCAGCGGCACGACACTGCAGAATCGACCGTGCAATGGCTGCTGGTCCGGCCGCGCCGGCGGCTGCCAATCGGGCAGGGCAGGCCCGATCGGTTCGCCGAGCGCGGTGCGGCGCGGTTCGTCGGTCAAGCCGCCGGCTCCGCCGTGCTGGTCGTCGTGCCATCGGCAAACTGCAACGCGGCGAGTCGCGCATAAAGTTCGTTGGCGCGTACGAGCTCGCTGTGCGTCCCCTGCGCCACGATGCGGCCGTGATCCATGACGACGATGCGATCTGCCTGCAGCACGGTGGCCAGGCGATGCGCGATGATGATCGTGGTGCGACCGAGCATGAGCCGGTCCAGCGCAGCCTGCACGAGTCGCTCGCTTTCGGCATCGAGGGCGCTCGTGGCCTCGTCCAGCAACAGGATCGGCGGGTCGCGCAGGATCGCGCGGGCGATCGCGATCCGCTGGCGCTGGCCGCCCGACAGCCGCGTGCCGCGTTCACCAAGGAACGTGTCGTAACCCTCGGGCAGGCGCCGCAGGAACTCATCGGCGGCGGCAGCCCTGGCGGCGGCCTCGACTTCGGCGTCGGTGGCGCCCGGGCGACCGTAGCGGATGTTCTCGCGCGCGCTGGTTGCGAACAACACTGTGTCCTGCGGCACCAGCCCGATGCGGCTGCGGACCGCGAGCGGGTCGGCCGTCGCGACGTCGACACCGTCCATCACGATGCGGCCCGACTGTGGATCGTAGAACCGCAACAACAGCTGGAACGTCGTGCTCTTGCCGGCGCCTGACGGGCCGACAAACGCGATCGTTTCACCGGTGCGCACGTGGAGATCGAACGCATCGAGGGCTTTGACTTCCGGGCGCGAAGGGTAGCGGAAGGTCACGTTTTCGAAGCGTATTTCGCCGCGACCAGGCACGGGCAGGGCAACTGCATTGGCAGGCGCCTCGATCGTCGGCTGCGCGTGCTCCAGTTCGATGAGCCGCTCCATTGCACCGGCGGCCCGCTGCACTTCGCCCCACATTTCACTCAGGCTCGCGGCGGCAATGCCGACGTAACCCGCATAGAGCAGGAACTGCCCGAGTTGGCCGCCGGTCATTTCACCGCGCACCACGGCGTGGGCGCCCATCCAGAGCACGAACGTGATCGCGCCGAACACGAGCATGGTCGCGAGCGCGGTCAGCGTCGAGCGCGACTTCGTCCGGCGCACGGCGGCGCCAAAGGAGTCCTCGACCGCGGAGTCAAAGCGATCCGTGTTGATCTTCTCGAGCGTGAACGCCTGCACCGTCTGGATCGCGTTCAGCGTTTCGTCCGCGATGCTGCTCGTGTCCGCGATGCGATCCTGCGACGTGCGCGACAGCGTGCGCACCCGCCGGCCCAGCACGATCAGCGGGGCGACGATCAACGGCATCAGTACGATCATGATCCCGGTGAGCTTGAGGCTCGTGACGGCAAGCATCACGAGACTGCCGATGACCGTGATCGTCGAGCGCAGCATGATCGACAGGTTCACTCCGGCGATCGACTGCACCAGCGTCGTGTCGGCCGTCAGCCGTGACAGCACTTCGCCGACGCGTGTGACCTCGAAGAATGCCGGATCCATGCGGATCACGCGCGCATACACCGCGGAGCGCATGTCGGCGACGACGCGCTCGCCGAGCCACGTGACCAGGTAGAAGCGCAGCGCCGCGAACACGCCGAACATTCCTGCTGCCGCGAGGAACGCGAGGAAGTACAGGTTGATCGTGTCCGTGCTTTTCGACGACAGGCCGTTGTCGACCAGGAAGCGCAGCGCGATGGGCAGGGACAGCATGGCGGCCGCAGCCACGAGCAGCGCCAGCAATGCGAGCACGAGCACGCCGCGGTAGGGCTGCAGGTAAGGCACCAGCGCCCGCAACGGGCTCAGCGACTTTGCCTTGGGTCTTTCTTCGGTTATCACTCCGGCGCCGGCCCCGGGAACTGTTCCCGCAGCATGCGCTTCAGGATCTTGCCCGATGGATTGCGGGGCAGGGCAGGTATGAAGACGTAGGCCTTCGGCTGTTTGAAGCGCGCGAGTCGCGTATTGACCAGTGCGCGCAGTTCCTGCATCAGCAGGTCGTCGTCGCCCCTCCAGCCGTCACCGCGCACGACTACCGCGCAGACGCTCTCGCCCCACTTGGCCGAAGGTTGGCCGATCACTCCGACCTCGCGCACGCCCGCGTGCCCGCTCAGCACGTCCTCGACTTCGGCCGGATACACGTTCTCGCCGCCCGAGATCACCATGTCCTTGGAGCGGTCCTTGATGTAGATGAAGCCGTCCGCATCGATCTCGGCGATATCGCCGGTGTGGAACCAGCCCTCGCGGATCGCTTCCTCCGTTGCATCGGGTCGGTTCCAGTAACTGCTGATCAGGTGCGGGCCGCGCGTCACGACCTCGCCGGGCAGGCCCGGCGGCACCGGGTTGCCGGCCTTGTCGACCACGCGCACGTCGATGCCGAAGTAGGGCATGCCGGTCGAGCCGACTTTCTTGCGCGCATGCTCCGGGGACATCAGGCAGATGCCGCCATGCGTCTCCGTCAGGCCATACACCTGCAGGACCTCGATTCCCATCTGCAGGTACGAGTCGATCAGCGTGACCGGCACGGGTGCCGCACCGCAGATCACCCAGCGCAGGCGGGGTCGCAGGGCAGTCGCGCGCTTGGGATGCTGGTGCATGAAGGCCAGCATCGCGGGCACGCCGAAGAAGCCGGTGATGTTCTCCGCGTCGACCAGGTCCCACATCGTGCCGGGATCGAATTGCTTGAGCAGCACGCTGGTCATGCCGCGGTACACGGCCGTCACCAGCAGCCCGAGCCCAGCGATGTGGAACAGCGGCGCCACGATGATCTGGCGTTCGCCGTGGTGCAGGTCGGAGGTCGCGAGCATGCTCGCGAGCCACGCGATGTTGCCGCGGTGGGACATCAGCGCGCCCTTCGGCCGCCCGGTCGTGCCGCTGGTGTACATCATGAACAACGGGTCTTCGCCGGTTGCGCCGATCGGCGGCTCGGTGGTGGGCGCCGCGTCGACAGCGGCGGCGTAGGCGCCACCGTCGGCCTGCAGCCAGCGCACTTGCGGAAACTGCTCGCGCAGCGGGTCGACCAGCGACTGCTGGTCGGCACCGTAGATGACCGCGGTCGCGCCACAGTCCATGACCTGGTAGGAAAGCTCGGGCACGGTGAGTCGCCAGTTCAGCGCGACGAACACGAAGCCCGATTTGGCGCAGGCGTAGAACGATTCCACGAACTGCGTCTGGTTCGACATCAGGCAGGCAATGCGTTCGCCCGGGCTGAAATCCAGCCCCAGCAGCGCGTTGGCCGACTGGTTGGCGCGCTCGTTGAGCTGGCGGAAAGTCAGGCGCGAACCGGTCGCGGTATCGACCATCGCCTCGGCGAGCGGCGCGATCTTCGCCCGTTCCGTCAGTACCTGGCCGGAATTCAGCAGCATGCCTCGTCTCCCCGTGGCACGGCCCGATGCGGGCCGCCGACAAAGCTAACTGCCTCTGGACAAGAACACCAGTTTCCTTTGTCATCGCGATCCCCCCGCGAGGTGTTCCCGATGCACGCTTACCGTTCTGCCTGGCTCGACGACGAGCTGGACCTGTTTCGCGACGCCGCGCGGCGTTTTATCGAGCAGGAAATCGTGCCGCACGACACACGGTGGCGCGAGCAGCACCACGTTGATCGCGCGCTGTGGAACAAGGCGGGTGAGGTGGGTCTGCTGTGCACGGACATCCCGGTGGAGTACGGCGGCGTCGGCGGCGACGTGCGGCACGAGGCCGTCGTGGCAGAGGAAATGGGCCGCCACGGCGTCACCAGCCTGGGCCACACGGTGCACAGCATCGTGGCGCACTATGTGCTGAATTACGGCACCGAGGCGCACAAGCTCGACTGGCTGCCGCGCATGGCGACGGGCGAACTCGTGGGCGCCATCGCGATGACGGAACCGGGCGCCGGGTCTGATTTGCAGGCGATTCGCACCCGCGCAGTACGCGACGGCGACGAATACGTCATCAACGGCTCGAAGACATTCATCTCCAACGGCCTCCACGCGGGCCTCGTCGGCGTGGTGGTCAAGACCGATCCCACGCAGGGTTCGCGTGGCATGTCGATCCTGATGATTGAGACCAGGGACCTGCAGGGCTATCGCGTCGGCCGCGTGCTGGACAAGATCGGCCAGAACGGCTGGGACACGGCCGAGTTGTTCTTCGACGATTGCCGCGTGCCTGCGTCATGCCTGCTCGGTCCGGGCGAAGGGCAGGGCTTCGTGCAGATGATGCGTGACCTGCCTTACGAGCGCACGCTACTGGCGATCGGCGGGCTGGGCGCGATGGAATACGCGCTGCAGCTCACCGCGGACTACACGCGTGAACGCAAGGTGTTCGGCAAGCCGCTGCTGGAGCTGCAGAACACGCGGTTCAAGCTGGCGGAGGTCAAGACCAACGTGCACATCGCGCGCGTCTTCCTGGATGACTGCATCGTGAAGCTGCGCGACGGGAAGCTCGACACCGTCACGGCGTCGATGGCCAAGTACTGGGTCACCGACATGCAGAACAAGGTGATGGACGAGTGCCTGCAGCTCTTCGGCGGCTACGGCTACACGCTGGAGTACCCGATCTCGAAACTGTATGTGGATTCGCGCGTGCAGCGTATCTACGGTGGCTCGAACGAGATCATGAAGGAGATCATCGCGCGGTCGATTTAATTGCGTTCGGTCAGCCGCGCAGCGTGGCTTGCAGCGTGATCTCCGGAACGCTCGCCAGGGCCTTCGACAGCGGGCATTCGCGCTTCGCCGCCTGCGCGATCTCCTGGAACGTCGCTTCGCTGATGCCCGGGACTGATGCTTGCATGGTGAGCGCGATGCGATCGATCAGGAAGCCGTCACCCTGTTTGACCAGGCGCACGCTCGCCTTGGTGTCCACGTCCTGCGTCGCCAGTCCGGCCTTGTCGCATGCGAATGAAAAGGCCATCGTGAAACACGCCGCGTGCGCTGCACCAAGGATCTCCTCCGGATTGGTGCCACGACGATCGTCCTCGAAACGGCTCGCGAAACCGTAGGGGTAGTCCTGCAGTGCTCCAGACTCCGTGCTGATCGTGCCCTTGCCGTGCTTGCCCTGGCCTTCCCAGTGCACGTTTGCAGTCTTTTCACTCATGGATGACTCCTGGCGGATTACGAACGACGGGAACTGAATGAGACATCATTGGAGCCGCCAAGTTCGCGGCAGACCGGAGAAGAAGTCATGGCCAGGCGACTGATCATCATTGGCGGCGATGCCGCGGGCATGTCGGCGGCCGCGCAGGCGCGGCGAATGACGGAGCCTGGCGAGCTGGAGATCGTGGCGTTCGAGCGCTCATCGCGAACGTCCTACGCCGCGTGCGGCTTGCCGTACCTGGTCGGAGGATTGGTGAGCGCTCCCGACCGTCTGGTGGTTCGCACGCCCGCACAACATCGCGCGAACGGCATTGACGCGCGCACGCAGCATGAGGTCGTTGCCATCGACTGCACAGCGCAAACAGTGACCGTGCGCGAACTCGACACGAACCGCGAGGCTATTGAGCACTACGATGAGCTCGTGATTGCCACTGGCGCGTCGGGCATTACGCCGCCCCTGCCGGGAATCGACGCGCAAGGCGTGGTGCAGTTGCGCACGCTCGACGACGCAGCAGCGATCCAGCGGCGGATCGAGGCCGGCGCCCGGCGTGCGGTGCTGGTGGGCGCCGGCTACATCGGGCTGGAACTTGCCGAGAACCTGCGCGCGCGTGGCCTGCACGTGACCGTCATCGAGGCGCTGGACGCACCGCTGGGAGCGGTGCTCGACGCCGACATGGCCGGCGGCGTCGCCGACGCGATGCGGGCCGGGGGCGTCGATTTGCGGCTCGGGACGAAAGTGACAGGAGTCACTGCGATTGCTGGACGCGCAACCGCAGTGCAGACCGCGGCGGGCAGCGTCGCTGCCGATTTCGTCGTGATCGGGCTGGGGGTGCGACCCAACGTGGACCTGGCGCGCGAGGCGGGCATTCGCGTGGGTGAAGCCGGAGGCATCGTGGTCGACGAACGCATGCGAACCGCAACACCGCATGTCTGGGCGGCTGGCGACTGCGTGGAGTCCCGCCACCGGATCACGCAGAAATCCGTCGTGATCGCGCTCGGTACGCATGCCAACAAGCAGGGGCGAGTTGCCGGCACGAACATCGCAGGCGGGCAGGCCACCTTCGGCGGTGTGCTCGGCACGGCGATCACGGGCTTTCAGGGGTTGGAGATCGCGCGCACTGGGCTCACGGAACGCGAAGCGGCCGCGGCTGACTTCGACTTCGTGGGCGTCGTCACCGAATCCTCAAATCGTGCGCAGTACTACCCCGATGCGGGGCCGGTGCAGATCAAGGTGGTGGCGGAACGCGGCACGGGTCGCTTGCTCGGTGCACAGATCGTGGGGAGACAGGGTGCGGGCAAGCGCATAGACGTGTTCGCCACGGCACTCTGGAATGGCATGTCCGTTGGCGAAATCGGTGGCATGGACCTGTCCTATGCGCCGCCATTCTCGCCGGTGTGGGATCCGGTATTGCTCGCAGCGGGCAAGGCGGCGGCAAAGATCTGAAGCGCCTACAGATCCTTGAACATCGTGTTGCCGATGCGATACGACGGCCAGTCACGGTAATCGTAATGCCACCACTCGCTGTCATTCACGGTGAAGCCTTCCGCTGCCATCGCGTGGCGCAGCAAGTCGCGTGCTGCACGCTGCTCGGGTGTGCCGCCGGCGAAGTCCGGGTGAGCACGCTCGGAGAACTCGTCGTACCCGCTCGGCATCGTAATCTCGAGCCCCGTGCGGAGGTCGTAGAGACTCAGGTCGATCGCACAGCCGCGATTGTGTTTCGAACCCAGCGCGGGATCGGCCACAAAGCCGCGCTTGTCCTCCGGTGTCGCGTCCCAGAACAGCTGCGTCACGTACCACGGTCGGTAGCCATCGAACAGGATCAGGCCGTAGCCTTGCGCGCGCAGTGCCTGGCTGACGCGAGCCACGGCTTCGGCAGCGGGGCGCTGCAGGAATACGCGCGCATCCGGGTATACCGGCGCCCCCATGAAGTTGTTGGACGTGGCGTAGCGCAAGTCGAGCTGCAGCGTCGGATCGAGCCCCGCCACTTCGACGAGCTCGTCCGCGCGGAATTCCCCTTGCTCCTCCGGGGGGGAGGGCGCGCAGCGCATCCGAGCGCAGTTGCTCGAGATTGCTGGCCGAGAGTACAGGCAACGTAGCCGAGCCCGCGCAGGCACCGAGCAGCAACCATGCAGTCCCGACGACAACGACCTGCAGCAGGCGGGCAAGCGCGCGCTGGGCGCGAAAAAAATCGCTGTTCATGCCTGAGTCCCCGCGATTTCAACGGTCAAGCCTGGTAACGCTCACGATCGCGCGACGGAATTCGATACATCCAGACGGCCAGTCCCACTGCGAACAAGCCCAGCACGCCCTGCAGCCAGAGCGGCTGCACGACAAAGTAGATCGACGACCCGAACGACACCAGCATGGTCACGATCGCGAATAGCTTCGTGCGGTACGGGATGCTGCGGTGGTGATGCCACTCCGCCAGCATGGGTCCGATCACCTTGTGCGCGAGCATCCACTCGTGGAAAGGCCGATAGGCCCGCGCAAAGCACGCCGCAGCGAGGATGAAGAGCGGGGTAGCGGGCAGCAGGGGCAGGAAGATCCCGAGCACGCCCGCAATGAACGCAGCGGCGCCGATCAGGAGGAATGCGGCGCGCACGATCGGTGACCCATGCTCGCCAACAGGGGTACGCGCGGACACGTGGCCATTCGACGAGTGCGCAGGGTCGGTCACGCCGCGAGCGTACAGTACGGGCGGACGCGGCACGGCCACATCAGGATCCAGCCCGACGAGCCGGGCGCCCGCAGTCGGTTACGTCGGGTAGTCGCTGCCGATGAACGACTTGAGACTGGTGATGGTCTCCGCCTGTTGCGCCACGACGGCCCGCACGAGGTCGCCGATGCTGAGCAAGCCGACCACCCTGTTGTTCTCCACCACCGGCAAGTGGCGGATGCCACGATCCGTGACCATTCTGAGGCACTCGCCGATGCCCATCTCCGGGTGCACCACGATGACGTCAGCCGTCATGATCTCCGCGACCGAGGTGTCATTGGACGCGCGGCCGAGCAGGATGACCTTGCGCGTGTAGTCGCGCTCGGAGACGATGCCGGCGAGCCTCTCGCCCTGCATGACGAGCAGCGCGCCGACATGCTTCGAGTCCATCTGCGCAATGGCGTCCAGCACGGTGGTCTCGGGCGTCACGGCGTGTACGACGCTGCCCTTGTACGCGAGCATGTCGGCGACGGTGCCACGCAATGGCGGGATCTCGTCTTTAAGCAGGGTCATGGCTCGTACTCCCCCTTGTCATCGAACCGCGGCAGCCTGCAACGATGCCGACTGGAACAGCCGCATGACGATCCCGACATAGTAGGCCAAGCCCAGGAAGCTGCCCACGAATGCGAGCGTGGCTGGGACGAGGTACCCGGACGCGATGACGGACTTGAACACGAACAGCTTGGCAAAGAAGCCTGGCAGTGGCGGCAGGCCAGCCAGCGACAGCACGGCAATGGCCAGCAATGTCGCAGCCACTGGCTGGGTCGCGAACTTGCCCTCGAGGCCCCGCAGGTCATCGTTGCCGTCCGGGCACAGCGCTGCGAAGCTCGCGCAGGCCAGCACGGTGGCCAGGCCATAGAACGCCGCGTACCACAGCAGGTCCGAGCCGCGGTTGCCGGTGGTGTCGAGCAGCGCGAAAATCATGTAGCCCGCGTGGGCCACCGATGAATACGCGAGCAGCCGCTTGAAACGCAGCTGACCCAGGGCTGCGAGGTTGCCAAAGAGGATCGACACGATCGCAAGCACGATCACCAGCATATTGGTCCCTGGGTCCAGCGGCATCGTCGAGACGATGTGCGCGAGCGCAAGCACGACGGCGGCTTTCACGAGCGAGGCCATCAATGCAGTCACGGGCAGGCGGGCCGCTGCGTACGCGTCCGGTGCCCAGGCGTGAAACGGGAAGACGGCCGCTTTCAGGAACAGACCCGACAGCACCAGCAACCCCGCAGCCTGGCCCTGCAGTCCTGCGTAGGCGAACGCATGGGCCCACGCAGTGATCGACAGGGTGCCGGTCAGGCCGTAGGACAGCGACACGCCGAACAACAACAAGGCACTCGCCACCGACGACAGCACGAGGTACTTGAACGCGCCTTCCGCTGCCGCACTGCGACCGTGGCCCTGCACGATCAACGCAAAGGCCGGCAATGACAGGAGCTCGATGCCGATGAACAGCGGCGCGAAGCCGGTGGCGCCGAGCATCAGCATGCCGCCCAGTGTCGACGAGGCGACCAGCAGCCAGAATTTGTAGCCGCGCGCGTCGGGGAAGCCCAGCGCGACGCCCAGGCCAAAGAGCAGCAACACGAGCTTGCCGAACTCGGAGAAGCGATCGGTCGCAATCTCCCCAGGCACGGTGTCGTAGACGTAGCCGCCGCCAATCTGCGTTGCGAGCACGGCCACGCTGCCGAGCGCCACCGCGACGAACGCTACGCGCGCCCACCGGGCGTCGGCGCGCAGCATCTCCAGCAGCATCAGGCTGATCACGAGCCCGAGCAGCAGCAACTCGGGCGCCAGCGCGTAGAGGAATTCACTTGCCATGGTTCGCTCCCATGAGCGCGATGGCAGGTGGCCGCGCCAGGTTGCCCACCGCCCCGTCGACCTTGTCCATCCAGACTCCCGGACGCACCCCGATCCAGAGGATCACCAGCAGTAATGGGGCCAGTGCGAGCAACTCCCGCGGGCGCAGGTCGGGAAACGTTGCGTCGACGCGCGAGTCGTCGAAGACCAGGCTGCGAGCGAACTGCAGCATGTAGGTTGCGCCCAGCACCACGCCGGTGGCGGCCAGCAGCGTGGCCACGAGCATGGTGGCGCCTGCGCCCGCGAGCCAGTGGGCGTAGCCCGTAGTGAACGCGCCCAGCAGCA
Organism: Gammaproteobacteria bacterium; assembly: GCA_031404015.1. Classification (GTDB taxonomy): domain Bacteria; phylum Pseudomonadota; class Gammaproteobacteria; order Steroidobacterales; family Steroidobacteraceae; genus RPQJ01. Next base: position 31,656 of record JANNGT010000039.1, on the reverse strand, counting down.
CCAGGAACTCTGCCGTGAACCCACTCGTCAGCGGCAGCGCGAGCGAAGCGAGCACGAACAGCATGAGGACCACCGCCAACCGTGGCGCGCGCGTGGCCAACCCGTGCACCTGCAGCCAGGCGGGGCCGTGGCGCTGCTCCAGCAGGCCCAGCAGCAGGAATAGTCCCGCGACGGCGAGGCCGTGGCTCAGCACCTGCACCATCGCACCGTGCACGCCGGTGTGCTGCAGGCTGAACAAGCCGAGCACGATGTAACCCATGTGGCTCAGCGACGCGTAGGCCACCAGCATCTTGTAATTTTGCTGGCGCAGCGCGAGCACGGCGCCGTACACGATGCTCACCGCCGCCAGCAGCATCATCAGCGGCGCCAGGTTCTGCGCGACATCGGGACAGAACGGTACGACGAAGCGCAGGAAGCCGTAAGCGCCCATCTTCGACAGCACCCCAGCCATGAGCGCGGTGCCTGACGCCGAGGCCTCGCCGTACGCGAGCGGCAACCAGGCATGGAAAGGAAACAAAGGGCTCTTGACCGCGCAGGCCAGGCCCACGGCGATGAAGACGAACAGTTGCTGCGACGTGGAAAGCTGCAATGACTGCAGCGAGGCGTAGTCGAACGTCCACGCGCCGGTCTGGCGCGCGGCTTCGGCGCCCAGCCAGATCACGGCCGCGAGCAGCAGCACGCTGCCCGCCATCGTGTACAGGAAGAACGTCATCGCTGCGCGCCGGCGTTGCGCGCCGCCGAACACGAGGATCAACAGCACCATCGGAATCAGCACCGCTTCCCACGCGACGAAAAACACGAGCATGTCCTGCGCCAGGAAGGTGCCGAGGAGGCCGGCCTGCAATGCCAGCAGCAAACCCAGGTAAAGCGGACTGCGGCCTTCGTTCGTCTGCCAGGCGCAGGCCAGCACGGCCGGAAACAGCAGCGCCGTGAGCAACAGGAAGTAGATGTTGTAACCGTCGATCGCGAACTTGAGGTGGATGCCGAGCGATGGCATCCAGGGCAGGTCGACACCGTAAGACGCGGTCCCCGCGGCGCCGTCGAATGCGACAAACATCGTCACGGCGAGCCACAGCACGGCGAGCATCGATGTCATCGCGAGAACGCGACCCGCGACCGATGAGCGACCCAGTACGGGCGCGGCGATCGCCGCGGCCCAAGGCAACAGCAGCATGGTGACCAGCATCGTGGACTCAGCCATTGCACGCTCCGAGGCTCAGCACGATGGCGAGCCCGATCAGTGCGTAGATGACATAGGCCTGCAGGCCACCCGTCTGCAGTCGAGCAAGCAACCGCGTGACCCGAGCGCCAGCGTGGGCCGGTTGCAGCAGGGTCACAGCGGTAAGCGGCGCCTCGACGTTGCGCGCAAGGAACGTGGCAGACAGCCAGCCCAGGGGCCGAACCACGACTTTGTCGTAGAACGCATCGAAGTAGTAGCCCTCACTGACCAGTTGCCGCAGCGGATTGTTGCTGCCGGCGGCCGACGCCTGCACCGGGGTACGGCCATAGCGCAACCATGCGAGCGCGATGCCTGGCAGCGCGACCAGCACGGCCACCGTCATGAGCATGCCTTCGGTGGAATGCGCAACGTCGGCACGCAGCGGGGTGTGGCCCAGCACCGGGTCGAGGAAGTCATAGAACGGCGCGGTCACGCCCAGCAGCTCGCGCCACCACTGTGGCAGTCCGATGAAGCCCGCGACCACGGAACCGAACGCCAGGATGGCGAGCACGACCGACATCGATGCGGGCGGTTCGTGGATGTGGTGCGCCAGACTGGCGTCAACGCGACTCGCACCGAAGAACGTCATGAAGATGGCGCGGAACATATAGAACGCAGTCAGGAACGAAGCGGCCGTGCCGACGAGCCACAAGGCCACCGAGCCGTTCGTCGATGCATAGGCCGACCAGAGGATTTCATCCTTCGAGAAAAATCCGGCGAATGGCGGCAGTCCGCACAGCGCGAGCGTCGCGAGCAAGAACACGCCGAACGTGAACGGCATGCGGCGGGCGAGGCCGCCCATGCGCCGCATGTCTTCCTCGCCAGCCAGCGCGTGCAGCACGGCGCCTGCCCCGAGGAACAGGCACGCCTTGAAGAATGCGTGCGTGTACAGGTGGAACATGCCCACCGAGAACGCGCCGAGGCCGCACGCCATGACCATCAGGCCAATCTGCGACATCGTCGAGTAGGCCAGCACTTTCTTGAGGTTGTACTGGGTCACGCCCATCGTCGCGCCGACCAGCGCGGTGAGGCCGCCGAGCCAGGCCACGATGGTCATGGCATCGGGTGCAGCGACGAAAAGGCCGCTCAGGCGCGACAGCAGGTATACGCCCGCCGTGACCATCGTGGCCGCGTGGATCAGCGCCGACACCGGCGTGGGACCCGCCATCGCGTCCGGCAACCACACGTGCAGCGGGATCTGCGCGGACTTGCCACAGGCGCCGATCAGCAGCAGCACGCCGATGGTGGTCATGACACCTGCGGCAGGTGGAGTTGAGCCGAAGTAGGCATTGACGGCCTGGAAGTCGAGCGTGCCCGCGTAATACCAGAGCAGGAACATGGCGAGCAGGAAGCCCGTGTCGCCAATGCGGTTGACGATGAACGCCTTGAGGCCCGCCGCGGTCTTCGCCGGATCCTGGAACCAGAATCCGATCAGCAGGTAAGACGCGAGACCCACGCCTTCCCAGCCCACGAACATCACGACCAGGTTGTTGCCCAGCACCAGCACGAGCATGAAGAACAGGAACAGGTTCATGTACGCGAAGTACCGGGCGTAGCCCGCGTCGCCGTGCATGTAGCCGATCGAGTACACGTGAATCAGGGTGCCGATGCCCGTGACCACGAGGCACATCACCGCGGTCACCTGGTCGAAATACAGCGCAGCGTCGACGTGGAAACTGCCGGTCGCGGCCCACGTGAACAACGTGTCCGTGAGCGGCTGGCCCGTGGCGTCGAGGGTAGCGAACGCACCCAGCGTCAGCACGAACGCGAGCGCTGGCAACAGGCAGGCAATGACCGCAACCGCCGCGTGTGGCAGGCGCTTGCCGAGCAAGCCGTTGACCAGGAAGCCGAGCAGCGGCAGCGCAGGGATGAGCGAGAGGGACGTCATGGTCTAGCCCTTCAGCTCCTGGCTGGTGGCGAGATCCAGCGTGCCGTTGCGACGCACGAGCAGGACGAGCAGCGCCATGGCGAGCGCGATCTCGCAGGTGGCGGCAACGTAAATGAAGAACGTCATGGCGACGCCATGCAGCGTCTGCGTGTGGGCGGCTGCAGCGACGAAGCTCAGCACCACCGCGTTGAGCATCAGTTCGAGGCTCATGACCACGACCAGGAGGTTGCGGCGCACCATCACGCCGAGCAGTCCCAGCGCGAACAGCCCGACCGCGAGCGCCAGCAGGAACTCGTAGCGGTGGATCATCGCTCCTCCCGGATGATCGTCCAGGCGGAGACGATCCCGACGAGCAGGAGACCGTGGCCAGCTCGAAATGGAACCAGTACTGCTGCATGAAGGCCGTGGAGAAAGCCGTAAAGCCGAAGTCGACTGCGCTCGCACCCATGGGCACGTCTGGCATTCCGGGCTCGAGCAGTCGCAGCAGCAACAGCGCAACGACGGTCGCAACGACGACCCCTGGGATCAACGTGCCGGAGAAGCGCTTGCGATAGGCCGTGTCGCGGTCGTCAAGCAGCATGATCGTGTAGACCATGAAGACCATGACCGCGCCCACATAGATCAGGACCTGGAACAGGGCGATCACGTGCACGTCCAGGCACGCAAAAATCGCGGCCAGGCTGATCATGTGCGCGACGAGCGCAAGCGCGGCTCGCATCGGCTGTCGCAACAGCAGCACGAGGCCTGCAAAGACCAGCGCGAGCAAGCCGAAGAAGACGATGAAGGCGTCGGTCACGGCGCGCCTCCTGGCTTTCTGGTGGTCACGGGCGCAGGCGGATACGGCTTGAGCGGGTCCGCCTGCGGGTGCCAATGCAGCAGCATGTCCTTGTTGCCCCACATCACGTCGCGGTCGAAACCGGGGAGGTCGGGCGTGTCCTTGACCATGCGGATTGCGTCTTCGGGGCAGGCCTCGACGCAGAAGCCGCAGAAAATACAGCGTGAATAGTCGATCTCGAAGCGCAGCGGCGACTTCGGGTGCGCTGGATCGTCGAGGTCGGCCTGCGCCTCGATCTCGATGCAGTAGGCCGGGCACACCGTTGCGCAAAGGTTGCACGCGACGCATTGCACCTTGCCGTCCGGCCGCTGTGTCAGCACGTGCCGTCCGCGATTGTTCGGGGAGTAGTCGGCGCGGGTCTCCTCTGGGTAGTACGCGGTCACCGCGCCCTTGCGGCCCGTCACCCATTTCCACATGTTCGAGAAGAAGACGCCGCCCGTGATCGAGAGTCCGCGCACGATCTCGAAGATGTACAGCTTTTCCCAGAGCCCGAGCCTGGGTTCGTTCCAATACTCTTTCTTCGGGCGACGCGTACTCACAGCGTCCACCAGCGAACGATGGCCGTCACGACGAGGTTCAGCGCGGCGATCGGCAGCAGGAACTTCCAGCCCAGGTCCATGAGCTGGTCGTAGCGGAAGCGCGGCAGCGTCCAGCGCACCTGGATCTGGAAGCAGCCGACGAAGAAGACCTTGGTGGAAAATGTCAGGACCTGCAGCAGCGCCACGCCAAGCGGGCCGATCGCCCACAGGCCACCTCCCGGCAGCGCAATGCCGTCGGCAGTCAGGAAGGGGACTGTGTAGCCGCCCAGGAACAGAGTTACGACCAGCGCCGAGATCACGACAATCTCGATGAACTCGCTCAGTAGGAACAGTCCCATCTTCATCGAGGTGTACTCGGTGAAGTAGCCAGAGATCAGCTCGGATTCGCACTCAGGCAGGTCGAACGGCACCCGCTTGTTCTCGGCGATCGACGCCGTCAGGAACAGCAGGAAGGCCAGGGGCTGCACCAGGATGCCCCATACGTTCTGCTGCTGCCACGTGACCATGTCGAACAGGTCGACCGTGCCGTACGTGACGACCATGGCGATCAGCGCCAGCCCCATCGAGATCTCGTACGAAATCATCTGTGAGGCCGCTCGCGCCGCGCCCAGCATCGAGAACTTGTTGTTGGACGACCAGCCCGCGAGCATCGTGCCGAGGATGCCGATGCCGGAAATCGCGAGCACGAACAGGATGCCCGCATCGAGCGAGGCGATCTGCATGCGGTAAGTGCGGTCGCCGAAGAATGCTGCGGCAGTCGAGCCCGCCTCGAAGAAACGGCCCGGCTGCACTTCGCCGCCGAACGGCACCACCGCAAATACGAGCAGCACAGGCACCGCCACGAGCCAGGGCGCCAGGTTGTAACAGAAGCGATCGTAGGTCGTCGGTGTGAAGTTCTCCTTCAGGATCATCTTCAGGCCGTCGGCCACGCCGTGGAACAGGCCCCAGGCGACGATCTTGATCTGCGTGAACGGGATGCGCAGGTACGCGCGGTTTGCGCCGATGCGGTCCGACATCACCGCCGACTGCTTGCGCTCGACCCAGGTGAAGATCGTGGCCAGGCCCAGCAGGAACGACAGGATGTAGACGATGTAGAGGCCGTGCACGACCAGGTCGGGCATCATGACGCGAGACTCCGGAAGACATCGGCCGCGTGCTGCACCTGCGCCGGCTTCTCCAACACCGGCTCGAACACGTTGAGTTTGCCTTCGAAGTTCGTGAACGTGCCGTGCCGCTCGTACGTATTGGAGATGGGCAGCACGATGGCCGCTGGCGACGCAGTGGGCGTGCCGAACGGCGTCAGGTGGATCCAGTCCACGCCGTCGAATGGCAGCGGCCCGGAGACCTCGCCCCACACCACGACCAGATCGTGGCCCGCAGCGGTGTCGAACGGCTTCTCACCGAAACGCTCCACCACGCCACGACGGTTCGGGTTCTTGTCGGCGCGGATCAGCAGGTTGTCTTCGATGACTTCGCCTTCGACCGGCACGCAATCACGGTGCGGATAGGCAGGCACACCGCCAAGCAGCGACTGCAGCACGTCGAGTTCTTCGTTGGACGCGTGGGTGGACACCAGTACCGCTGGATTCTTCGCGGCAGCCAGCAGGCGGCCGGTCGCAGCGAGTGCGTCGCCGACCGACGCGGGCTTGCCGGCAATCAACGGCTGCGCAATCCGCGCGCGCGCCATCCACGTGTGCTGGTCGTAGCCCTTGTTGCACAGCCAGGGTCCGTTGATCGCGGAGTTCTCGAACACGGTGGTGCGGTACGCGAGATTGCCAGCCGCGGCGCCGGGCATGTGCTGCTGGCGCACGTTCATGCGACGCCAGCTCTTGATGCTGCAGCCGCGCGCACAGCCCGTGCAGACCGAGCGCACGGGTTGCAGGAACCACACGCGACACTTGTACATGAACTCGCGCGACAGCAGCGCCCCGGTTGGGCAGAGCTCGATCACGTTGTCCGAGTACGGGTCGTTGAACTGGCCGGGCGTTTGCGCTTCGACGTACGAATGATTGCCACGCTCGACGATGCCGAGCGCGTCCGATTTCGAAATTTCGCGCGTGAAGCGCACACAGCGGCTGCACAGGATGCAGCGCTCATTGTCGAGGACGATGCGCGGGCCGAGTTCGTGCAGCTTGCGCTTGTGCTGCTTCGGGTCGCGCGAGATCGACTGCGCCGGACCGTACTGGTGCTGGTAGTCCTGCAGCCTGCATTCGCCGGCCTTGTCGCATATGCCGCAGTCGACCGGGTGATTCACCAGGATGAACTGCAGCACGTCCTCGCGTGCCCGCTTGACCTGCTCGTTACCGGTCTCGACGACCATGTCGGGCGCGACGGCGAGGTTGCACGCGGGCTGCAGCTTGGGCAGGTTGTTTACCTTGACCAGGCAGATGCGGCTGCTGCCCGTAATCGACAGCTTGTCGTGATAGCAGAAGTGCGGGATGTCGATGCCGTAGCGCCGCGCCGCCTGCAGCACCGTCTCGCCGGGGCGTGCCTCGATTTCGCGCTGGTCGATGGTGACCTTGAGTGTGGTCGTGCTCACGGTGCCAGCCTGCCGTCGTGCAGCGAGCGGCCGTGCGCCACGTAGTAGGCGAATTCATCGCCGAACTTCTTGATGAAACTCACCACGGGCATCGACGCTGCGTCGCCCAGCGCGCAGACGGTGTTGCCCATGATGCCGGTCGGCAGGCGCGTCAACGTCGCGAGGTCCGCCGCACTGCCCTTGCCCGCGACGATGCGCTCCAGGATGCGGTTCATCCAGTCGGTGCCTTCACGGCAGGGCGTGCACTGGCCGCACGACTCGTGCGCATAAAACCGCGAGAGAACCTGCAGCAGCCGCACCATGCAGGTGCCTTCCGCAATGACGATGACGGCACCGGAGCCGACCATGCTGCCGGCCTTGCCCATGCTCTCCTGGTCGAGCGTGACGCCCTCGATCTCCGCGGCCTTCAGGATCGGCGTCGAACTGCCACCGGGGATCACGGCTTTGAGCTTGCGGCCGCCAAGGACACCGCCGGCGTCCTGGTAAATCAGCTGCGCCAGCGGATAGCCGGTCGGCTTTTCGAACAACCCCGGGGACGCGACGTGGCCGGACACGCCGAACAGGCGCGTACCCGGTGTCTTCCTGGCACCCAGCGCAGCATAGGGCGCTGCGCCGTTCGCCATGATCCACGGCACGGTCGCGAGCGTCTCGACGTTGTTCACGACCGTTGGCCGCTGGTACAGGCCGCGCACGGCGGGGAAGGGTGGCTTGTTGCGCGGGAAGCCCTTCTTCCCTTCGAGCGAATTGATCAGGCTCGACTCCTCGCCGCACACGTACGCGCCGGCGCCACGATGAACGACGATGTCGCAGGAGAAGCCGCTGCCCAGGATGTTCTCGCCGACGATCCCCGCTGCGCGGGCTTCCGCCAGCGCGCCCTCCAGGCGGCGCAGCGGCAGGTCGAACTCACCGCGGATGTACGCAAAGGCATGCCGCACGCGTAACGCGTACGAGGCGAACAGCATGCCCTCCAGCAACTGGTGTGGTGAGTGCTCGAGGATCCAGCGGTCCTTGAACGTGCCGGGCTCGCCTTCGTCGATGTTGCAGCACAGGTAGACGACCGGCGCTTCCTTGGACACGAACTCCCACTTCAGGCCCGTCTGGAAACCGGCGCCGCCGCGGCCTTGCAAACCTGAAGCCTTGGCTTGCGCCCCAACCTGCGCCGGCGTCATCTCTCGCAGCGCCTGCGCGAGCGCGGCATAGCCGCCGCGCGCGCGATACTCGCTGAGCGAATGCGACGTCGTCGTGATCGGGAAATTCATGAACACGGGGCCGCTCACGTCAGCGACTCCAGGATCTGGTCGAGCTTCGTCGCGTCGAGCTGCTCGTGGTAGGTGCGATTGACCTGCATCGCGGGTGCGGTGCCGCAAGACGCCAGGCATTCAACGGTCTTCAGCGTGAAGCGACCGTCGGCCGTGGTCTCACCGATGCCGATGTCGAGCTTCTGCTGCAGGTGTGCCAGGACGTCCTCCGACCCACGCAGCGAGCACGCTATGTTGCGGCACACCTTGATCACGTACCGGCCCTGCGGTTCGCGGTCGAACATCGTGTACCAGGTGAGCGCCTCCACCACCTGGATCGCGGGCATGCCAATGTAGTCGGCGATGCGCGCGGCGTCGGCTTCGGTCACGTAGCCGTTCGCGTCCTGCACGCAGTGCAGCAGCGGCAGCACCAGCGAAGTACGCATCTCGGGCGGGTACTGGTCGCGCAGCACGTCGAACCGGGCGAGCAAGGCCGGCGTGAAAGCGTCCGTCACCTGTCGCACTCCCCGCCGACCATGTTCATCGAGCCAAAGGTCGGGACGATGTCCGAAACCTGGTGGCCTTCCAGCAGCGTGTGCATCCCGCCCATGTGCACAAAGCTCGGCGCCCGCACGTGCAGTTTGTAGGGGCGGCCGCTGCCGTCGCTCACGAGGTAGAAACCCAATTCGCCGTTCGGCGCCTCGTGCGCGGAGTACACCTCGCCCGCAGGCACCTGCACGCCGTCCGTGACCAGTTTGAAGTGATGGATCAGCGACTCGATCTCGTTGTAGACGAGTTCCTTTTCCGGCAGCACGACCCGCGGATCGTCGACGTTGATCGGACCGCCCGGCAGCCGTTCCATGCACTGGCGTACCATCGAGATTGATTCGTCAATCTCGCGCATGCGCACGTAGTACCGGTCGTAATTGTCGCCCTTGATGCCGACGGGGACCTCGAAGTCGAGCTCCCGGTACGCCAGGTACGGGTTGTCCTTGCGCAGGTCCATCCTTAAGCCCGTCGAGCGCAGGATCGGGCCGGTGTAGCCCCAGTTGAGCGCGTGCTCGGGCGTCATCACCGCCACGTCGCGCGTGCGACCGATGAAGATCCGGTTGCGGTCCAGCATGCCGTGGATGCGCTCGAGGTAGCGCTCGGTGAACGTGAGGATCTCCTCGAGGCGCACCAGCCAGCCATCCGGGAGGTCGCGCGCGAGGCCGCCGATGCGCACGTACGAATACGTGAGACGCGCGCCCGACAGGTGGTTCATGTGCTCGAAGATGTAGTCGCGCACGGTCATCAGGTACAGGAACGCGGTCATGCCGCCCATTTCCATGGCGGAGGCGGCGATGCACGTGCAGTGGTCGGCAATGCGGTTGTATTCGGATAGCAGCGTGCGCAGCCAGATGCAGCGCGGCGTGATCTCCAGCCCTAACGCCTGCTCGACAGCCGCGGCGTACGCGAAGTTGTTGTTCATCGCCGAGCAGTAATTGAGCCGGTCCGTGTACGGAATGATGTTGTGGTACGTGTGGTGCTCGGCTTCCTTCTCAAATCCCCGATGCAGGTAGCCGCAATGCACGTCGGCGTGCACGACCGTCTCGCCATCAATCTCGGCGATGATCTGGATCGTGCCGTGCGTCGCCGGGTGGGACGGTCCGATGTTCACCACCACGTGGTCCGGGTGGGCCGTGTGCTGGAGCGGGCTGCTGACGGGCGGGCGGTACTGCATGGTGCCGCTCACTTGCGGTACGGCACGATGGGTTGCTCGTGCTCCATGGCGTAATCCTTGCGCAACGGGTGGCCCTCGAAGCCTTCGTACAGCAGGATCGGCCGCAGGTCCGCGTTGCCGGCGAAGCGGATGCCGTACATGTCGTGCACTTCGCGCTCCATGTAGCGCGCGGCGCCGTAACTGCCGGTGAGCGTCGGCAACTCAGCGGCGTGCTCGTCAACGCCCAGCTTGAGCCGGACTCGCTGCATCTGTGCGGGGCACAGGAAGTGGTAAACCACCTCGAAGCGCGGCGTGCGCTCGGGATAGTCGATCGCGGTCACGTCCAGGAACAGCGCAAAGCCGTGATCGTCCTTGAGCTTCTGCACCACGTCGAGCAGCTGCCCAGGCAGCAGGTCCAGGACGAGCATGCCGTGACTGTCCCACGCGCGCTGGTACAGGCCGTGCAGGCCCGCGGTGATCGATTCATAAAGGGTCGACAAGATGTCCGTGCTCAGGTCCGCGTCGGCGGCGGCTGCTCGCTCGGCAGCACGGGGTGTTTGTCGTTCGCGATCCGGTCCTGCAGCAGCATGATCGCGTCGATGACCATCTCGGGTCGCGGCGGGCAACCCGGTACGTAGATGTCCACCGGAATGATCTTGTCCACGCCCTGCACGACCGAGTAATTGCGATAAAAGCCGCCACTGATCGCGCAGGCGCCGAACGCCATGACCCACTTCGGCTCACACATCTGGTCGTAGACCTTGCGGATGATCTGCGCCTGCTTATGACTCACCGTGCCGACGACCATCAGCAGGTCGGACTGGCGTGGCGTGAACCGCGGCAGGGCAGCGCCGAAGCGATCGGTGTCATACAGCGTCGAACTGACCGACATGAACTCCATGCCGCAGCACGCAGTGACGAACGGATACGGAAACAGGCTGAACTTGCGCACCCAGCCGACGAGGTCGTCCTTGCGGGTGGTCAGGTAATCCATCATCGCCATTCGAGGGCTCCGTCACGCCAGAGGTACGCGAATGCAATGCCGAGCAACGCCATGAAGACCAGGAACGACACAAGTGCCAGCGTTGCGATCTGCGCTTGGCCGGCGGCTGCAGCCCAGATGAAGAGCAGCACCGTTTCGAGGTCGAACAGCAGGAAGAAAATCGCGATGGGGTAGTACTTGATCGAGAGCGGGCGCACGTTGCGGTGCTGGATCGGTTCAGCGCCGCACTCGAATGGTTCGAGTTTGGCCGCGGACGCAACAGGCCTTGGCCCGAAGAACGCATTCATCCCCAGGATCAGACCGACGAGGCCGACCGAGGCGAGCAGGTAAAGGAAGAAAATGGCGTAGGGGGTCATGGGCTATCTGGAATAAGTCCGCGCAAACTATAGCCACGCCGGGCCCGCAAAACGCCCCGCGGAAAACGCGTATGGCTACAGCTACTTGCATCGCTCTCAATCGATGCACGCAAACCCGCTCCGAGAATCCCGTGGATGCCACCAATCGCTCGATGACGACCGCCGTGCCGGCGGGGGCTGCGCCGCGCCTGCGTCGCTGGCCAGCGCGCCTCGACTTGCTGCAGAGCGCCTCCGGGCTGGCGCTGGGACTGTTCATGTGGGTTCACATGCTGTTCGTGTCCTCGATCCTGCTCGGTGAGCAGGCGATGTGGACCGTCGCGCGCGCCTTCGAGGGTTACTTCATCTTCGGCCGGCCCCTGTATTGGCTGGTGTCGATCCTGGTCGCGACGATCGCAGCGTTATTCGTCCTGCATGCTGCGCTGGCGCTTAGGAAGTTCCCAGCCAACTACCAGCAATATCGAGAAATTAGAGACCATTCAAAGCAAATGGCGCACGAGGAAACCACGCTTTGGTACTGGCAGGTGGTGACCGGCTTTGCGCTTTTCTTCCTGGCGTCGGTGCACCTCTACATCATGCTGACCCAACCTGACCGGATCGGCCCGTTCGAATCGGCCGATCGGGTCTGGAGCGACACGATGTGGCCGCTGTACCTGGTCATGCTGTTCGCCGTCGAGTTTCACGGCGGCGTCGGCCTGTACCGGGTCGCCTTGAAGTGGGGGTGGTTCGAAGGCGACGGCAAGGACCCGGTCGCTATGCGGCGCAAGCTGCGGGTGTTCAAGTGGACCCTCACGGCCTTTTTCCTGGTGCTGGGCCTGCTCACGCTCGCTGCGTACATGAAGATCGGCATCGATCACGCCCCGTTCTATGGCCAACCCTACGTGCCACCCGCAATGGTCGATGCGACGGTGGTGCAGCCATGAAAGTGATCTACACCGACGTCCTCGTCATCGGCGGCGGCCTGGCCGGCCTGCGCGTGGCGATCGGCGCGCGTCGCCGTGGCCACGATGCCATCGTGCTGTCGCTGGTCCCGCCCAAGCGCTCGCACTCGGCTGCCGCGCAAGGCGGCATGCAAGCCAGCCTGGGCAACGTGACCAAGGGCCAGGGGGACAACGAAGACGTCCACTTCGAGGACACCGTCAAGGGCAGCGACTGGGGCGCCGACCAGCGCGTCGTGCGCATGTTCGTGAACACCGCGCCCAAGGCCGTGCGTGAGCTCGCGGCGTGGGGCGTGCCGTGGAGCCGCGTCAAGCAGGGCGACCGGCAGGTCATCATCAATGGCGAGAAGGTGACGATTACCGAGCGCGACGAGGCCCACGGCCTGGTGGCGCAGCGCGACTTCGGCGGTACCAGGAAGTGGCGCACCTGCTACGTGTCGGACGGCACGGGCCACGCAATGCTGTTTGCAGTGGGTGACCGGGCGATTGCTGAAGGCATCCCGGCGCACGAGCGCACCGAGGCGCTCTCGCTGATTCACGATGGCAAGCGCTGCTTTGGCGCGATCGTCCGTAACCTGATCACGGGCGAACTCGTCGCCTACGTCGCGAAGGCCACGGCGATCGCAACGGGCGGAGCGGGGCGCGTGTATCGCGTCACGACCAACGCTGTCATCTGCGAGGGCATCGGCGCGGCGCTCGCGCTCGAGACCGGCATCGTGCCGCTCGGCAACATGGAAGCCGTGCAGTTCCACCCGACGGGCATCTTCCCGGCGGGCATCCTCGTCACCGAAGGCTGTCGCGGCGACGGCGGCCTGCTGCGCGATGCGAGCGGCAAGCGTTTCATGCCGGACTACGAGCCGGAGAAAAAGGAACTGGCCTCACGCGACGTCGTCTCGCGGCGCATGGAAGAACACATCCGCAAGGGCAACGGCGCCAAGTCGCGCTTCGGCGAACACCTGTGGCTGGACATCACGCTGCTCGGGCGCAAGCACATCGAGCACAACCTGCGCGAAGTCAAGGAGATCTGTCAGCACTTCCTGGGCGTGGATCCGGCCGAGCAGTGGATCCCCGTGCGTCCGGCGCAGCACTACACGATGGGCGGCGTGCGCACGGACACCCAAGGGCACGCGTACGGCCTGCGCGGGTTGTTTGCAGCAGGTGAAGCGGCCTGCTGGGACATGCACGGCTTCAATCGTCTCGGGGGCAACTCGGTGGCTGAGACCGTCGTGGCCGGCATGATCGTCGGCGAGTTCATCGCCGATTTCGTCGACAGCCCCGAAGGCGAGGTCGACATTCCAACCGCACTGTTGCGCGACGCGATGGACGCCGAGCGCGGCAAGATCGGCCACCTGCTGCGACACCCCGGGCGCGAACAGGCCGATGCGCTCAAGGCCGAGATGCAGCAGACCATGACCGACAACGTCGGCATCTTCCGTCGCGGTGCGGACGTGCAGGTCGCCGTGGATAAGCTGCAGGAACTGCTGGTGCGCAGTCGGGACATCGGGCTGCGGTCAAGGCGCGATGGCCCGAATCCGGAACTGGTCACCGCCTATCGCGTGCAGAAAATGCTGAAGATCGCGCTGTGCGTGGCGCAAGGCGCACTGACCCGCACCGAAAGCCGCGGCGCTCACTTCCGCGAGGACTACCCGCGGCGCGATGACTCGCAGTGGCTGAAGCGCACGCTTGCGACCTGGCGCGATCCGCTCGCGACGCTGCCGACGCTCGACTACGAAGCCCTCGACGTTCGCACGATGGAGTTGCCGCCGGGCTGGCGCGGCTACGGCAACAAGGACTATGTCGACCATCCCGATACACCGCAGCGGGCGGCGGAAGTCGCGAAACTGCGCGAGGCATCGGCCGGCGCGGACCGGCATGCGCTGCAGGAAGCGCTGATGCCGTATTCACACCTGCTGCCCGCAGGCTTGCGCGGGCGCAACGAACGCATCGACGAGATGTTGCCGGCGGCGAGCAGGCCGCAGGACCAATCAGTACGCAGCGACGAGAAAGTGCCGTCATGAGCAGCACCAGGACTCTCAAGCACAAGAACGTGGGCATGGCACCGACCCAGCAGCTGCCGGTTGCAGATGGGCCCAAGCGCATGCTGCATTTCCACATCCTGCGCCATGATCCCCAGGACCCGGACAGCGTGCCGCACCTCGACACGTTCGACATCGAAGAAGCGATGGGCATGACGCTGTTCATCGCGTTGAACGAAATCCGCGAGAAGCTCGATCCGTCGGTGGCGTTCGACTTCGTGTGCCGCGCCGGCATCTGCGGCAGCTGTGGCATGGTGGTGAACGGCCGCCCGGGCCTCGCGTGCCGCACGTTGACCAAGGACTTGCCGGCCGACATCACCCTGGCGCCGCTGCCCGCCTTCGAACTGATCGCCGACTTGTCCGTGAACACGGGCAAGTGGATGCGTGGCATGAGCGAGCGGCTGGAGACCTGGGTGCACTCGCTGGGGCAACAAGCGGACCTGACGCGCCTGGAAGAGCGCATGGAGCCGGAGCTGGCCGACAGGATCTACGAGCTCGACCGCTGCATCGAGTGCGGTTGCTGCGTCGCGGCCTGCGGCACGGCACGCATGCGCGAGGATTTCGTGGGCGCGGTCGGCCTCAACAAGATCGCGCGCTTTGCGCTCGACCCGCGCGACCACAGGAAGGACGCGGACTTTTACGAACTGGTCGGCAACGACGATGGTGTGTTCGGCTGCATGACGTTGCTGGGTTGCCACGACGTCTGTCCGAAACAGCTGCCACTGCAAACGCAGATCGCGTACCTGCGCCGCAAGATGGTGAAGGTCGGCTTGTAACTCATGCGCTCTCCCGCCTGGCGGGAGCGTCTATTTTTTGTCCGCTTCCAGCGAGCGGTACCGCTGCGTCAGCGACGCACCGGTCAACGCCCAGCCCAACGCCACCATTGCACCGAGGCCCATGGCGCCGGCCGGGTTCTGGGCCAGTGCATCGACGCCCGTCTTGACCCACCCACTGATCGCGTCGGCGCCCCTGTACACCACGGTGTCGTTGAAGTTCTTCGCCTTGTATTTCGCGTCCGCTCGCAACGGCGTGTACAGCATCTCACGACCGGGCCGGACGAACGCATACTCGCCACTGCGCCGCAGGATCATCACGCAGGCGAGCACCGTGAACGTGGGCGCAAAGGCCAGCCACACGAAACCGGCCACCATGAGCAACGGCACTCCGACCAGCAAAGCCCCTACTCCAAGGCGCTGCGCGAGGCGTCCGGTGATGAAGACCTGCGACAGGATCGCCAGCGACTGCACTGCGATGTCGATCAGGCCGAAGATGCGGGTCTGGTCGGTCTGCAGCGGATACGCGGCCTGCACCAGCCGCGCCTGGTCGAAGTAAAGGAAGGTGCTGACGCTTGCGAGCAGCAGCACGTAGAGCGCAATTTTCATCAGGTACGGCGACCGCAGCACTGCCACCGCGCCCGCCATTGGGCTGCCGCCTAGCGCCCGCTGTTCCGGCACGACCACGCCAGCCCCGGCCTGCCCCGCGCGCGCACGCTGCAACCCGTGCACACACACGGCCGAGCCGACCAGCAATGCCGCGGACATCAGCAGCAAGCCAGCATGTCCAATCGAGGCCACGAGCAGTACGCCGAGCAACGGACCAAGCAGCCCCCCGATGCTGGCCCCGCTCGCCATGAGCGCAAAAAGTCGCTTGGCTTCAGGGCCCGAGAAGAGATCGACGAGCACACTCCAGGCAACCGAGATCGCGATCAGGTTGAAAACGGACAGCCAGACGTAGAAGCCGCGGGCCAGCCACACGTCATCGGGCCGCAAGCGGAAACCAAGCGCAAACAGCAGCAGGTTGCTGCAGAAGAACCCGAACACCCAGTACAGGATCCGGCGTCGTTGCACGCGCCCAGCCACCCAGCCGAACAATGGCATCGCAGCCAGCGTCGCAACGAACGTGCCGGTGAACAGCCACTGCAAGTTCTCGACGCCGCCCGCGATGCCCATCGTCTCGCGCACCGGGCGCAGCCCGAAGTAGCCCGCGAACAGCAGCAGAAACATCGCGAAACCGAGCGCGGCAACCGCGATTTCGCCGGGCTGGATGCCGAACAGCCGTGCCAGGCGATCCTGCAGCGTGGGTGGTTGCAATTCAGCCCAGCAGCTTGATCAGGTCTGCGCGCTGACGGGAATCCAGCAGCGCGCCGACGCCTGCCTGCAGGTTGTCGGACATGTTCTTCGGCTTGGACGTGGCCGGAATCACGACCGTCACGGCTGGATGGCTCAGCACGAACTTCAGGAACAATTGCGCCCATGAGGTTGCGCCCACTGCCGCTGCCCACGAAGGGATCGGCTTGTCGCGCACTTGCGCAAACAGCCGACCGTCTTCGAACGCACGGTTGATCATGACCGCGATGCCGAGATCCTTCGCGATCGGAAAAATCGTCTGCTCGGCCAGGCGCGACACGGGGGAATAGTTGATCTGGACGAAGTCGGGCTTGAGGCGCCGCAACGCCTCGGCAAGCTCAGGCTGTGCGCTTTCGACGTAGTGCGTCAGGCCGACGTACCTGACCTTGCCCTGCTCCTTCAGTTCGCGCGCCACCGCCAACTGCGTATCCGTGTCGCGCAGGTTGTGGACCTGCAGCAGGTCGACCTGGTCGGTCCGCATGCGCCGGAGCGAGGCGTCGAACTGGGCAAGGCCGGCTGCGTGGCCAACCACGCCCGACAGTTTCGTTGCGAGAAACAGCTTGCCCGGCGATGGCGTGTCGCTCAGTAATGCGCCGAGCACGTCTTCCGCCGAACTATACGTCGGCGCCGTATCGATCACGGTGGCCCCGCTGGCGACGAAGCGTCGGAGCACCTCGCGCAGCGGGTCGAGCTCTTGCGCGGACAGACCAGTCTCGAAGGAGCCGGACGTACCCATGCCGATGACGGGTATCCGCTCGCCGCTCGCGGGAATCACCCGCGTGATGAGTGGGCCGATGACACCGGTTGCGCCGGAAGAAGCCGCAGTCGCAGCCGCATCCCGCGCTGTCGAGGCATTGTCCGCAACGGCCAGCGGAGCGAGCCCTAGCCCTGTCGCCGCGACGGTGGCGCTGATCAAAAAGTCCCGCCGGCTTTTCATCGCCAAGGCCTCCAGTTTGAGTTGCAGAGACCATCATGGCCCGGCTGGAGCGACAACTCCACTCGAGGCCTTCTCCTGCAAATGTGAGACGCTGTGCTGTCGCTGTCGATTGTGAAGTTACTTTTGACGTTTCAGCTGAAACGTCTTGCGCAAGAAGCGAACACGACGTTGACCATCGACTACGAACCGATCACCCCGCCGCACCGGCTCGACCTCTTGCGTGAACTGCGGTTGCCGCTGGACGCATTGAGTTGGGTGCCGTCCTGGCTCACCCGTTCAAGCGCACGTACAGCACGGCCGCGCACCGTGATTCTGTTGCCAGGTTTCGGTACCGGCCCGCGGTCGATGCGCGTCATGCAAGCGTTCCTGCAGCGTCGCGGCCATCGCGTCCGCGATTGGGGCCTGGGTGTGAACGACGGGGATGCCAAGCGGCTGCGCCTGCAATTGCAAGCTGTCGTCGACAAGGCCGTGGCGCAGCACGGCGAGCCGGTCGTGCTCGTGGGGTGGAGCCTGGGTGGCTACCTGGCGCGAGAATTCGCTCGCGAAAGGCCAGGCGGCGTTCGCCGTATCGTCACGCTGGGCAGCCCGGTGGTTGGCGGACCGCGATTCACGGCGACAGCCGCGCATTACCGGTCGCAAGGTCATGATCTCGACGCGATCGAAAACTCGGTCAAGGACCGCTATCGAACGCCCCTGTCGGTGCCAGTCACCGCTATCTATTCGAAGCGTGACGGCATCGTGGCGTGGCCCGCATGCATCGATCGCTGGTCGCCCGCCGTGCAGCACGTGGAAGTGAGTGAGACGCACGTGGGACTCGTGCTCTCGCCAGCCGTTGGCCGCATCGTGGCCGAAGCCTTGGAGCGGGACTGAACGCCTGCGATTCCCCGAGTTCCAGCCAAGGTCTGTCGCGTCAGCGGCGTCTGACTTTACGCGGCGGAATCGTCGACGGCACAATCCCCGCAACCGAGCCGGGCCCAGACCCGCCGGTCGCAGGGCGCAGCGGTTTGCGTCCGCACGCCAAGGAGAAACTACATGCGCTCGCACAAGACTGCAGTTGCCTTCGCTGGCCTTATCGCGTTGACCTCACCGTTGCACGCAGCCCAAGCGGCCGATCCCGCACAGCTAGCCCGCGGTCGTTACGTTGCCCTGATCGGCGGTTGCAATGATTGCCACACCGCAGGATTCATGGAGAAGAACCTGGCCATCCCCGAAACGGAGTGGCTCAAGGGCAGCGCCGTGGGATTCCAGGGTCCGTGGGGGACCACGTACGCCGCCAACCTGCGGTTGGTCATGAGCAAGATGACCGAGGCGCAATGGCTCGAACATGCAGCCAGGGAGCGCATGCCCCCGATGCCGGCCTACGCGCTGCACCAGATGACGCAGGACGACCTCAAGGCGCTCTACGCGTACGTGCGCGGCCTGGGCGATCCGGGAGACCCTGCGCCAGCGTACGTTGCGCCAGGCGGCAAGGTGACCACGCCGTATTTCGTGTTCGTGCCGCGGATGGATCCGCAGGAACAGGCCGCAACGGGCGCCGGCCAATAAATCGCTCGAATTGCGTACGCCAGCGGCGACGCGCTCAGGGCTGCCTGGCCTTGAGTGCGTCGATCTCGGCGCGCAACGCAGCGACGTCCGCCTCGAGCGCTTCGACCCGTGCTGCCAGCGTTGGGTCGCTCGCCGCCGTGTGCTTCATTGCGGGCGCCGCCGTTTGCGACGCTTCCATCGCAGCAATGTCGATCGGACCAGTGAACAACTGCGCATAACGCGATTCCCGCCGGCCCGGCTCGCGCGGCAACTTCACGACGAACGGACCTTCGGGACGCGTCTCCAGGTCTTCGAGGGCGTTCTCCACCTCGTCCACGCCGCTGACGCTCGCGAGCCTCCCAGCATGGGTTCGCAACTCGCCCGGCGTCTGTGGGCCGCGCACCAGCAACTCGCACACGATCGCCGTCTGCGCTGGCGAGAACTTGAGGCTGCCGAACTGGGTATTGCAGAAAAGCTGGTGATACTTCGGCACACGGCTGCCGAAGCCGGACTTTTCCAGCACGACCTGCTTGCGGATGAGTCCGTCGACGACCGCCTGCACGTCGCGCTCTTCCAGGTTCAGCACCGGGTCGCGATTGCTCCTCTGGTTGCAGGCGTTGACCAGGGCGTTGAGGGACAACGGATACTGGTCGGGGGTTGCGATCTGTTTTTCCATCAGGCAACCGACGACCCGCGCTTCGAGGGCCGACAACTCGAGCGGCATGGCATGCTCCAGGGGCGTTGACGGGGGCATAATCGCATACCCGGGACAATGAGGATCGGCTGGACGTGCAGGAACGCAGTGGCTCGACCCTGAAGGGCGTCATCACGTTTTCGTTGATGACGGTGAACGTGCTGGTCTGGGTGCCGCTCCTGCTGGTCGTCGCCCTGACGAAGTTGCTCGTTCCGCTCACGGCGTGGCGCCGTTGGACGAGCGCCATCATGATCCTGATCGCGCAGGCCTGGATCGGCTGCAACGGGGCCATCTTCTCACTGACGGGCGTGCTGCGACTCGACGTCGAGGGCGTGGAGGGCATCGACCCGCGCGGCTGGTACCTGGTGCTGTCCAATCATCGGTCGTGGGTGGACATCCTCGTGCTGCAGAAGGCCTTCAACCGACGTATCCCGTTCCTGAAATTCTTCCTGAAGCAGGAACTGATCTGGGTGCCGCTGCTGGGGCTCGCGTGGTGGGCGCTCGACTTCCCGTTCATGAAGCGCCACTCCGCCTCGTACCTGCAGCAGCACCCGGAAGCCCGCGGCGAGGACCTCGACGCGACGCGCAAGGCCTGCGAGCGGTTCGCACTGTTGCCGACGTCGGTCATGAATTTCGTCGAGGGCACGCGTTTCACCGACGCGAAACATCGCTCGACCAAGTCGCCGTACCGTCACCTGCTGCGGCCGCGCCCCGGCGGCGTCGCGTTCGTGCTCTCGGCAATGGGCGGCATGCTGCACTCAGTGCTCGACGTCACCATCGCCTACCGGGAGACCAGTCCCACGCTATGGGACCTGTGCTGCGGCCGACTCGGACCGGTGCGCATGCACGTGCAGCGGCGTCCAGTGGAAGCGTGGACCGCGCAAGGCGATTACGCGGCGGAGTCGAAATTCCGCGCAAGCTTCAAGGACTGGCTGGCTACGATGTGGCGCGAAAAAGACGATCGGCTCGACACGATGCTGCCACCGCGTGCACCCGCCGCGACCTCGGTGCAGCCCACCCCGCCACCGGAAACCGCCGAATGAGCTGGGACCTGCCGTCGCCATTCATCCAGCAGCGCGTCGCGGTGCCTGCAGAGATCGACGGCTACGGGCACGTCAACAACGCGGTCTATGTCGCGTGGCTCGATGACTGTGCCTGGGCGCACTCGACCGAGCGCGGCATCAGCCCCCAATTGTGCGGCTCGCTCAATCGCGGGATGGTCGTGTGGCGCACGCAGATCAACTACCTGCGCGCTGCCATGGCAGGTGATGAACTCGAAGTGGCGACGTGGCCGGTACGCAACGACAACAAGTTGCGGATCGAACGCAGATTTCAGATCCGTCGCACGTCCGACGGCGAAACGTTGCTGCGCGCACTGCTGCATTACGTCTGCATCGACCTGCAGACGGGACGACCGAAGCGCATGCCGGAGGAGTTCACGCGCTACAGTGTGCTGCCGCAGGTAGCAGCTGCGGTTGCTGCTGAAGCACAGCCCTATCAGCCGGGCGTGGAGCCTGACTGACCCAAGACGACACGACGCAGGACACGCACATGCATGACAAATGGACCGGCCCCGAACTGGATTCGCTGCTCGGCTCGCGCACGTTGACGCGACGGCAGATCCTGGTCACCTCGCTGGCGACCGGCTTTGCGCTGGCTGCGCAACCGGTCAGCGCGGATGCAATCAGCACCGGCACCGAGGGCCTCGAAGCAGGCGAGGTGCGCATCCCGGTCGCGGACGGCGAGATTCCAGCGTATCGGGCGATGCCCGCGAAGGGCAAGAATTTTCCCGTGGTGCTGGTCGTGCAGGAGATCTTCGGCGTGCACGAGCACATCAAGGATGTCTGCCGCCGCTTCGCCAGGCAGGGCTACCTTGCGGTGGCGCCTGAGTTGTATGCCCGGCAGGGCGACGTTTCGAAGATCAGCGACTGGAAGCAGATCTTCGCCGAGGTCGTGAGCAAGGTGCCGGATAGCCAGGTCATGTCCGACCTCGACGCTACGGCCGCCTGGGCGGCCAAGGCGAGCAAAGGCCATAAGAATAAGCTCGCGGTGACCGGTTTCTGCTGGGGCGGCCGTATCACGTGGCTCTACGCGGCGCACAACAAGGACCTGAAGGCGGGCGTGGCCTGGTACGGCCGGCTCAAGGGCGAGACCACGCCGCTGCAGCCCAGGTATCCGTTCGACGTGGTCGCCGACATCGATGCGCCGGTGCTCGGACTGTACGGCGGCAAGGACCAGGGCATTCCGCTGGCCGACGTCGATGCGATGCGTGCTGCACTCAAGGCGGCAGGCAAGCCATCGGAAATCACGGTATTCCCCGAGGCGGGGCATGGGTTCCTCGCCGACTACCGTGGCAGCTACAGCGCGAAAGAAGCCGCCGAAGGCTGGGCGGCGTGCCTGGCGTGGTTCCGCAAGCACGGCGTGGGTTGAGCGGGGTAGGTCACGGGTCGACTGGATCGGCCGCGTACTCCGCCTCAAGACGGCCCAGTAACGCAGCGAAATCTGCCGCGAGTGGCGCCTCGATTCTCAAACCGCTGGGAATCTCTGGCCTCGCGAGCGGCATGAATTCAAGGCACGTGCAGGCCAGCAGCAACCGCTGCACGCCGAACATCTCGCGAAACAACCGGTTGTGATTGCCTTTGCCGTAGGTCGAGTCGCCGAGGATCGGGTGCGACTCGCGCGCCAGGTGCCGGCGCAACTGGTGCCGTCGCCCGGTGTGCGGGGTGAGTTCGACCAGCGCATAACGTGAACTCGGGTAACGATCGACGCGCACGGGCAGTTCGTACGTGGCGCTGCGTCGAAACGCTGTTTGCGCTGCGCGCGGCTCTGGCGACTGCGCGCCGGCACGCTCGTCTTCGACCGCGACCAGCGCACGATCGATGATGCCTGCCGCGGCGGGCCAGCCGCGCACCAGCGCAACGTACGTTTTGGTCACGCAGCGTTGTGCAAAAATCGCGGAATACTCGCGCGCCGCTGCAGGATCGAGCCCGAAGGCAAGTGCCCCCGAAGTGCCTTTGTCGAGCCGATGGATCGTGTACACGCGCTGGCCGAGCTGGTCGCGCACGATCTGCAGCGCGAAGCGAGTCTCGTGCCGGTCGATCGGCGAACGATGCACGAGCAGGCCTGATGGCTTGTCGACGACGACGAGGCGTTCGTCCCGATACAGCACGGGCAGCGCTGCGGGTGCCTGCGCATCGTCGGTGTCCGTCACCATGGAATGCGTGCGCCATCCCAGGCAAAGAACTGACCGGTGTCGGCAGGCTGCAGCCGGTCGATCACGTGCAGCATCTGCGCGACGGCGTAATCCACGCTGAACAGCTTCTCAGGGGGTACGTTCGCCTGGAAAGGGCGCGAGAGGTCCGTGTCGGTTGTCCCCGGATGCAAGGCGACGCAGATGACGTTACGGCGGCTGCGTGCCCACTCAATCGCGAGGTTGCGGGTATACATGTTCTGTGCCGCTTTGGACGCGCGATAGGCGTACCAGCCCCCCAGCCGGTTGTCCTCGATGCTGCCGACGCGCGCCGAGAGGCTCGCGAAAACGGCGCGGTCCGGATGCGCCAGGAGCGGCTCGAAATGGCGCGCGACCAGCAGCGGCCCGATCGCGTTGATCGCGAATGCGCGAGCCAGTGAATCAGCACGCACGTCGGCGAGCTTTTTTTCCGGCCGCATGCCCGTCGCGTCGTCGTGCAGTATCCCGGCACAGTTGACGACGAGGTGCAGACGCGAGACTTTGTCCCGCGTGGCAGCGGCGGCAGCTGCCACGGAGAGTTCGTCAGTGACGTCGAGCGCCAGGACGGTCACGCGGCCACCTGCATCGGCTGCCAACTCGATCAGGCCATTGGCGCCGGCAGGATGCCGACACGTGGCGAAGACGTGTCCGACCCGGGGTTGCGCCAGGCAGTGGCGCGCAAACTCCAGGCCGATGCCACGGCTGGCACCCTGGATCAATACATTGCCGCCGGCTATAAACGCTTCGAACATGGCCTCACACCCGCAGGAATCCTGATGGCTCATTCGCCGCAACTCGACGCATGGATCAACGCCGGGCACATCGAGACGCTGGCAGGCCACGCGATCTTCTGCCGCGTGCAGGAAACGCCGGGCAGGGCGCCGCTGTTGTTGATCCACGGCTACCCGACGGCCTGCTACGACTGGCGCCCTTTGTGGGATGCGCTGGCCGCACGTTACTCGCTTTATGCCTTCGACATGCTTGGCTTCGGCCTGTCGGCCAAGCCACACAACCACGCCTACCCGGTTGCGGTCCAGGCCGACCTGTGTGCCGCGCTGCTGGCGCGGTACGGCGTGACGCGACCGCACGTGCTCGCACACGACTATGGCGACACCGTCGCGCAGGAATTGCTCGCGCGTGAAATGGAGGGCCAACTGCAACTTGCCAGCGTGTGTTTCCTGAACGGCGGGTTGTTTCCGGAAACCCACAGGGCGCGTCCCATCCAGAAGGTGCTTGCGAATCGCTGGACGGGTCCGCTCGTTGCGCGCGCGATCACCTACGGCACGTTCAGGCGCACCATGCGCCGCATCGGTGGCGTGACTCCGATCGCCGAGCAGGACCTGCGCGATCTATGGTCCCTGCAGATCCGCAATGATGGGCGGCGATCACTGGCCCGCCTCATCGATTACATGGAACAACGGCGACAGCAGCGGACGCGCTGGGTCGGTGCACTGGTGAATTCGAGCGTGCCGCGCCGGTTGTTGTGCGGTGCGCTTGATCCCGTCTCCGGCCGGCATCTGGCCGAGCGCTACGGCGAGCTCGTGCCGAACCCCGACGTCGTCCTGTTCGACGACCTCGGGCATTACCCGCATCTCGAAGCGCCCGGCCCCATCGTTGCGGCCTACCTGCAGTTTCGCGACGCGCTTGCGCTCAGGACAGCACGAACACCTTGACCAGGATGTCGCCGATGCCGACCAGTGCGGCGCCTGCGATCAGGCCCGCGCAGATCGGTTCCTGCGAATCCACCCAGATCGCGTGGGCGCGACTTTCCGGCCGCGACTTCAGCTTGCGCGCCGCGTACCAGAAGATGGCGGACCCGCAGAACATCATGAACGACGAATCCGGCGGCAGCACGACGCCGAGTCCGATCGCGAGCGGCGAGAGCGGAAAGCGGTTGTTGGTGCGGATGCGCAGGATTTCCATGGTCAGCGCCGCAAAGCCCGCAATGACGATCGACCAGATGATCGAGTTGGTGAGCAGGGCCCCTGCCTCCGGACCGCCGAAGACCGCTGCCACCAGGTCGGAGACGCCTTTCCACTGCACCGCGCCCGGGAAGGAGAATTTTTCGCTGACCATCGTGTCGGCCACGGAGATGCCTGCGGCCGGGTCGAAGTTATTGAGCCCGAACAGCACGAAAAACAGCGGCGTGGCGGCGAGCGCACCCGCGAGGATGCCGATGACGTGGCCGATGGCCTGCTGCCGCGGCTTTGCGCCGAGCATGTAGCCCGGCTTGATGTCCATCAGCAGGTTCGAGGCATTGCTGGCCACCTCCGCAGCCATGACGGCCGTCATCAGGTTCGGGGCAGGCGTGCGCGGGTCGATCGCGCCGAAGGTGAACTGCGGAATCTTGGACAACGATGACGAGGGCGTGATGCCGGTCAGGGCGGTGCTGCTGGCTGCGATCAGCGCCAGCACCAGGATCATCGGCAGCGCGAGGGTGCCGAGCACCCAGTGCACGCCGAACCAGGCGTGCAGCATCCACACGCCGATGGCGCCGATGATCGGCACGCCGACCCATGACAGCATCAGCGGCAACTCGATGTCGCGCAGCGGATCGTCCGCGGCCGGTACGCCCGCGCGCCGCCGCAGGCTGCGGAATGCCGCGACGAAGACTTCCGGTTTCGCAAACAGGGCGACGAGCGAGGCCACCACCATCATGGTGATGCCGTACCAGAGCGACCAGTTGTTCAGGATGTGCGCGCGTCCGAAGACCGCCGTTCCCGCCTCGATCGAGCCTGAGCGCGGCTGGATCTCGCCGAGCGAGATCATGATCGGCGCGACCAGGACGAAGTTGAGCGCGGCCCCCACCAGCAGGCTCACCGCAATGCGAATCCCCATGAGCCCCCCGGCGCCGACCATCGCCAGGTCGAGCGATGGTGTGAGCGCGAGCTGCCTGATATCGACGCCCGCGAGCTTCGGCAGCGGAGCGTGGCCTTTCTCGACCAGCCAGTAGTACCAGCCGTCCAGCCGGACTGGCAGGTGCCAGGACGAACTGAATCCCAGCCACCGTTCCTGCACCAGCTTCATGTAGTTCTCGCCGGCGATGAAACTCATGCCGCCCGCGAATGCGGCGGCCACGGCCAGCGCCTTCGCCTGCAGCATGCCCTTCGCCGCCGCCGCGCTGTGGTACAACGTGTCGAGGACGACACCGCAGGCGCGCCCTTCAGGAAACGGCTGCTGCTCGTCGTTGATGAACCGGCGCTTCATGGGGAAGGCGACCAGCACGCCGAGGCAGGACAGCACGATGTTGAAAACCATGATCTGCCACACGGGCAGCAACTGGTTCGTTGCCCACATGTACGCGGCGAGTCCAGCGGTGAGCGGCATCGTCATGTAGCCCGCGGCGGTCGCAATCGACTGCACGCAGTTGTTCTCGAGGATGGTCATGTCACGTGCGCCGAACCGCGCGAACACACGATACAGCGCGAATGCAAGGATGACGGAGGTGAGGCCGACGCCGAGCGTCCAGCCGGTCTTGGCGCCGACGTAAAGGTTGGTCGCGCTCAACAGGCCGCCGAGCACAAAGCCAGTAATGGCGGACCGGAACGTGAGCTGCGCCATGTCGCCGCGGTAGACGTTGGCGAGCCACCAGCGGTCTTTCTGTTCCAGCGTCCAGGTGCGGACCTGTTCCGCGGTCAGTTGTAGCAACGCCATCGTCAGTTCGCCGCGTTCAGGGAAGGGCCGCGGAGCATACCTGAGCCCGGCGCTTATGCACCCGGCGTCAGTGCCGCCCACCACGCGAGGGTTATGCTTGCGAGGGCACCAAGGCCCGCCAGCCACTGCGTGCGCGTTCGTGGAATGCGTGCCAGCCGGCCAAACCACCAGCCCGTGGCCGTGCCCGTGAGGAAACCGGTGAGATGTGCCAGGACGTCGGTGTTGTCGCCGCCGACGCCCGTGAATCCGAGCAGGAATACCCCGGCAATCAGCGGCGCCCAGCGATAAGCCCAGCGCTCGCCTGAATCGGCGCGGCGGCGCCACGCATAGGCGGCGAGCAGCCCGAGCATGGCGAAGACCATCGTCGATGCCCCGGCGGAGACGTGATTTGCCGGCTGGATGGTGGAGTTGATGGCGTTCGCCAAAGCGGCCGCGGCCAGCGCACCGCCGAAGGCGACGCCGGGGCCCAGCAGCTGCGATGCGAGCCAGCCGAAGAACGCGCCGAACCCCAGGTTGCTGAGCAGGTGCGCGACGTCGAAGTGCAGTGTCAGCGCCGTGATCGCGCGCCAGGCTTCGCCGTCACGAAAGGCCTGTGTGCTCAGCACGCCTGCTGCAAGCCAGTTGTCCGCCAGCGTGCGGTGTCCCGCGAGCCACGCAATCCCCACCATCGCCGTCACGTACGCCAAAGGGCCGAGCCACGCGTAAGGATGCATCTGCTCCGGACGCGCGAGCACGCGTCGCTTCGGCGGGTTCTCACGCTCGTAGCCGCGCAGGTGCGACACCGCTGCGCCTGCCGACGCCGGCAGCACCAACAGGCTCCACAACTCGCCGTTCGGCGCGACCTCGGAGCCGATGCCGACTGCGTGCAGCATGAAGGCACGCTCTTCGCACGCTGGTCGCCAGTGCGAGCGATACACCTCGACCGGCAGCTCGTGCGGCGTCGGCAAGGGCGGGGGGCTGCTCACGGGCGGTGCATTCGGTTTCAGGGCTGCAGGGCGCGATAGAGAAAGGGGAGGCTCAGGTCCATGCGATAGTCGACGTCGGAGTGGGTGTCGTCGAATTCCTCGTAGTGGTGCGCGATGCCGGCTTTTTCAAGGGCACGCGACAATTGCCGCGAGCCGTAGTGGATGTGGTACTGGTCGCGCCAGCCGCAGTCCAGGTAAACGCCCTTGAGACGCCTGAGATTCGCGGCATATTTGTCGACGAGGCGCACTGGATCGTGCCGCAGCCAGCGCTTCCAGCGCTGCGGCAGCAGCTCGCCGGTCTCGAGGTGAAACGGCAGGCGGAAGCCGTTAGGCGCGGCCGGGTCCGGATCGTAGGTCGCAGCCATGCACACGTTCATGATCGCGTGAACTTCGCCGGTGCTGAGCTTGTGCTGCTTCCACATCGCATCGAGAAAGCGCCGCACGCGTCCGTCGTCGAGGCCCTGCGTCAGCTTGTGGTCGTCGGCTGAATCGATGCGGTTCGCATACTTGCCGGCCTTGCGCGGTGGCCGCCGGTACTGGCCGAGTTCGTTCAGCGTGTTGGGCCAATCGGCGCGATACAGTAGATCGAAGCAGGCATCGCCCGAGTGGTTGGCGATCGCGCCCCAGTGCGACGTGTACTTCATGCCGTGAATCATCGCGCCATAGCCGCCCGACGACTTGCCGAAGCAGCCGCGGTGCTCGCGTGAGGCCAGCGTCCTGAACTCGCGGTCGACCAACGGGATGATCTCGTCGAGCAGGATATCGGCGTAACGCCCGATCGCAGAAGAATTCACGTACTGGTTGCCGCCAAGCGCGGTGAAGCAATCGGGAAACACGATGATCGCTGGACCCATGCGCTTTTCGCGCACCAGCCGGGCAGCACGTTCCGCGACGTTCTCGCTGAAGGGCTTCCAGTTGAGATGCGCGATGCCGGTGCCGGTAAAGCCCACGAGGTCGTAGAACACTGGAAAACGCTTGCCGCTTCCATGCGTGGCGCCCGTGTCGTATTCGTGCGGCAGCCAGACGCCGAGTGTGCGCTCCGCCGGATCGCCGAGTGGGTTGTCGGCGAGGATCTTCGAGCGATGCTGCAGCTTCACGACGGTGCCGTTGTTCCGCAAGGGGCGCTTACGTGACATGACCAGATTCCTGCGCGTTCGAGGGGACAGCAGTGTCGCGTATTCGCTAGGATCGCGCGACCGGACTCGTGCCCGACACAACGAAGAATTGCCATGCACCGCATTCCTTGCGCGCGAAGCGTCTCAATGCTGGCCGCCATGCTGACGGCCTTGGCCGCCACGGCAGAGGTGCAGACTCCGCCAGACCGATTCGGTCCGGCCGACCTGGCCCGGTTGGCTGATGTCGCGGAGCCTGCCTTCGCTCCGGACGGGGAGTCGATCGTCTACAGCGTGACTGTCACGAACGTGGCGGAGGACAGGCAGCAGTCCGACCTCTGGCGAGTGGGGTATGACGGCACCGAGCGACTGCAACTCACCCACACCCCTACGCATGACGAGTGGGCGCCGGCGTGGTCGCCGGACGGGCGATGGTTGGCATTCCTGGCGGATCGCGGCGGCGAGGATGCCGTCACACAGGTCTGGGCCATCCCTGCCGCGGGCGGCGAAGCACGTGCCCTGACGGCGCTGCCGGGCGGCGTCGACGACTTCGCGTGGGCACCGGACAGTCAGCGCTTGGTGCTCGCCGCCACGGATTTCTCGCGTGCGGCGGGCGGTCCGAAGCCGAAGAACCCGCCGCCCATCGTCACCGAGCGCTGGCAATTCAAGCGGGACGTGACCGGGTATCTGGATTGGCGTCGCTCGCACCTGTATGTGCACGACCTCGCGGGCGGGCAATCGGTGCAGATCACCGCTGGCGACTACGATGAAGTGCTGCCCGCGTGGTCACCCGATGGTCAGCACATCGCGTACGTGACACGCCGCGGCACCGAGCCGGACCGGCATGGCAATTTCGATATTTACCTGATCGAACCGCGTGCGGGTGCGACCGAACGCAGGCTCACCACGTTCGAAGGCGCCGACAACGATCCCGACATCGCGTCGAAGCTGGCATGGTCACCGGACAGCAGGCGGATCGCACACCTGCAGGGCGGCGCAGACACATGGATTTACTACGCGCCGACCCAGCTCGCCATCGTCGACGTCGCGACGGGCCGCAGCCGTATTCCCGCACCGATCGATCGCTGGTTCACGCAGCCGCGCTGGAGTCCGGACGGCAAAAGTGTGCTGGCGCTGATCGAGCAGAGTCGCGTGACGAACCTCTCGCGCATTGACGTCGCCTCGGGCAAGGTCACGCCGCTGACCACGGGCGCCAGGTTCGACGCCGGCTTCGCAGTGTCGCCGCAGGGACGCATCGTCGTGCTGGGCGGGGACGATCGAACGCCTTACGCACTCGCGGCCGTTGAGAAAAGTGGGCTGCGATCGCTGGGCTCGCACAACGAATGGCTCGCGCAGAAAAAGCTGGTCCGGTTCGACGAGATCACGTTCAAGACCCCGGACGGCACCTCGATTGACGGCTTTGTCGTCAAGCCGCCCGACTACGTCGCAGGCAGGCACTATCCGACCATCCTGCGCATTCATGGTGGGCCCGTGTCCCAGTTCAGCCACGAGTTCATGGCCGACTGGCAGGCGTATGCCGCGCGTGGCTTCGTGGTTGTCGCGGCCAATCCGCGCGGCAGTTCGGGTCGTGGTTTCGATTTCGCGCGTGCCATCTATGCCGACTGGGGCAACAAGGACGTGCAGGACGTGCTGGCCGCGGTCGATCACGTGGTCGCTGCCAGCATTGCCGATTCCGCGCGGCTCGGCGTGGGTGGCTACAGCTACGGCGGCATCCTGACCAACTACGTGATCGCGAGCGATATGCGCTTCAGGGCCGCGGTGAGCGGTGCTGGGGCATCGAATTTCGCGGCGTTGTACGGCCATGACATGTACACGCGCGAGTACCACATGGAGCTGGGTGCTCCTGCGCAGAACCGCGAGCTCTGGGATCGCCTGAGCTATCCGTTCCTGCATGCCGAGCGCATCAAGACGCCGACGTTGTTCTACTGCGCCGAGCGGGATTTCAATGTCCCCTGCAACGGCAGCGAGCAGATGTACCAGGCGTTGCGCTCGCTCGGCGTGCCGACGCAGCTGGTGGTGTACCCCGGCGAGAACCACGACCTCAGGGTGCCGAGCTACCTGCAAGACCGACTGCAGCGGCAGATCGAGTGGAATGAAAAGTACTTGCCGGCACTGCACAAGGCAGAAAAATAGCCGTAGCGAAATATCGGCGCTGCAGGGAGGTTTATCGTGGAGATCCCGGAAGGGCTGGAGCGTGCCCATGCACTCGACCCGGCTCGCTATTTTGGTGAGGATACGCTCGCTCTGGAGCGGCGGGCTGTTTTCGGCGCGTCGTGGCAGATGGTCGCGCATCGTGTGCAGGTTGCGGAGGCAGGCGATCACGTCCTGGTCG
Organism: Gammaproteobacteria bacterium; assembly: GCA_031404015.1. Taxonomy (GTDB): domain Bacteria; phylum Pseudomonadota; class Gammaproteobacteria; order Steroidobacterales; family Steroidobacteraceae; genus RPQJ01. The sequence goes on along the minus strand of JANNGT010000039.1, from coordinate 772 downwards.
ACATCGCTGGCACGCCCGTCGTGCTGCTGCGGGGCGCTGACGGCGTGCTGCGAGCGTTTCTGAATGTCTGCCGGCATCGCGCCGGGCCGCTCGTGCTTTGCAGCGGCAAAGGCGCCGGCAACCTGCGCTGCAAGTACCACGGCTGGCTGTACAACTCGCACGGGCAATTGATTGCCGCGCCGGAGATGCAGGACGCTGTGGACTTCGACATTCGCAACGTGCGACTCGAGCAGTTTCAGGTGCGGGAGTGGCAGGGGCTGGTCTTCGTTGCACTCAGCGCTGGGGTGCCGGAATTCGACCGTGTTTATGCCGGGATCGTCGAACGCATCGCGCCTGTCGACCTGGCCACCATGCAGTTCGTGCGGCACGAGGCATGGGACGTCGCGTGCAACTGGAAGGTGTACGTCGACAACTACCTCGAGGGGTATCACGTGCCCATGGTGCACCCGGACCTGGCGCAGGTCGTCGAATACCGCAACTACCAGGTCGACCTGTTCGAATGGTATTCGCTGCAGCATTCGCCATTGCAGGCGGGCGACGACATCTACGGCGCTGGCACAGCGTATTACTACTTCATTTTTCCCAACGTGATGCTCAACGTCATGCCAGGGCGGCTGCAGACCAATCGCGTGCTGCCGCTAGGACCGGGCCGGTGCCGGGTGGAGTTCGAGTGGTTCCACTCGCCGACCGATGCCGCCTTCGCGCGCTTCGACAACGATCGAAGCTTCACGAATGCGATCCAGGAAGAAGACGTTGCAATCTGCGAGCGCGT
>JANNGT010000038.1:0-5818 GCA_031404015.1 Gammaproteobacteria bacterium | reverse complement strand
GCCGTCCGACGGTGCGGTCACGTTTCTATTCGAAGGTGCGACGCTCAACATCCACCCGAACGCCCCCATCGTCGTCGAGGCCGACCACGTGCGCGTACTACGGCTCGAGCGGCCCATCGCACGAGAGACCGAATCGCGGGTGTCTCAAGTGGCGGTGCGGAGCCGCGGCTGGGTGGCACCCATGCACGGCAAGGCACCCTCCGGCGAGGAAGATCGCGTCATCATCGTGCAGTACGTATCCAATTCGCTGCGCTTCTCGGTCGGCGCCGCGACGCCGTCCCCGACAAACGACGAGCTGCACTACCAGACCGCGACTTACCCAGGATCGCTCGGGGCACCTTGCTTCGACGCCGGCTGGCACATTATCGGCATCCACCAGTCGGGCGAGAATGGTGTCAACCGTGGCAGAAGCATCGACGCGATCGTGGCAGCCCTTCTTGCGGCGGGATATGGGTGGGATGCCTCGCGCGGCATTCATCAAGTGGTTACGCAGGCCGCGGTTGTAGTGGTAGCGGGTAGCAGCCATGCCGCTGCCGTGGCCGGAGAACACGACGCAATCGTCCGTGGTATCGCCAATTCGATCAGCACTGAAGACGACGTATGGAGCGACGACGTAGACGATCTTGATCTCGACAAAGGCGAATGCTGGGCGTGGGTGGAGGCAGCGGCGGTGCACGCCACCTTCGATCCCGAGACGATCCGTCCCTTCGGCGATGCCTCGCGAAACAGCCGGGTCGCGCTATTGCTCGAGAGCCGTCAAGTCGGTGTGCGCTGGATGCTCAACGAGCGGCTGCGCCGGGCGGCGCTGGCGCGTCTGGCAGCGCGCGGTGCGCTGAAAGAAGCACGGGGGAGGAACGACGAACATGCGACCGATCCGGTGGACGTCATGCTGGGCCGGCTGATCGCGCGGAGTCCGCTCGAGACCGACGACCAGCGCAACCCCGATGCGTTGCGGGCGTTGTTAACGGCGACAGCGTGGCTCGAGGGATCGATGACGGGGCTACCAGACGCGGCACGACTGCGAGCGTCGCTCGAACGCGCCACACTGCTGGCGCCATTCCATCACCTGACGCAGGGATTCTTTGCCGGTCGAGAAACCGAGCTTGGCACCCTTACGGCCTACTGCCAGGAGCCACCGCAGGCTCCGCTCTTCATTCACGCGCCTGGTGGGATGGGGAAGTCGGCACTACTGGCGCGGTTCGTTCTGCAGATGGCGCAGCGTGATCCGGCCAGCGCCGCCGAGTGGCGCCCGTTTATCTACATCGACTTCGACCGTCCAGAACTGGATGCCTCGAACTTGGCGGGCGTGCTAGCGGCGATTGTCCGGCAACTCGGACCGCAGGTGCCGGCGATCGCCGACGCGGCGCAGGCGTTTCTGAACGCGCAACGCCGGCAACAGAATCGGCCAAAGCCTCGCGCCACACGGAGTAAGAAGCGCGCGCGCGGCAACATCGCGTCGCAGGTGGCGTCGAGCCAGGCGGACGGGCTCGTCGACGACATGACGCCGCTATTGCTGCAGCTGCCGGGCGACGGGCCGATCGTGATGATTCTCGACACGCTCGAGGAAGTGCAGTTTTCAAACCCCGATGCGGTGGGCCCGCTGGTGAACCTCATACACCAATTGCAGAAGCGTGCGCCGCGGCTGCGATCGATTCTGGCCGGCCGCATCGTCATCGATGAGGGCGTGAGGCCGATGGAGTTGAGTGGCCTGCTCATTCCCGCCTGCGTGTCATTATTGCAGAACGAACTGCCCAAGGACTTGGCGACCAACGTCGATCTGGTGAGCCGTCTGGCCCAGATCGTCGCCGTGCCTGACCAAGACGACGTGTTGCGCGGCAATCCGTTGTCGCTGCGCCTGGCGGCCGAAGTGATGCGTCGCGAAGCGAACGCCGCGGCGCAGGTGATTAAGGAACTCGACGACGACCTGCGAAAGCTGGTGGGCGACGCCATCGTGCAGGGCCGGCTGTACGAGCGGGTACTCGGTCACATTCACGACAAGCGGGTGGCAGCGCTGGCGCACCCGGGCCTGGCGCTCCGCGTGATTACTTCGGAGCTCATCCGCGACGTGTTGGCGGTGCCCTGCGGCTTGGGTGTCATCGATCAGCCTACGGCAGCTGAACTGTTCAACGAACTGGCCGACGAAGTAGCGTTAGTGACACAGGGGGTGAGTGGCGATCAGCTGGTGCTGCGACCAGAGCTGCGGCGAATTGTTCGCGACGACCTAGCGAAGGACACGACACTCGCCGCGCAGCGTCAACAGATTCATGCTTCAGCGGTGCAGTACTACGCCCCGCGGCAGTTGCCGTCGGACCGTGCCGAAGAGATCTACCACCGTTTGACACTCGACGAAGACCCGGAAGCGGTAGACACGCGTTGGATTACCGGGCTCGAGCAGTACCTGCGCGATGCGGTGGGCGAACTTCCGCCGCGGGCTAACGCATACCTGGCGAACCGGGTCGGTGGCGTAGCCGACGAGAGCCAGCTGACGACAGCCTCGCCGCTCGACTGGGAAGAGTACGCGCAGAAGCGCGCCACCGACCTGCTGAAGTTTGGCCAGCCCCAGAAGGCGCTCGACCTGCTAGCACAGCGGTCGGAACGGCTGCCCGCGAGCAAACTGCACTACGTGGAGAGCATCGCCAAACGTATGTTGCAGGCACCTGATCTTGACGGCGCCCAGTCTGCGGCCGAAGCCGCCGTCGCCGCGGCGCGGGCATCATCGAACAACGACGATCTGCGCGATGCGTTGGAGGAATTGGTGCTGGTGCGGCGCTTGCGCAACGACACCGTTGGAGTGTTGCGCGCGTTGGCCGAACTCGCTGACTTCGGCGACACGCTCGGCGACGACCTAGTGTTGCTCGAAGCCAACGTGCAGGAGCTGGAAGCGTCGGCACCCGGGCCAATGGACCGCGCGCAGTTCACGCAGAGCGCCGTGCGCGTGTTTAGCCGGCTGCCCGATCAACTGATCGCCAAGGCGCCCGAACTCGCCCGTCGCGTTGCCGCGCAGGTGGGAGGCGTTGAGCCCGCCACCCTTCAGCGCGTGATCCGTGTCGTCGGCACCGGCTCGCTCGACGAAGCGGCCGCTGGTGGGCTACATGGAGTACTCGAGGCGTGGCAGCACGTCGACCCGCTGGTCAGCGCGTTCATTCCCGACGTTAGTAAGTCGCCGTTGGAGATAGCCAGCGCGGCCCGCTATCTTGTCACCACTCGGGAAATGGATGCCGTCACCGCCGGCCGATTCGCGGACTGGCTCGGCTCGGTGGTCAATCCCAAACCTTTATAACACGCGGCGCGCGCTGGCAAGCTCCTTAGGGTTTGCGACAACCGCGTTGAAACCCAAACAGCGATTTTCCCGAAGCGGGATTGAACAATTCATCCTTAACCAGTGCCGAAAAGCGTACGAAGCAGTCGAGGAACTCCTTCGGGAACAAGATTGGCGCCTCTTTCCTACCTTCTTCGGCCCGACAGACGAATGGCACTTAGTTTTCTCTAAACCCAAGCAGCATATCGCGTTTGGCCTCCGCTCGCGGTTTCATGAGACGATCGTATGGTTTGGGTCTGCGTTTTTTTCGGCGAGGTTCAAAACGGTCAGGGCGATTGGCAACTCGATGAGTGGTGATCGAATCAAGGAGCTGCTGATAGAGTTGCATTCGGAATGCTGAGTCATGTTGACCTGGAATCGCTATCACCGGTTGGAACGCTTCGAGTGTTTGAATAGCTCCTTTGAAGCTGATGGATCGTGGGTCGATGCGTTGTTTGGTTGCGGCCTGAGCCATTATTGTGCGGATCAAATTGTAGGCCAGGATGTGCGTCCAGATTTCCTTCCGAACAAGTTCTGGTGTTTTGCACCGCAACAATTCCATCTGCATCGTTTGTTTTAGCGATCGCAGATCAAGCTCGTTGTTCCACCGAGCGCGATAGAGCTCCCCCAGATCAATGGGGGTAACCTCTTCGGCGTCCAATAACGTTGTTACGACGATGATAGTCCGTGTTCGAAACCCTGCCTGCTCGACTCGAACACGTGTTTCCCGAACCGACAGGAATTCTGGAAGCGAATCGTAGGTCTCTTGATCAATTGAGCGGGGCCTTGTAGGTTTAGGCCATCTAACGATGTGATCGTCTTTCCCCAATCGTTTTCCACGTCGAAAGTCAGCATGGCGTTTGCTCAGGCGAGTTACGGAATCGACGCCACGTTTCTTGAGAATGAGCAGTTCTGTCCAAGAACACATCAGGCGATCAGTGAGCAAAATATCACCCGGGACAAATAGATCCCACATGCGACGAAGCAAACTCAATTCGCCTTGTCCTTTACCTGCGTAGCGGCAAATTCCCAAATCAAGTACCGCCCCACAGGAGAGAGAAAAGATTGCCGCGATTCGCGCCAGCGGAAAGCCCAGGCCGGGTTTCTGCGTTTCAGGTTGCGGAAAATCACGCTGGTTCTCCAGCGTGTCAGGCATCGATACCGTCGATCCATCGAACATGTATACGTGGCGACCATGCCAAAGCCAATTCTGGTCGACGTTCTTCTCCAATGCGCGCCCAGTCTGGCAAGCAACCGTCGAGAAGAATTTCTCTGGCAGACGTTTTCTAGCTTGGCAGTAAGCACCTGTTTCCGAAGAGCATGGTCTTTTTCCCTGCGAAATACGATGAGCTATCAATTTCGCTACAGCCGAACGGCAAGAGTGATCTGCGCTGAGAATCTGTCCCAGAAAAACCCATAAAGTTACTAACGGTGAATAGATTCTGTCCTTCCAGCACACCTCGATAGCATTCAAAGCCCCGGCGATGTTGGCCTCCGAAAGAACATTGGTGAAAGGCAGATCTCCCTCCTGTAGAAACTGACGTCTAAGAAAACTGAATTGTTGCTGACTCCATCCTTAGTTAGAATTGCACATCCGTGAGGCCTCCTTGCTGATGATGGAACTGTTAGAAGAACCATCTAATGCGAGTGAGGTCTTTTTGCATATGTCATTTTCAGCTAACGACTTACGCAATAACTACGTGCCATTCGGCGATGTGACCGATGCAAATTCGGACTTAGTGTTCGTGACTTGGGTCGTCGATATCGACGCGAGTTAGCTCGCCCAACTTCGCTGCGGATGCAGCGACGGAATTCGCGGTCAGTCATCTATGCGTTTCCCTTGAATTGAGGATGCTCCTTGGTATAGTAGTTGGAAATAAAAATTCCTATCAGCCATGCCCCGTTCGCGGGAGAGCCGTTGATGGGGACGCTTCATCGCCTGCGACCAGCAAGGGAGATCAGAGATGCGGACAACAGCAGAAAAGGCAGCCGCCCTTCGTGCCTTCAACGACAGCGTCCTCGACAACGACCCTGAGCTCGGGGAGGCCGAAGGCGTGACTGAAGTCCAGAACGAGCTCGCCCGATCGCCAAAGGCGCAGCTCGCCCAGGAATCGATCATCATGCGCCGCCGCCGTCCGGTGCTGGCGATCAAGGATGGCGCGACGGTGCTCGAGTTCAACGACCCGCAAGATATTGCGCTCTGGAAAAAGCCTCTCGAGGACGCTGCAGGCGCCCTCGGCATTGGAGAGTATGTTGTGGTGCGAGAGCATCACGCCCTTGGGCCGGCCGGTCGTGCCCGAGGTATAAACGATGGTGGCGAGCGCCTGCGGATCGCGCGCAACGTGCCGCGGTTCGCCCCCTTGCCCGGGCAGCCACTCGGCAAGCGACATCAGCCGCGGCTCGCCGGACTCCGGCACCGGCTGCACCGACACGATTCGAACCAGGCCCGCGAGCTGCCCCTTCACCGCCGAGAACTCTCGCCGCGCGCGAGCCGTCCATCCGGCCCTCCTGCGCCGGCCG
>JANNGT010000037.1:0-1618 GCA_031404015.1 Gammaproteobacteria bacterium | reverse complement strand
CTTGGCCAGAAGCGCTTCGAGTGCGCGGTAACGGTGTTCATCGTCCGCGATGCTCTGGCCGACGCGCAGCAACGCTTCTTTCAGCACGTCGGAGTTGATGGGCCCGACCTGACCCAGGCTCAGGCGGTCGGGCAGGGGCCGATGCTTGCTGCTGACCGACAGGCGCACGCGCCGCCGGTCCTCGTCCACTTCGAGCAGCGTCACCTTTGCATTCTCGGGGTGCCCGAGCCAGACGGCCTGCTTGCCCGCGTCGAACTTGATCTCCTGCTCGGGGTACTCGTACTCGTCCACCGTGCTGCCCGGCACGCGCGTGAGGCCCGCGATCGCGTCCACGGAATCGAGCAGGTCGTCGAACGGCAGCTCGGCGCGCGCGAACAGGTCCCACCACTGCGGCTTCTCCTGCCGGCGGTGGAACTCAAGCAGGTCGGCCATCAGCGCGCGTGCTTGTCCTTCCTTGCTTAACAAGGCACTGCGCACGGCTTCGACGCGGTCGAGGTACTCCTGCAGCTTGGGCGAGGGCGGGTTGAAGGGCGGCAGCGATCCCGCGGCAGTCGTGTCGTCCGTGCCGCCGCCGCGCAGGATGTGTGCCGGGACCATGTTCCAGAGCCAGTCGTGCAACTGCTGCGTCGACTCGACGTCGTCCTGGTTGTAGCGCTCGATCTTCACGAGCAACGCCGTGTCGCCGGTCTCCAGGTATCTCTCGTAGTAGACGATGCTGGCGCCGGCGGTCTGCACGTCGCCGCTGCGCTTGCCGCGGTAGAACGTCTCGATGTCCTTGATCGAGTACGACGCGGTCGAGGCGCGGATCGATTCGCGCGTGACGCGGTACAGGTCCACCAGCCGCTTCTCGCGCAGCAGCCGGTCGAGGAGCGCCTCGCGCGTGGCGTGGCGGGCAGCGAGCTTCTTGAGCGCGGTGTCCTCGTAGGCCGCGTAGTGGTAGACGTGCATGTGCACGTGCTTTTCCATGCGGGCCTCGAGCCAGTCCATGAACTGCTCGAAGGCGAGCTTTTCCTCGTCGCGCGAGTGGGCCCAAAAGGGTTTGAACTGGAAGGCGCCGTTGTCTGAGCGGAAGTAGACGCCGAAGAGGTACTCGAGCCCGTCGTCGCCGTAGAGCGGATCGCCTTCCATGTCGAAATAGATGTCGCCTTCGTCGGGATCGGGCAGTTGCAGCAGCCCGGTGCGGATGCCGCTGGCACTTTCGATGAGCTTGAACTGCGGCTTACCCGTGTCGCGGCCCAGCTGCTGCATCGCGGCCTGGTCGCGCAGCTTGACGAACGACTCCGCGGCCAGGTGCGGGATGGCGTGCGCGGGTTCCAGCTGCGCGAGTTGCTTGAGCGTGTGGATGCCGGCGGCTTCGAGCCTCGAGACCTGGCTCGCGCGGATGCCCGCGACCTGGTGCAGGCTGTCCTCGAGTGCGAGCTGCGCGTTGCAGTGGTCCTGCCAGTGGCACTGCGGGCACTTGGCGCAGGGCTTCGGCTTGGTTGCGACCGCGCCGGTGGCCACGTTGCTCTTGAATCGACCGAGCAACCGGCGGAAGTAACGCGAGTACTCGTTGCACGTGAACGTCACCTGCTCGCGCGTGCCGAGCACCACGTGCATCGCGTGCGGGTCGAGCTGC
>JANNGT010000036.1:0-14265 GCA_031404015.1 Gammaproteobacteria bacterium | reverse complement strand
CAGCGGATAGTGGTGCCGTGGGGATCGAACATGGGAAGGGGTTAGGGGTTAGTCGGAAGGGAAGGGCAGGAAGGGCAGGAAGGGCAGGAAGGGCAGGAAGGGCAGGAAGGGCAGGAAGGGCGATTCGAAGTTTGAGACAGCCGGTTCGGATTAAGTTCCGACTAACCCCTAACCCCTAACCCCTTCTTTTTCAGACGCGCCCGCGGATGAGCGGCATCGTAAATGCGGGCCAGGTGCTGGAAATCAAGGTGCGTGTACACCTGCGTCGTGCTGATGTTGGCATGGCCGAGCAGTTCCTGCACCGCTCGCAGATCCTGCGACGACTCCAGCAGATGCGACGCGAACGAATGCCGGAACATGTGCGGGTGCACGTGCTCGGGCAGGCCCTGCAACCGTGCCCAGCGCGCAATGCGCCGCTGTACGATGCGTGGCCCGAGGCGGCTGCCGTTGACGCCGACAAAGACGGCCATTTCCCCCACGGCCGCAATCGTGGCCCGCTCCGCGATCCAACGCTGCAGGGAGGTCACGGCATGCCGTCCGACCGGCACGATGCGGGTCTTGTTGCCCTTGCCCGTGACCCGAACGGTGCGATCGCGCAGGTCGAGATCGAGCAAGTCCAGCCCCAGCAGCTCCGCCAGGCGCAGCCCCGACGAATACAACAGTTCCATGATCGCCTTGTCGCGAATCCCCAGGCTCTCATCGCTGCGGAACTCGAGCAGCCGGGCCATCGCATCGGCATCGAGCGGGGTGGGCAGCCGCTTGCGCGCCTTCGGCGCCTGCACGTCGCCGGTCGGCTCGCGCTTGAGCTCGCCCTCACGCATCAGGTAGCGAAACAGTCCACGGCACGCCGACAGCCGTCGCTGGATGCTGCGCGCCGCCAGGCCGCGACGATGCTCGCGGGCGGCGAACATGCGCATGTGCTGCGCGTCGATCTGTTCCCAGGACGTGATGGCCTGCGCAGCGCAATAATCGAGCAGCGACACGAGGTCGCGGCCGTAATTACTGGACGTGTGTGGCGACAATTGCCGCTCGTTGCGCAGGCTCGCCAGATAGCTTTCGACGCCGCTCCGCAGCGGCCCGGTGCTCATGCCAGTCGCGCCGACACCGCTTCGGTCACGATTTCGCCGATGCGCACGAGGTAGTCCGTGCTCATGGTCGGCAAATAGCGCTCGGTGTCGTGGCTCGCGATCGCCAGCATGCCGAGCGCCGCACGTTCACCGAGCGGAATCAGCACGGTCGAGCCCACCTGGCTGCCTTCGCCGCCAAAAAGGTAATCGCGCTGGGTATCGCGGATCTGGCCGCTGCGCGGGCGCCCTGATTCGAAGAACGTTTCGAAGATCTTGAGCTCGGGACTGCCGCGCGGCACGACCCGGATGTTTGGACCCTGGACGTTGGCCAACGAGGTTACTCCGGGGTCGGTGGCGAGCAGCACCCAGCGCGACGCGCCGAAGTCCTCGCGCAGCGAGGTTTCGAGTGCCCCGATTACGCCGGCCGCGTCGCGCACACGCAGCAAGCGGCGCGTCAGGCGATGCATGCGATCGGAAATCGCATCGTTCGAGCGCCCGTTTTCGATCAGTTCGTGCAGCTTGCGCTCCAGCGCGGCGTGCTTGTCGCGCAGCACCAGCACCTGGCGCTCGACCAGGGAAATGGCGGCGCTGCCGCGTTGATGCGGCAGCTTGATGCGTGCCAGCACGGCGCCATGGCGCTCGAAGAAGTCTGGGTGCGCGACCAGGAAGTCCGCGATCTGGTCTTCGGCCAGCGGCGTAAGGGGCTCTGCACCGCGAATTGGTTTGTTCATCTGGAAGACTCCCGCGTCTTAGGCGCCTGTCACTTCAACCTGGCCTTCGTAGGCAGTTTCTGCCGGACCGACCAACCAGATCGGCTCTCCGGGCCCGGGCCAGCGGACGACGAGTCGTCCACCGGGAACGTCCACGTTCACTTCCTCGGCCAGCGGCCCATGCCGCCGACCAACGGCCACCGCGGCACACGCACCCGTGCCGCACGCCTGCGTTTCGCCGACGCCTCGCTCGAAGACGCGCAGGCGCACGTGATCGGGCGCGACGATTTCGAGAAAACCCACGTTCACGCGCCGCGGGAAAGCAGGGTGATTTTCCACTGCGGGTCCAACGCTGTCCACGGGAGCTTCGCGCACGCTGCGAACCCGGATGACGGCGTGGGGGTTGCCTATGGAGACGACGCTGAAGTCGACGGGTCCAGCCCCCGTGTCGAGACGATGACTTGGGGCGGGGCCAGGGGCGTCGAAGGGCAACGAGGCGGGATCGAAGTCCGGCACGCCCATGGCAACCGCAACGAGGCCGTCGGACTGCAGCCTGGCGTGCACCACACCGCCTGGGCTGTCCATGCGCAGGGGCCGATCCACTTCACCGCGACGGCTCGCCACCAGCCGCGCGATGCAGCGCGCGCCGTTGCCGCACTGCTCCACTTCAGACCCGTCGGCGTTGAAGATGCGGTAGTACACGTCGGTGCCAGCACGTCGTGGAGGCTCGAGCACCAGCGCCTGGTCGAAGCCGACTCCCGTGCGCCGATCGCTGAGTCGCCGCAGGTCGCGTGCGGTGGGCATCGCCGCGGCTGCAGGGGCGTCGAAGACGATGAAATCGTTGCCGAGGCCGTGCATCTTCGTGAAGGCGAGGCGCATCGGCGCAGGATACCCGATCGTGGCTCACCCAGGCATCGACGCGCGGTCGACGTAGATGCAGCGATCCATCACCACATTGATGCCCGCCGCGGCCGCACGTTCGGCTGCCGCCTCGTTGACCACGCCCTGTTGCAGCCAGAGGTTCTGCAGCCCCAGGCGCAGGCACTCGTCGACCACCGCGTCCAACTGCGCCGGCCGGCGGAACACGTTTACGATGTCGATGTGCTCGTCGGGGCCGAGCGCTGCGGCTGCAGCGTCCAGCGTGGGATAGGCCTTGATGCCCTGCCATTCTTGCAGTGTCGGGTTCACCGGCAGGATGCGATAGCCAAAACCGCGCATCGAGACGGTCACGCCATGACTCGGACGCGATGGATCAGCGGACAAGCCGATGACTGCGATCGTGCGCGCACGAGTCAGCAGCGCATGGATCTCGGCCATCGGCGGGTTGCGAAACGTGCTCACGCGGCGGGCGCTCCTGGCTGACTCATTCCCATGCGCATCTCAGCAAGGCTCGCGAACACGCCGGACTGCAAGGTCGGGTACTGCAGCTGCAGTCCCAGCTCGGCGAGCATGCGGCCATTGTCGACGCGGCGTGACTCGAGCAGGAACGACAGCATTCCAGCCGGGATTCTCTCGCGGGCCTCGGCCTTGCTGATGAGGGCGGGCAGCGCGAGTCCAGCGGCCTCGGCCGTGAGCCGCAGGTAAGCGGTGGTGCTGGCATGGTCGCCATCGGTCACGTTGTAGATGCCCTGTGCCACAGGCTGGTCGATCGCAGCTGCGATGGCTGCTGCGAGGTCGTCGACGTGAATGCGGTTACCGGGACCTGCGTCCTCGTCGCGCAGCGCGGGCTCGCGCCGCTGCAGCCGCTCGAGCGGCAACCGGTTGGGTCCGTAGATGCCCGGAACGCGCAGGATCACGCACCGCACACCGCGTGTTGCGCACCAGGCTTGCACCGCGCTTTCAGCGGCCACGCGTCGCCGTGAGCGGTCATTGACGGGCGCGACCGGCGTCGATTCGTCGACCAACGCACCGCCGGCATCGCCGTAAACCCCGGTCGTGCTGATGTACACGAAGACACCTGGCGTCGCACCTGCGATCTGCGAGAGGAAGCTCTCCAACCTCGGGTCGGTGACGCCCGTCTCCGCAGGCGGCGCGAGGTACACGACGGCCGCCCGGTCAGCGGCTGAGGCGAGCGCCTCCTGCAGCGCCATATCGGGAGCGGCATCGAGATCGACACGCAGCGTGTTGACGCCAGTGGATTCCAGTTCAGTCTGCGCTGGCCCTGAGCGCACGATGGCAAGCAGCGGCCTGCGACCAGCCTCGCGCCGGGCAAGTCGCGAACCCACGTATCCGCAACCGACGATCAGGCATGATAGGGCGGCATCCATGCTGAAAGCATACGCGAAGAAAGTTGCTTCGCCCTTGCAGTGCGCCGGAGTCTGACGTCGATGCCACAGGTTACGATCGTGCCCACGGGAGAAAGCTTCGCCGCCGATGCGGGCGAGCCCGTGCTGACCGCCGCGCTGCGTGCCGGGTTGAACCTGCCGCACAGCTGCAAGGGCGGACATTGCGCGTCATGCCGGGCGCGACTGCTGGCTGGCGAAACAGCGTACCCCACCAGGCACCTGCCGGCCGGCATCACCGAGGAGGAGGCCGCGGACCGCTATGTGCTGCTGTGCCAGGCACAGGCCGTCACCGACATCACGATCGAAACGCGCGAGATGCGGCCTGCCGCAGAGATCGAGGTCAAAAGCCTGCCGAGTCGCATCGAGCGCATGGAGCGACTGGCGGATGACGTCATGGCGGTGTTCCTCAAGCTGCCCGCCGTCGAAGACCTGCACTATCGCGCGGGCCAGTACATCGACTTCATCGTGTCGGGCGGCCGGCGTCGCAGTTTTTCACTTGCCAGTGCGCCGGCAGATGGCAAGTTGCTCGAAGTGCACGTGCGTCGTGCGTCATCGAGCGGGTTCACGGGTCAATTGTTCGACACGATGCGCGCGGGCACGCTGCTGCGCGTGGAGGGACCGCTCGGCCAGTTCTGGTTTCGTGGCGATTCGCCGCGCCACGCCGTGATGATCGGCGGCGGCACCGGCTATGCGCCGCTGCGCGCGATGTTGCGACAGTTGCTCGCGGTGGGTGATCGCCGTCCGCTCACGCTGTACTGGGGCGCGCGCACGACGCGCGACCTGTACGAACACAACTGGCTCTCGCACATCGCTGGCATCCGGCCCGGTTTCCAGTATCGACCCGTGTTGTCCGAACCCGATGTCGAGGCGGAGCCTTGGGCTGGGCGCGCGGGTCTCGTGCACGAAGCGGCGCTTGCAGACCTGGGCGACAACCTCGCTCAGTACGACGTTTACGCGAGCGGCCCGCCGGCAATGGTCGAGGCGATCCGCCACACGTTCGTCGAGCGGGGATTGCCGCGCGCGCAGCTGTTCTTCGACTCGTTCGACTACGCGCCCGATACGCTTGCGGCGATGCGGCAGGCCGAGAGCCCGTAACGTTGCGGCGACGCGCATCGGCGGTGGATGCGGGGATCCTGAGAGTTCCGGAAGGCCGTCACGAGCCATGGATGGCGAGTGCGAGCCTACTGGGACTTACTTGCGGCGTGCCTTCCGCAACACTCTGGATCCCCGCGTCCACCGCGTGAGGCACGTCCGACCAAGGTTACAAGCTTGAGAAATTAGCGCCGCCGCAAGCGCACGCGCGGCAACCCGAGTCGACGACCGACTGAGCGCGCGACGGTGTCGCGCAAGACCGTGCGGGCGCGGTCGCCCTCGCCCAGCTGGTCGAGCAGGTCCGCGTAGAGCAGGCTGATCTCGGCCGACGGTTTGCGCGCGAGCGACGCCTCGAGATAGCTGCGCGCCTTGCCGATGAGCTCCGCGTTCAGCGCGAGCCGCGCGCACGCCGCCAGCAAGTCCGCGTCCTCTGGCGACTTGCGCAGCCAGTTCTCCGCACGCTCGAGCGGCGACAGCGAGTCCGGCAGCACGAGTTCGCCATACAGGCGCACCAGGGCGGGCTCGAGGTGCTCGTCGATCGCCTCGCGAAGCAGCTTCTCGGCGGCCTGCGATTGTCCCGCAGCGATCAATGCCCGCGCGTATGTCGCCACCGCCTGCGACATCTTGCGGGTGACACGAGGCAGGCTCGACCACGCTGCGTTGGTCGCTGCCACGTCGCGCTGCTCGCCCGCCGCGCGCAGTTCTTCGAGTTGTACCTGGGCCAGGATTTCGTTGACCTGCGCCTCCGGCAGCTCCTTGGCGCTGCGCAGGCGCGGGCCGAGCGCGCGCAGCTGCTCACCGCGGCCGAGTTTCTGGCACAGCCGCGCCATCAGCTCGAGGCCGCGCGAGTTGAGGTTGCCCGAGGCATCCAGCTGTTCCAGGGTTTGCAGCGCAGAACCGTCCTGGCCACGCCGCATCTGCATTTCCGCCAGCGTGACAAGTGCCGCTGCGCGTTCATCGGGCGCGGCTTCCTGAGCCAGGGCCAGCCATTTGTCGCGCCGTTCGATGGCATCCTGCAGGTCGGCTGCGCGTGCGGCCACGAGGTAATTCGCGGCAGCGGAGTCCGCTTCGGGCGCTGCGTGCGTCAAGAGCTCTTCCGCACTGCGCCAGCGGCCGGCGGCCAGGTCGAGCAGTCCACGCTGAGTGTCATCGCGTGCGCGGCGTTTGCGTCGCTCCATGCGCAACGTCGCGAGCCGCCGCCGCGCCGTAAGCGATTCGATCGCAGCGCGCGCGAGGAAATACAGCCCGACCAGCAGCAGCAGGAACACGGGCGCCGTCGTCTCGAACAACGAGCGACCCACGCTGATCGCGACGTAGCCGGGATCGTCCAGGACCAGGTGGGCCAGCAGGCCGCCGCCGACCAGCGCCATTGCGGTGAGTACGCTGCCCTTCATGGCTGCGTAGCGGGCAGCGAACTCGAGCGAATCACCCGTTGCAGCAGCTGCGCGGCGGTCCCGACCTCCGGTGCGGCCGGATCGATGTCGATGGCCATGAGCAGCGCAAGCTCCTCGCGCGCGGCGGCGACAGTGTCATCGCGCGCGTCGAACGAGCGGTCGAGCAGCTCGGTCGCTGACCGCAATGCCTGCTGGTATGCCGCGCGATCCTGCTGCATGGCCGCGATGCGGGCCGCGAACAATTGCAGCTCGAGCTGCTGGCGACGCAGCGACTCCTCCTCGCGCGTGACGAGGCGCGAACGCGCAGGATCCACACGCCGATACGAAAACAGGTCTGACCAGGCCTGTTGCAGCCGCCGTCCGGCACGATCGAACGCGCCCTCCGGCTGCGCGGCGGCGGGCCGTTCGACACGGCGCGCACTCGCCACCGTGACGCCCAGCACGCGAAAGTCCGCGATGCCCGATTCCACCGTCGCGAGACGTGCCAGTACGCCGGAAATGTCGGGCACCTTAACGGCCCGCAGCGCGGTCAGTTCGCGCGCCAGCTGGTTACGTACTTCACGGACTGCCGGGTCGGAGACGGTCGCGAGACGCGCGTCCGCGGACTCGAATGCGGCGATTGCCGTTGGCACGTCATGCTCGAGACGCAGTCGGCGCGCGCCGAGCTCCAGCAGGTACAACGCTTCGGCGCGCACCCAGGAGCGCTGAGGCGCGTCGGTGCGGGCGCGCAGCTCGGCGACGCTTTGGCCCAGTTCGCCGATCTGAGTCGGCACTTCCCCGAACGAGCGAATTTGTGCCCGAACCTGCTCGCTGGACTGCTGCAGTTCGATGCCGATTGTCTTAATCTGTGCAGCCAGGCGATCGTGCGTTGCCCGCAACTCGGCCACCTGGCCGCGCACGCGGTCGATGCGCTCGTCGAACTGGCCAAAACGCCAATGCGCATACGCGGCCAGCACGAAGGCCAGGCCGACGATCAGGAACAACATGGGGCTCGCCCCGCCGCCGGTTCGGCGCGAGTTCAGGTCCGTGGTCAGGGATTCGATTTCGTTGCTCATCGGCGCGCGCAGGCCATCTTCGGCCGACACAGGATGCTATCACGCAGCCGGCGGCGCGCCCCGGACCACTGACAGCATCGCCTGCACCATGGCGTCGTCCTCGGCCGTGGCCGCTTGCACGATCGGTCCCTGCCACCCCAGCTGCGCGGCGGCTGCGGCGACGCGTGCGCCCGGAACGACCAGGGGTTTGCGGCGCAAAGCCGTGGCGTCTGCGGCTTGTACGTGATCGAGCAACGACTGCAGTATTTCTGCGCTGGTCACCGTCACCACCAGCGGCTTGTCGGACATGAGCGCAGCATGCAGGTCGGTCGCCATCGTCGCGGTCGGCTGCACCGGCACCCGCCGATACGACTCGAGTTCGAGGACGTGGGCACCACGCGAGTGCAGCGTCTCACGCAGCAACTTGCGACCGCCAGCACCCTTGACGATCACGATGCCGCGCCCAGTGAGATCGGCAAACTCCGGCAGGGCCAGCACGCCCTCCGAAGTCGCACTCGCCGGCCGCGCATCCACCATGACGTCCGCGACTTCGAGCGCGCGCGCAGTGGCCCGTCCGACTGCGACGTGTTGCGCCGCAAGCGGTGGCGCAACCTGCTGGAACAGGGTGGCCACGGCGTTTGCACTGATGAAGATGGCCCAATCCCAACGCCGCGAGCGCAGTTGCGTGAGTGTCGCGACCGACAGGGTGAGCGGCTCGATCTGCAGCGTGGGATAGGCAATGCACTCCGCGCCGGCGGCGCGAGCGAGTTCGATGAAACGCGCGGATTGTGCCGCCGGCCGCGTAACGACGACAGTCAGGCCGTCGGGCGCGTGGCTCACGATGCGGCAGCCGCCTCCTGCCGCAGTCGTTCCAGCAAGGGTTCCGCCCCAGCCGACTGCATGCGTCGCGCGAGCTCGCGGCCCAGCGATTCGGCATCGGCGGCCAGTCCCGTGACCTGGTCCCGGTAGGTTTCACTGCCGTCGGGCGCACCGATGAACCCGTGCACCGTCAGCTGCGCCCCTGCCAGTTCGGCGTGCGCCGCGATCGGCGAATGGCAGCTGCCGCCCAGTGTTGCGGCGAATGAGCGCTCTGCAAGCAGGCGCGTAAAGGTTTCGGGATGGTGCAGGGCAGCGAGCGCGGTTCGGCTGCGCTCGTCGTGGCTGCGGCTTTCGATGCCAATCACGCCTTGGCCGACCGCTGGCAGCGACAGCTGCAGTCCCAGTTGCTGCGTGATGTGGTGTGCGATGCCGAGACGCTCGAGTCCGGCGCAGGCGAGCAGGATCGCGTCGAGACCGTCTTCTTCAAGCTTGCGCAGGCGCGTGTCGACGTTGCCGCGCAGCAGTTCCAGTTGCAGGTCGGGTCGCGCATGGCGCAACTGCGCCTGGCGCCGTGGGCTAGATGTGCCGACGCGCGCGTGCTGCGGCAGGTCTTCAAAGCGGCGGTGACGACGCGAGATGAACGCGTCCAGAGGATTTGCACGCGGCAGCACCGCGACGATCGCGAAACCTGGCGGCAGTACGCTCGGCACGTCTTTCATGGAATGCACCGCGATGTCGGCGCGTCCCTCGTGAATGGCGACTTCCAGTTCCTTGACGAACAAGCCCTTGCCGCCGACCTCGGCCAGCGCGCGATCGAGCACACGGTCGCCCTGCGTGGTCATCGGCACGAGTTCGACCGGGAGGTCGGGATGCGCCGTTCGCAACAAGGCCTGCACGTGTTCGGCCTGCCATAGGGCAAGTTTGCTGCGACGGGTCGCAATGCGTAATGGCGTATTCGACAAGACTCGACTCCTCGTGCCGCCCCCGGCGGCCTTAAACTTCGTTCGCTGGCGATGCGAACGTTTCCGTCGCGAAGCGGAACAGCGCCACCATCAGTCCCAGCACGATCGGTCCAAGGAACAGGCCGACGAATCCGAATGCGGACAGGCCGCCCATGACGCCGATGAAAACGGCAAGGGTAGGCACTTCCGCGCGCCCGGAAATCAGCATTGGCCGCAGGAAATTATCCACGCTGCCGACGACGAGCACGCCCCAGGCGGCCATGAACAGTGCATAACCCGGCTCGCCCTGAACCAGCAGCCAAAGCACGGCCGGGATCCAGATCACGGCGGTGCCGACCACGGGGACCAGCGCAAACAGCGCGCCCAGCACGCCGAAGACGAGCGGCGAGGGCAGTCCCGCGATGGTGAAGCCGATTCCCAACAGGAGGCCCTGGACCAGCGCGGTGAGCCCGATCCCGATGAACACCGCACGTGTGACGTCGATGAGGTGATGCCAGAGCTTGCCGCGCAAATGAGGTTCGATGGGCAACAGCCGCACGACCGTGCCCGCGAACCTGGGGCCGTCGCGCAGCACGAAAAACAGCACGAACAGCATCAACGTGAAGCTGACGATCGTGCCCAGCGCGCCGAGAAAGATCGAACCCCCGGACGAGGCGACGATCTCGAGCATGCGTTTGGTGCCCGTGACCACCCACGCTTCGAACTGGGCCAAGGAAACGCCCGCCGTTGCGTCGAGCCAATGCAGCGGTTTTGCGAGAAAAGGAATGGTCGACAGGTCCAGGTCGTGCGAGCGCAGCCTCGACGTGTCGATGCGTCCAAGCAGCTGTGCAGCCTGCGCGGCGACGGCGCCGCCGATCGCGACGATCGGCAGCAGCACGAGCACCACGACGCCAACTGTCGTGATGGCGCTGGCGAGGCGCGGCCGCTGGCCAAGTCGTGCCGCGAGCCGCGAATTGAAAGGCGCCAGCAGCGAGCCGAGCAATGCTGCCCACAGCAGCGGTTGCCACAGCGGTTCGACGATGCGCCACACGATGTAACCGAGCGCACCGAACAGCACCAGCACGCCGACGCGCGCATAGAACGAGGGACGTGCCCTTGATTGCGGGTCGGGCAACGTGACCGTCGATTCGCCGATGTCGTCGGGCGGGGAGTTCATGTCATTGTCCGGTGCGGATCTGGCGCAACGCTTCGGCCGCGTGACGCCGGCTGACCTGCAGGGTTTCGTCGCAATCTTTCAGTCTCACGAACAGATGGCCGTCCATGCTGCGCTCTACGGCATGCACGTAGCGCCGCGCGACGAGCGAATTGCGATGGATGCGGATGAAGTCGGGGGCGAACTCCTGCTCCAGGGCACGCAGCGACTCATCGATGAGTTCACGGCCGCCGCGGTGGCGCATCGTGACGTACTTCTGCTCGGCATTGAAGTACATCACTTCGTCGACCGGCACCAGCCGCAACTGCTCGCCGAGCCGCGCGCAGATCTGCGCGCGCCGCCTGCCCAGCTGCGATTGCTCCGCGAGGCGCGCGAGTTGGGGTCCGGCGATGCGCGCTGCATGCCGCACGGCCCGCGCCAGCTTTTCGCGTCGCACAGGCTTGAGCAGGTAACCCACGGCCTCGGATTCGAACGCGGCCAGCGCATACTCATCGTAAGCGGTCGTGAAGATCACGGCGGGCGGGTCGTCCAGCGCGCCCAGGTGCCGTGCCGCCTCGATGCCATCCATGCCGGGCATGCGGACATCCAGCAGCACCAGGTCTGCTTCGAGCGCGGAGCATCGGTCCAGCGCTTCGGCACCGTTGGCGGCTTCGCCCACGATTGCGACGTCTGCTATTTCTTCGAGCAGGCGGCGCAGGCGCTCCCGGGCTGGCGCCTCGTCGTCGACGATCAGCGCTCGCAGTTTTTCGCCACCGGGCGGGTAGGGGGAGTTTTCATCCATGCGCGGGCGGGATTGTCCGACGGACCGGGCCGCGTGTCACGAACGCAGCGTAATCGTGTCCGTCAGGCCGGGCCAGGCACTGCCAGGACCCGGCTCGAAACGCGGAAAGCGCAGCCGCACGGTGTATTGCGTCTCGGCCTCGTCGACGTCTACAGACGACCGGCCCGGGAACACCAGTTCGAGTCGCTGCCGGATGTTGTCGAGCGCGATGCGGTGTCCGCGGCGTGGCAGCCTGGGCTTGCCGGCCGGCTTGGGGTTCGTGACCTCGAGCAGGATGTCGTCCTCGTCGAGCTGGCCGCGCACGTCGATGATGCCGCCCGACGGCAGCGGTTCGATGCCATGGCCGATCGCGTTCTCGAGCAGCGGCTGCAACAGCAGGCTCGGCACGACGCACAGTGGCGGCAGGTCCGCGACGTCCCAACGCACCTGCAGCCGCTCGCCGAGGCGCAACTGCTCGATTCGCTGGTAAGTGCGGGCCACCTCGATCTCCTCCTCGAGGGTGATCTGCGTACGGGAGTCGCTCAGGTTGACCCGGAACAGGTCGGAGAGGTCCTCGATCGCTGCTTCTGCCTGCGCAGGATTCGTGCGGGTCAGCGAGGCGATCGTGTTCATGCTGTTGAACAGGAAGTGCGGTCGGATCCGCGCCTGCAATGCGCGGATGTGCGCGCGGGCGGCAAGCTCGACCGAGCGCCGCCATTGGTGTGCGACGTAGAAATAACGCAGTGCGAGCGAGCCCACCACGAGGCTGATCAGCAGGTTCGACAGCACGAAGCGCCACGGTGAGTCGGGCAACAGCAGCGTCGTCGTGCCGAGCTGCGCAGGCCACAGGCGGCCGAGCAGATAGACCGCCGCGGAAAGCGCAGTCACCGTGAGGACCAGCAGCAGCAACGCCAACGCGATACCTGCCTGCAGGGGCTTGCGCGCAAGCCACTCGCGGGTCCGGCACAGGACGGCCGCGCACAGCAACCCTGCCCACAGCAGGAAAGCGCTGGTGCGGGCGAGATCGAACCAGAACGTGCCTTCCCCCTCCTGCCGCGCCAGCGCGAGCACGAAGCCCAGCAGCGCGGCGATCAGCACGATCGCGAACACCGCCCGTGCCTCGCAGAAGTCAGGCAGGAAGTAGTCGCGGGACCCTTCGCGACCGCTGCGTTCCGGCGCGGGCGCCGGGGCGCTCATGACGGCTTGCTTGAGCTGCCACCGGGTTTTGCCGCGGCCGCCGTGAACAGTGCGTCCTTGAGACGAAACAGCACGGAGATGTCCTCGTCGCCATGGCCCTGCGCGATCAGCTCGCGATAGTGCCCCAGCGTGGCTTCGACCACCGGCAACTCCACGCCGGACTGCGCCGCCATCTCGCGGCAGATGCGCAGGTCCTTTTCATGCAACCGCACGCGGAAACCTGCAGGGAACGCGTCGCGCACGACATTGGGAGCGCGATTCACAAAATACCAGCTCGAACCCGCTCCCTTGCCGAGGGTCTCGATCAGCTGCGGCAGCGGCAATCCCTGCGCCTTCGCGAATGCCATCGCCTCCGCGACAGCCTGGATCACCCCGGCGCACATGATCTGGTTGGTGGCCTTCGCCGCCTGGCCCGAGCCGGTGGGTCCGAAGTGCGTGACGACCCGACCCATGGCCTGCAGCGCGGGCTGGGCGAGCGTGAAAGCGTCCCCGCTGCCGCCGGCCATGATGGCGAGCGTCGCATCGCGAGCGCCTTCGACGCCGCCGCTGACCGGCGCGTCCAGGAACTGCACGTCTCGACTGGCGAGGCGTTGCGCCGCCTCGCGCGCCGTGTCGGCGCTGACGGTGGAGCAGTCGATCACGAGCGAGCCTGCCCGCAGGCCGGGGAGCAGGGCCTCGACGACCGCGAGTACGTCCGCATCGGCCGATACGCAGAGAACGATGACATTGCAGGCGCTGGCCAGTGCGGCCGGATCTGCTGCTGCCGTCACGCCCAGCTCGGCCGCGAGTTCTTCGGAACGGGTCGTCGTGCGATTCCAGACGGCGCGGAGCAGGCCTGCCTGGTGCAGGTTGCGCGCCATGCCGCGACCCATCGCACCGAGACCAGCAAATCCAACTCCGGCTTGCATCACGGTGAGGCTACTGGTCGGCGCAGAATTCATCCATCGCTTGCTTGGTGAACGCGCGCGCCTCATCGATTTCCTTGTCGTCGAGGTAGCGGCGTTCGCCTTCGCTGGCGCCCGGCTCGTAGAGACGCTGCGCGGTCATGACCTGCTCATAACGGTTGCGCGCATCGACGCAGCGCTTGGCCTTGTCGGCGGCGGTGATCTCGTTGGCCTGCTTCGACTCGACGGCCTGCTGCGCGGCACTCGTTTGCGCCTTGTCTGCGGTTGCCTTCGTTGTCGCGTCGGCTGGACGCATCGCAGACACCGGCTCGCTGACGCCAGTGGCAATCTTGATCTTCTGCGCCGGCAGGCTCTCGGGGCGGTCGGTGTAGACCATGTTGCCCTTGGCGTCCTTGGTCATGAACACCTCGCCAGCCTGGGCGGAGCCCAGCACGAGCAGCGATGCGAGAATCACACTTAACCTTGGCATAGCGCTCTCCATGTAGAAGGGGCTAGGGGTTAGGGGTTAGGGGTTAGTCGGAGAGTTGCTGACACGGCTGCTCCTGGATCGACTAACCCCTAACCCCTATCCCCTAACCCCTTGAAGTGTAGCAGCAGGCTGCTAAGGTGGCCGTCCCTCGGGGCCCGGGAAACCCGACCTGGTTCAAGGATTTCGCGCAAAAAAACGGGCGCCGAAGCGCCCGCAAGCGGGGGAGAAGGCGACCGGACCAGGAACCGGCCGCCTCCACAGACACGGATCAATCAGCTGTACGCGCGCTCGCCATGCGAAACCGTATCGAGACCTTCGCGCTCGGCTTCTTCCGGGACGCGCAGGCCGATCACGAGGTCGATGACCTTGAACGCAACCGCCGCCACGACACCCGACCACACCAGCGCGGTCAGGACGC
>JANNGT010000035.1:0-1546 GCA_031404015.1 Gammaproteobacteria bacterium | reverse complement strand
GATGATTGTTGCGGAGCCAGATCCTGTTGACCGCCGCCGAGCAATCCGCCGAGTAGACCGCCGAGACCATCGGCGCCGACGCCTTGTTCCTGTTTTTGCTTACCGAGAGCCAGCCGAGAAAGGGAGCCAGCATCCGCAGGTCGAACGACCCCACGATCGCGAGCATGGTCACGAAGTAGATGACGATGAACGCGAGGATGTCGGTGGCCGTCAGCCAGGCGTCGCGCACCGCGAGTGCCGTCTGCATCACCTTGGTTGCGACGCGGCCCGCGAACTCGTCCTGGTAGAAGCTCATGCTCTGACCGAGCATCAGCCGGTGGAAGTTCCAGCGCAGCCGCATCGGGAAATTCGCGAACAGCACCTGGTACTTGAGCAGGGCGAACAACCCGACCACCAGCGGACTGATGGCCAGCACCGTGAGCAGCAGCAGGAAATTCTGTCGCTCCGTGGCCCACAGCTGGGCCGGTTCCACCCTTGCCAGCCAGTCGACGAGCTTGCCGAGCATCGCGAACAGCAGGGCCTCGAACGCACCGATCACCGCGGTGCAGAGCGTCATGACCAGGATGTAGGGCCGCAGCCCCGCGGAGGATTGCCACAGGAAGGCGAAGAACGCACGCGGCGGGGTGGCCGGCGGTGCGTCGGGATAGGTTTCGACCAGGCGTTCGAAGCGGCGGAACACGGCGGCACTCCTCGGCCGCGCAAAATACCACGGCCCTCGCGGTGGCGAGGTCTTGCTAGACTGGCCGTCGGCGAAAAAGTCCGAAGAAATCCGTGGTTTGGGCCGAATGAACGCGAATTCACTGCGAGCGATCCTGCTGGTCAAGAATGTCGAAGAGCAGGACGCCGACGGCTCGATCCTGCCGCTGGCCGAACGCGAGGCTGCGACGCGCAACGCGTTGCGCCTGCACCCGAAGGACAGCGGTGACCCTGTGGCGTACGCCTGGCGCGTGCTGGCGACGAGAGCCGACTCGTTGCGGACCCGGCTGGCGGAGCGTCACCCGGTCGTCACCCGGACAGTCGACCTCGAATCACAGGTCGCGGGCGTGGGCGGCCTGATGCTGCTCGCCGCGTTCGTCCTCGGTCTCGCACTGTCGCTGTTCGACAGCCGTGTGCGGATTGAAATCCTGGCGTTTCCGTTGCTAGGCCTGATCCTGTGGAACCTGGTCGTTTACGCAGTGCTGGCCGTGTCGTCGCTCCGCCGTCGACCCGGGCCATCCGCCACGCCAAGGTCGCTGCTGCCGGGCTGGTCGCTGTGGCCCGCCCGCTGGACGTGGCGGCGCGCGGCGAAGCTGATCAAGCAGTCGTCTTTCTATCACCGGCCGCTCGCCGCGGCCCTGCGTCGGTTCTCCGAGGAATGGTGGCCGCTCGCTCAGCCTCTGCTGGTGTGGCAGGGCAAGCGACTGTTTCACTTCGGTTCGGCGGCCGTTGCGTTTGGCCTGATCGCCGGCTTCTATCTGCGGGGCATTGCGCTCGAATACCGTGCTGGTTGGGAGAGCACGTTCCTCGGCCTGTCACAGGTCCGCTCACTGCTGGGGTTCGTCTATGG
>JANNGT010000034.1:0-15821 GCA_031404015.1 Gammaproteobacteria bacterium | reverse complement strand
GCCGCAGGAATTGTCCCGCTACCTGGCTGCGTCGACGCGCGAAGGCCAGCGCTTCGTGCTGAGCCCTGCGGCACCGGCCTCACTGGCAGGATTGACGAGCGTAGGCGCGCGGGTGGAATTGCTGATCGGCCCCGAGGGCGGGCTCGACGATGCGGAAATCGTCGGCGCGACGGCCGCGGGTTTCACGCCGGTGCGGTTGGGTCCGCGCGTTTTGCGCACGGAAACCGCGGGCATGGTCGCACTCACCGTGCTGCAGGCGCTCTGGGGCGACCTGGGCTGAAGGAAGGGCAGGAAGGGCGGGAAGGGCAGGAAGCGCAGGAAGGACAGGAAGGACGGGAAGGACAGGAAGGACGGGAAGATCAGGAAGTTCAGGAAGTTCAGGAAGTTCAGGAAAGTCGGACGGATAGCGCGGTTCTTCCCTTCCTGCGCTTCCTGTCCTTCCTGCCCTTCCTGTCCTTCCTGTGAATCAGACGGCCCGCGTCTCCTCGGCGATCATTTCCTCGAGCCGCTCGAAGTCCGGAATCAGCGGTGTCTCGTTCACCATCGTGACCTGCGCGATCACGGGCATGCGCTCACCGAAACTGCGTGAGTCGTCGCTGCGCACGACTTCCCGCGACAGCCGCACCAGTTGCGGGAAGCCCTGCGTGAGCACTGCAAACTGGCCGCCGGTCAGTTCCGTGATGCCCTGCATGACCACGATGCGCGTGCGACCGCTCGTGCGCGGCAGCGCCTTGCCGCAGGTGGCCTCGAATGATACGAGCGGCACACGCCGGCCGCCCCAGGCGATGGTGCCCAGGTACCAGGAGGGCGCGCCTTCCATCGGGGTCGGCGCCTGGTAGTTGATCACCTCGGTCACGCATGACCGCGGCAACAGCAGCCGGTCATCCGCAAGCGGGACCAGCAGGCAATACAGTTCGTCGCCGCTGCTGCCGATATTCGTGAGCGTCGACGTACCGAAGCCCGCGCTCATGGCAGCCGCCTGCGGGCGAGCACCAGCGGCTCGATCGCGTCGAGCAACTGGCTTTCCTGGTAGGGCTTGCCCAGGTAGTCGTCGACGCCGATCTCGATGGCTCGCGCCCGATGCTTGTCGCCTGCGCGCGAGGTGATCATGATGATCGGCACGTCGGCGAGCCGCGCATCGCTGCGCACGTGCGACGCGACTTCATACCCGTCCATGCGCGGCATTTCGATGTCGAGCAGGATCACGTCAGGGACGTGTTCCTGCAGCAGTGACACGGCCTCGACGCCGTCCTTCGCCGTCAGTACCCGCATGCCATTGCGCTCGAGCAGGCGCTGCGTGACGCGGCGCACCGTGATCGAGTCGTCGACGACCATGGCGAAGATGCGATCGTCCCGCACCGAGCGTTCCTGCTCGGCCGAGCGCGCGCGCCATTCGGAACGCACCATCGTGCCCATGTCGAGGATCACGACGATGCGGCCGTCGCCGAGGATCGTCGCGCCGGAAATGCCGCGGATGCCCGCAATCTGCGGGCCCACCGGCTTCACCACGATTTCACGGCTGCCAATGAGTTCGTCGGTCACGAGCGCGGTGGAGTGTTCGCCTGCGCGCACCAGGATGACCGGCAGCGCCACGTCGGTTTCGGGCAGCAGCGACGGACCGCTGCCGACGAACACGCCGAGATGCTGGAAGCGGTAGGGATTGCCGCCGTACGTGAACGTGGACGGATCCTGTCCGAGGTGGCGCTGGATCTCCGAGCGCGTGAGTCGCGCAACGCCTTCGACGGTTGCCATCGGCAGCGCAAAGAACTCGTCGTGCACGCGCACGATCAAGGCCTGCGTGATTGCCAGCGTGAACGGCAGCCTGATCGTGAACCGCGCGCCGAAGCCGCGCTTCGATTCGATGAAGAGCCCGCCCCCGAGCTTCTTGATCTCGGTGGCCACCACGTCCATGCCCACGCCGCGGCCGGCCTGTTGCGTGAGGCGGTCAGCCGTGCTGAATCCGGGCTCCAGGATCAGCTGCAGCGATTCTTCGTCGGTCAGCTCCATGCCGGCTTGCAACAAGCCCATCTGGCGGGCCTTCGCGTGGATCGCCGCGACATCGAGCCCCGCGCCGTCGTCCTCGACGGTGATCACGACCTCGGCACCTTCACGCTGCAGTTTCAGCGTAATGCGTCCGGTCTCTGGCTTGCCGGACTCGACGCGTGCCGCGGGAGTCTCGAGACCGTGCACCACGGCATTGCGCAGCATGTGTTCGAACGGTGGCAGCATCCGCTCGAGGACCTGGCGGTCGAGCTCGCCCGAGGCGCCCTCGACGATCAACTCGGCCTTCTTGCCACATTCGGTCGCGGTCTGGCGCAACAGGCGCGTGAGGCGCTGCACGTGCCGCTGGAACGGGACCATGCGCGTGCGCATGAGGCCGTTCTGCACTTCCGTGACGACGCGGCCCTGCTGCTGCAGCAGGTTCTGCGTCTCGCGATTGAGCTGCGCGAGCAGGTCTTCGATGCTGCCCACGTCGCTGACCGATTCGGCGAGCGCGCGCGACAGTTGCTGGATGTTCGAATACCGGTCGAGCTCGAGCGGATCGAAATCGGTGCGCGGCGCGGCGTCTTCGGTCTGGTGCTTGTGCAGGATCTGCGCTTCGGTCTCCATCTCGAGCTTGCGCAACTGCTCACGCAGGCGCGTGACGGTGCGATCAAGTTCAGCAAGGTTGAACTCGATGGACGTCATCTGCTGCTCGATGCGCGCGCGGAAGATGCTGACCTCGCCCGCGTTGTTGAGCAGTTCGTCGAGGAGGTCGGCGTCGACGCGCGCGAGTTCGGCGCGTTCCGCCGGGGCAACGGGTTCGCGGCCCGGCAAGACAGGGACCTGCGCGTGCAGCGGCGGGGCATCCGCGGCGGCCTCGAGCGGAGGCGCCGGAATGACGAAGCGCTCGGGCGGCGGCACGAACGTTGGCAGCGCTGCCGGCGCTGGCGGCGCTGGCGGCGCTGGCGGCGCTGGCGGCGCTGGCGCGGCAGCGAAAACCGCAGCGAAGGCCTCCTCGTCATTGACGGCGTCCGCAGCGTCGGCGATGGCATCCGTTGCTGGCGTTTCGAGAATGATCTCCTCGCCCGCCTCTTCGAACATCGCTTCGAGCACGCCTTCGTCGACAGTCTCCGGCGCGATCGCCTCGACGTCGAACTCGTCCGGCGTTGCGGCTGCATAGACCTCCGCGGTGGACTCGACGATGACCGCTGCAGGTTCGGCCTCGTGGGCTCCTGCGGCCATCCCGCGCAGTCGTTGCATCAGCTCGCGCGCCGGCACAAGACGCTGGCCAGAGTTGGCGGCTTCGCGCATGCGGTGCAATTCGTCCAGCGACGCCTGCAGCACGTCCAAGGCAGTTCCATCCGCCGGCAACGTGCCGGACTCGATGATCGACAGGAACGTCTCGACTTCGTGGCTGAGGTCACCCATCGCACGGATGCCAGCCATGCGCGCGCCACCTTTCAGCGTGTGCAGCAGTCGCTTCAGTTCGGTGACCTGGGCGTAATCATTGCGGTCCGCGCGCCAGCGCGCGAAGGCGGCTTCGGACTGTTCGAGCAGTTCGGTCGCCTCCTCGCCGAAAATGGCGGCAATGTCGGCGTCGAAATCTTCCCCGAATCCTGTTTCGTCTGCTGCCGGAGTGCGCACCTCGATCGTCGGCGGCGCAGAAGGCGCGGTCGGCTCCAGCACCGGCTCGAGGTCGCGGCGCTCGGTCAAGGTCTCATGTGGTGCTGTGTGATCGGCGTCGGCATCGAACGCGCCCAGAGTTTCATCGGTGAGGCGCGGCAGCGACGGCTCGGTGAATTCTTCGACCGGGATCGGCGCAGGTTGCCCGATGCCTTCGGCCGGTTCGGCGGACGACGGTGCTGGCGGGTTGCCACGCCACGCGTCGCCCAGCGTGCGTTCGGCGGCGGCTTCCGCGAGGCGTGCCAGCTCGGCGTCGAGGTGCCGTTCGAGAGCGAGCCAGCCTGCGGTCAGGCGCGTCTGTTCGGGGAAAAAGCCGGTGTTCTCGTCGACGTGCTCAGAGACCGTCTCGAGCAATCGCACCGTGTCCTGCAGCAGTTCGAGTCCTTCGGGTGCCAGCCCGTGGCCGTTGTCGTACAGCTTGCGGACGTAACGCTCCATGGGCTCGGCCACCTTGATGCCCTGCCGCGCGCCGGCCGTCTTGGCGATGCCACTCAATGTGTGGCAAGCGCGATAGAGCGCCTCGGAGACTGGATGCGGCGCGCGTCCGCGCGCACAGCGCTCCAGGAACTGGCGCACGACGAGGATGTGGCCCGCCGTTTCCTTGCGGAAAATCTCGCGCAGCACGGGATCCATCGCCAGCTCTTCCTGGCTGGACGCCGCCTGCGTCGTTGCGGACTGCGTGACGACCGTAGCCTCGAGCCGGGCCTCGTGCACGGCGGCGACTGGCAGCGCAGGGCCTTCGCGGCCCGATAATGCGTCGGCACGCGCCATGATCGCAGCGAAGTCCGCGGTGGCAGTCGTGCCGCCGTCGATCTCGTCGACCAGCTGCGGCATTGCGGCGACCGCGTCGCGCACGACGAACAGGATGTCGGGCGAGCGCTGCAGCGTCTGGCTGATCACGCGATTGAGCAGCGACTCGATGCTCCACGAGAACTCGCCGATCCGCTGGGCGCCGACCATGCGGCCGCTGCCCTTGAGCGTGTGGAATGCCCGCCGCAGGTCGCGCAGCGCCTCCGCATCCTGCGGATTCGTCTCCCACTGCGGATACAGCGTTGCGAGTCGCGCGACGTTTTCGCGCGCTTCCTCGACGAACAACTGCAGGAACTCGGGGTCCGCTGCAATGAACGGCTGGCGCGTCGCCGGCGTCAGCGCGGGCGTCGGTACGGACGGACTTGCGACTGGAGCAGGGGCGTCAGGTGGCCCAGCGAGCGCAACCGGCTTCGCCTCGCGCAATGGCACCACGCGGGCGCCGCCAGGTTCCATTTCGGCGAGTCTTGCGTCGGCCGCCTCGAGCATGTGCCACTGGTCGGCACGACCGGCCTGCAACGTTTCCATGTAATACTCGACGGCGACGACCGCGTCGGCCAGGCGCTCGAGCCGCGCCGGAGCGAGCGAATGCTCATCGGGCCGCACGATCGTGCCCAGTGCACGACCCACGCGTTCCATGACTTCCA
The DNA here is from genome assembly GCA_031404015.1 of Gammaproteobacteria bacterium. GTDB lineage: Bacteria > Pseudomonadota > Gammaproteobacteria > Steroidobacterales > Steroidobacteraceae > RPQJ01. The sequence goes on along the minus strand of JANNGT010000034.1, from coordinate 10,701 downwards.
CAGCGCGCTGCTTGCCGAGCATCAACAGGCCGGCCGTGATGCCGCGCACGAGTTGCGGCACCTGGTCGAGGCCCTGCGCCTCGGCCGGAGCGGACAGCGACTGCGTCACCGCTTCCTTGATGCGCGCCATGTTGACGATGCATTCGCGCAGGACCGCTTCCTGCACGACGCGGAATTCCTCGTCAGTGGGCTCGCCCGGCGTCGCATCCGAGCTGGCATCAGGCAGGATCAGCCGCACCAGTTGCGCATCGAGGCTGTCCTCGACGGCAATCAGTGCAGCAGCGATGCTGAGCAGTGCCGCGTCGTTCGGCACGATGCGCCGCTCGACCATCGCTCGCAGCGTATCCAGTTCGCCTTCGACCCGGGCGCGCAGGGCACCGAGGCCCAGCACGCCGAGCGTGTCGCTGATCTTGCGCAGCATCTCGAGCTGCGGCTGCAGCTCGTCGACCTGCGTCGCGCCCTTGCGCACGAAGATGTCGAGCACGTCCTTCACGCGCGTGAGGTCTTCACGGATCGCCGCCGCCACCGTCCGCATCAGCCGGACACTCGGCGCAGACAGTACATCGGCCGCATCGGGCGCCGTCGTTTCGCTGCTCGCGACCATGTCGTGCAGGCCGAACGACTGGCGCACCGCGCTGACGCGCTCGCCGGCGACGGAACTCTGCGCGACGTAGTACAGCAGGTTGTTCAGGACTTCGACCGGTGGCACGCTGGAATAGCGTTGCTCGCCGTCCTGCAGGCGCTTCAGCTCGCGGTCGACGTGGCCCAGCACGCGCTTGACCGAGACGGTGGGTTCGAGGCCGTCGGCGCGCAACGCTTCGAGCAGTGCGCCCACGACCCACCACAACTGGAACAGCGGCTGCGTCGACGCGGCACGCTCGAACTGCACGGCGATTTCCGCGAGGTGATGCAGGTTCTCGTCGACCTGCTCGCCGCGAATCCAGCCGAGCAACGCGATCTGGAAGCGCGGCCGCAAGCGCTTGGCGAGTTCCGCCACTTCCCGGTCGCCCACGTGGGGCGAAGCAGGTTGCGGTTGCTCGTCGGAGCGCAGGTTGAGCAGCAGCAGCGTGCCCTCGGACAGCAGTGCTCCGCCGCGCACGGCGCGCAGGTCATTGAGCAGCGGCAGCAGCACCAGCGGCAGGTCGCGGGCGCCGGTGGCGACCCGCTCGACGTAGGCGGGCAGCTGTTCCATGGCGCGCACCAGCGCATCGAGCCCATCGGAATCGGCGCGGCCTTCGCCCGAGTGCGCGTCGACGTAACGCGCGACGAACTCCATTTCTTCGGCGAGCAACGCGCCGCCATAGACCTCGGCCAGGCGCAAGGCGCCGCGAGCGAGATGAATGTGCGCAGCGAATCGATGCAGCGCGCCGCGGTCGTCAGGCTTGTCCGCAAAGGTCTCGAGCGCGACCCGTGCCTCGTGCAGTTCGGCGGCAATCTCGCGTGCAATCACCAGCAACGAGGCGTGAGCCTCGTCGACCGTGGCGAGCGGCGTGGAATCGTGGGTCACGTCGTCGTTCCGTTACGTCAGCCGGCGACGCTGCCGATGCGACGGATTCGTTCCGCAGCCGGCTCGGCCGCAAGGGGCGGCTCTGCCGGCTTCAGTGCCGGATACTCGCCCGTTGCCGTCGACATCATCGCGCCCGGCAAGCGGAATCCGGTGACCGACTTGCGCAACTGCGCGGCCAGCTCGGCCAGTTTGCCGATCGATGTGGAGGTCGCCGTCGTGCTCTCGGCGGTCTGCGAGCTGATCTCGCGCAGCACCTGCATGTTGCGCGAGATGCTCTGCGACACGCCCGCCTGCTGCCGCGAACTGGCGGAGATGTTCTGCACGAGGCTCGCGATCTGGTTGGAGACCAGCTCGATTTCCTCGAGCGCGGCGCCGGCGTTCTCGGCGAGAAGTGCACCACCGACCACGTCGGTCGTGGTGCGCTCCATCGAGACGACGGCCTCGTTGGTGTCGGCCTGGATCGTGCGCACGAGCACTTCGATCTGCTTCGTCGCATTGGCGGCGCGCTCGGCGAGCCGCTGCACTTCGTCCGCGACCACCGCGAAGCCACGGCCGGCCTCGCCCGCCATCGACGCCTGGATCGACGCATTGAGCGCCAGGATGTTGGTCTGCTCGGCGATGTCGTTGATGAGTTCGACGATGTTGCCGATTTCCTGCGAGCTTTCGCCCAGGCGCTTGATGCGCTTGGACGTTTCCTGGATGTTCTCGCGGATCGCGTTCATGCCGTCGATCGTGCGCCGCACGGCGTCACCGCCCTTGTGGGCGATGTCGACCGAATGCCGCGCCACGTCGGATGAACGCTCGGCGTTGCCGGACACTTCCTCGGTGGACGAGGCCATTGCGGCAATCGATTCGGACGCTGCCCCGATCTGCTTCGACTGCGCAGCCGAGGCCTTCGCGAGGTGCGTGGACAACGCCTGCGTCTGGCGCGTGGCGCCGTCGAGCTTGACTGCCGAATCGTTGATCGTGACGACGAGTTCGCGCAGCGCCTCGATCGCGTAATTGATCGAATCGGCGATTGCGCCAGTGATGTCCTCGGTGACGGTTGCCTGCACGGTGAGGTCGCCGTCGGCGAGGCTCGACAGTTCGTCGAGCAGGCGCAGGATGGCTTGCTGGTTGCGTTCGTTCTGCTTGCCCTGCAGTTCCGCTGCCTGACGCAGTACCGCCAGTTCGCGTTGCAGCCAGAAGGCCGCGCCGAGCGCCAGCAGCGTGATCGCGATGAACACCAGCGGCAGCCACGGATTCGCAAGCCAGCCGCCCTGCGCGAGCGTGCCCCTGGCTTCGATCGCAGCAAGCCCGCTGCCGAGTCCTGCACCGGTCTCGGTCAATGCGTTGCGCGCGGCCTGCATCTGCTCGAGCTGGTCGGCGAGCGCGATCACAGCGCGCACTTGTCCGGCTTCGGTGCCGAACCCGGCTTCCAGCGCCTTGGCCGCGCGGGCTGCATCGCCGACCGCCGGCGTGACGCCCAGGGTGTTCTCGCGGCCGTTGACGCCGTTGGTCACCTGCGCCATGAAATCGAGGCTGTCGGTCAGGCGACGCGAAGCCGCTTCGACCGAGGCCGTGCCGTCGGCGAGCGCCGTAAGGTCCTGGTCGATGGCTTGCGCGCGCAGCTCGAACCTTTCGAAGTTGCGATTGACCGCGTCGGGCCGAGCCGGGCCCATTGCCTTGAGCACGCCTGCCGCGGTTGAAAGCAATTGGGGAGTGGACTCCCGCACGCTGGCCGCCGCCTTTTGTGCCTGCAGCGCGGCGTCACGGCCGTCGAGCACGGCCTGCGACTGCTCCAGCAGCGCCGGCCAACCCCGCTCGCCACCGAGCATGCGTGCGCTCGGCGACGCCAGCAGCGCCACCGCGGACTTGCCCGCATTGATTTCGTCGATCACGCGTTCGAGTCGGGTGCGCGAGGCGGCGAGCGCGTCAAACGCGGGCTCGGAACCGCGCACCGCAGCGCCGGCCTGCAACGGGATGTTCTGCGCGACGGACGTAAGGGTCGCCATGTGCTCGCGCAGCTGCGCCTGCTGTTGCAACGCGCGCCCCGACAGCAATAGCGCTGCCGCAGCGAGCAGCGCGGCGACGATCGCCACGCCGAGCAGCAGCGGCTGCAACCGGGCGGCGTCGATTTGATTACTCATGTCGTTACCTGCTCTGGGCGGATCGGCGCGCGGCTCAAGACGCAGCGGCCTGCATGAACTGTGGACTTTCGAGCAGCGCGCGCACGCTGAACACGGGCCAGACCTCGGCGCCACGGCGAAAAGCGCCAGCCAGGTAGCGCTCGCAGCGCAGCAGCGTGGGCGGCAGGTCGGCGGAGAACTCGCTTTCGTAAAAACGTCGGAACCCCATGACTTCGTCGACGACGAGGCCGGCGGGAATCTCGCGGTGACTGGCGATGAGGACGCGGCTGGAGCGCGTGACGGGGGTGGCTCCCGCGCCCAGGAACGAGCGCAAGTCGACGACCGGCAGCAGCTGGCCACGCACGTTCGACAGGCCGCGGACCCACGCCCTGGCGCCTGGCACCCGCGTGACCGACGCCGGGTAGGCCAGGACTTCGCGCGTTTCTTCGCGCGCGAGCAGGAATGCCTCGCCGCCGAGACGAAACGCGACGCCGACCCATTCCGCGCCGGCAGCCACGGCTTCGGGCTGGCCCTGGGCGGCGGCACGCGCGCGGCGATCGATCTCCCGCAGCAGTTCGAACGGCTGATCCCGCAGTGAGCGAAGGGTCGTGGCGCCAGGCTGCATGTCAGGGAGCGAGCGCGGCCTGGGCCTTGAGCACGAGCTGTTCAGTGACCACTGGCTTGACGAGGTAGTCGACGGCGCCCTGCCGCATGCCCCAGATGCGATCGGTTTCCTGCGACTTGGAGGTGACCATGATCACGGGAATGGTGCGGGTGGCGGGGTCGTTGGCCAGCTGGCGCGTGGCCTGGAAGCCGTTGACGCCCGGCATCACGATGTCCATGAGGATCAGGTCGGGCTGCAGTTCGCGCGCGAGGCGCAGGCCTTCGCTGCCATCGGACGCCGCGGCGGTCGTGAAGCCGTGCTGCTCCAGCGCCTTCTGCATGACGTGAACGTCGGTCGGCGAATCGTCCACGATCAGTACCAGTGCCACAGTGTGTCCTCCGGCCGCGCTCAGGCGCGGTGAACGTGCGTCTCGATGGCGCTCAACAGCTCTTCGCGCGTGAAGGGCTTGGTGAGGTAATGCTCGGAGCCGACGATGCGGCCGCGGGCGCGGTCGAAGAGGCCGTCCTTGCTCGACAACATGATGACTGGAATGCTCTTGAAGACCTTGTTGTGCTTGATCAGCGAACAGGTCTGGTACCCGTCCAGCCGCGGCATCATGATGTCCACGAACACGATGTCCGGCTGGTGGTCGGCCACCTTGGAGAGGGCGTCGAAGCCGTCGACCGCGGTGAAGACTTCGCAACCTTCGCGCGCCAGCAGGGTTTCGGCCGTGCGGCGGATGGTCTTGCTGTCATCGATGACCAGCACTTTCAGTCCGGCCAACCTTGGCCGGCTGTCGCTGGCAGCCATGTTTTCCATGCGGTCAAACCCTCGGCAACGAGTGAGCGTGCGATCGATTGCGACGCTATGCGCGAGGCCACCGCTCGCGAGGGCGTTTTAACATATTGGCCACCCCCCTGCCATTGGCGGCTTTCGATACCATGACCGCCATCACAGTCATCTTTCCGGCTGCCGCCGACCGCGTGGAGACCGCATGTCCCTGAAGCCCCTGCGCATTGCCGTCGTCATGGATCCGATCAAGGACATCAAGCCGCGCAAGGACACCACGCTCGCCATGCTGCTCGCTGCCCAGCGTCGCAGCTGGGAGCTGCATTATCTGGAGCTGGGGGGCATCTGGCTGCGTGACGGTGTCGCCATGGGCCGCGCGCATCCACTTGCCGTGCGCGAGCATGACACGGACTGGTTCACGCGTGGCGAGGCCGTCGTCACCCGGCTCGGTGAGTTCGACGCGATCCTGATGCGCAAGGACCCGCCGTTCGACACGGAATACATCTACTCGACGTACATCCTCGAGCGAGCCGAGGTGCAGGGCGCACTGGTGGTCAACCGCCCCGATGGCCTGCGCGACATGAACGAGAAGGTCTATACGGCCTGGTTTCCAGAATGCTGCGCGCCCACGCTGATCACGCGCGACATGGCCGACATGCACGCGTTTCTGCGGGAACACGGCCGCGCCGTGTGCAAGCCGCTCTATGGGATGGGCGGCCGCTCGATCTTCGTCGTCGACACCGGCGACAAAAATGCGAACGTGATCTTCGAAACGCTCACCGAGTACGGCACGCGCTACGCGATCGTGCAACGCTACATCCCCGACATCGTGACGACGGGAGACTCGAGGGTGATCCTGGTGGACGGCGAACCCGTGCCCTATGCGCTGGCCCGCATCCCGACCGACGCGGACAACCGCGGCAACCTGGCCGCCGGGGCCAAGGGCGTCGGCCGCCCACTCAACGACCGTGACCGCTGGCTGGCGGCCCGGATCGGCCCGGCGCTGCGCGAGCGTGGCATGCTGTTCGTCGGGCTCGATGTGATCGGCGGCTTCGTCACCGAGATCAACGTGACGAGCCCGACTGGAGTGCGCGAAATCGACCACGAATTCGGCACCGACATCGCCGGTTCGCTGCTGGACGCGATCGAGCGGCGGGTGCGCGAGCGCGGGGGGCCGCATTGACGACGCCGGTCCTCCTGCGCAGGCAAAAGGACCCGGCGGGCGACCGCCTGGCCACGGCCATATTCGTGACGGCCCTGGTGCACGGCCTCGTCATCCTGGGCCTCAGTTTCACGACGCCGCCTGCTGCCGAGTACCAGTTGCCGACGCTCGAGGTATTGCTCGTCCCGCCGGGGCCCGACGATCCCCAGGAAAACGACGCGGCCGCATACATCGCGCAGCGTACCCAGCGGGGCACCGGCACCGGCACTGAGGCGAAGCGGGCATCGCTGCCGGAGGCACGCGAAGAACAGCTCGTTGCGCCCGACGCAGCGTCGGATGCGGATACGCGCCAAAGGTCCGACGAACCAGCAGGCGCCGTTTCAGTCCTCGCCCGCCGTGCGCTCGAAGCGGAGCGCCTCGCCACGGGGGTCGAACGCCAGCCCGACGCAGCGCCGGTCTTCTTCGCGGTGCCCTCGCCTGGGGTGCCGACGGTCGGCCTCAACGCAGCGGTCGCGGACCGCGAGTTGTACCTGCGTGGCAGGTCCACGCAGGACGGCAAGCTGCTCGCGGACACGCGCGAGTCATCCATTGCCGCCTACCTCGACGGCTGGAAGCGACGCATCGAGCGCGTCGGCACCATCAATTTCCCCAACGAAGCCCGGCGCCGCAATTTATCCGGCAACCCCGTCGTCGAAGTGGCGATCCGCGCCAACGGCACGCTGGATGCCGTGATCGTGCGCCGGACCAGTGGCCATGCCGAGCTCGACAATGCAGCCGTCGGCATCGTCCGCCTCGCGGCACCTTTCGAGCCCTTCCCCAGCGCGCTGCGGGAACGTTTCCCGATGCTGCGCTTCGCGTACGAATGGCAATTCAGCAACGGCCAGCTCGGCGGCGACGGCGCAGTCTTTTCCTCGGACCCGTAGCGCGATACTGTCACGTCGTGGCCGACTACCTCACCAACCAGTTCCTGATCGCCATGCCCGCCATGGACGATCCGAACTTCGCCCAGACCGTTACGCTGGTGTGCGACCACAGCGAGCGCGGCGCGCTCGGCATCGTCATCAACCGCACTCTCCCGATGACGCTCGGCGAGGTGTTCGACCAGCTCGGGCTCGACGCCGCGCGTTCGCGCGTCAGTGATCAAGCCGTTCTGCGCGGCGGGCCGGTCCAGACCGATCGCGGCTTCGTGCTGCATACGCCGGGCGGCAACTATGAATCGTCGCTGGCGTTTTCCGAGCGCATGCACCTGACCACGTCCCGCGACATCCTCGATGCACTCGCTGCCGGCGAAGGCCCGGACAGCGCAGTGATCGCGCTGGGATACGCGGGTTGGGACGCTGGACAGCTCGAGGAGGAAATGGCGCGCAACGCATGGCTCACGGTCGACGCCGACGAGCGCGTGCTGTTCGCAACGCCGATCGAGCAACGCTGGAGCGCGGCCGCGCGCCTGCTCGGCATCGACCTCGTCTCCCTCAGCAGCGACGCGGGCCACGCCTGACCCACCCCGAAAACCCTGCTCCCGGCAGGACCTCCGTCGCGGGACAGGCCGGCGGCGAGGTCGTGCTGGCATTCGATTTCGGGACGCGGCGCATCGGGGTGGCCGTGGGCCAGACCCTGACGGGTTCCGCCAGTGCGGCGGGTGCCCTGCCCTGCCGGCACGGAGCGCCGGACTGGGCCGCCGTCGATACGTGCATTGCCCAATGGGGACCGGCCCGACTGCTCGTCGGGCTCCCTTATAATATGGACGGCTCGGAGACCACCACGACGGACGCCTGCCGCGGGTTCGGCACGGCACTGGCCGCACGCACGGGGCTGCCGCTCGAATTCGTGGACGAGCGCCTGACGTCGAATGCCGCGTACGACGAGCTGCGCGACGAGCGCCGCTCGGGTGCACGCGCGCGACGCATCCGTCCGCAGGACATCGATGCGAACGCGGCACGGTTGATACTGACGACTTGGATGACCAAATGACCAAGACCGACACCGGCCGAGAACTGCAGCGCGACCAAGCCGGCCGTCTGCGTCACCTGCTCACGCTGGAAGGGCTGTCGTGCGACGAAATCACGCAGCTGCTCGACCTGGCGCAGTTCTACGTGCGCGAGCCGGGGGATATTCCCGCACGCGACGGCGCGTTGCTCGGCCGCACCGTGGCCAACCTGTTCTTCGAGCCCAGTACGCGCACGCGCGTGTCGTTTGAGCTTGCGGCGACACGCCTCGGCGCCGACGTCGTCAACCTCGACCTGCACTCCTCGTCGCGCGTCAAGGGCGAGACGGTGCTCGACACGCTGTACACGCTGCAGGCCATGATGGTCGACGTGTTCGTGATGCGCGACTCCGAGCCCGGCCTGCCGGCGTTCGTTGCGGCGCACGTGCAGCCGCACGTGTGCGTGCTGAATGCGGGCGAAGCGCATGTCTCGCACCCGACGCAGGGCCTGCTCGACGTGCTCACCATTCGCCAGCGCAAGGGCGAGATAAAGAACCTCTGCGTTGCCATCGTGGGCGACATCAGCCATTCGCGCGTCGCGCGCTCGACCAGCACGGCCCTGCAGGCACTGGGGGTCGGTGAACTGCGCTTCGTCTCGCCGGCGGGCCTCGCGCCGGACGCGGATGAATTCCCCGGTGCCAAGCGCTTTACCGTGCTCGAGGACGGCCTGCGCGGCACCGACGTGATCATGGCGCTGCGCATCCAGAAAGAGCGCATGGACGCGACGCAGATCCCCGACATGGACGCCTTCCTCAGGGAATGGGGCATCACCGAGCGCAGCATCCAGCACGCGGCCAAGGGCGCGGTCGTGTTGCACCCGGGCCCGATGAATCGTGGCGTGGAGATCACCAATGCGATTGCGGACGGCCCGCAGTCCGCCGTGCAGCAGCAGGTGCGCAACGGCGTAGCCGTGCGCATGGCCGTGCTGGCGACCATCGTGCGCAACGTGCAGGTGCGCAACGTGCAGGCCGGTCGGCGCGAGGTCTGAACAGTGAGCACGACCACGACGCGCTGCACGATCGACGCACCGGGACGCAGCAAGGGCGTCCCGCCACAGCAACGCGAGCACCGCGGCAGCATCTTCGTCGAGGACGGCAAGCTGTTGTCGCAGCAGGAATACCCGGGCCAGCAGTTCGTGATCCGTGTGCAGGCGCCGCAGTGCGCGGCGACGGCACAGCCCGGCAGCTTCGTCCATCTCACCTGCGATCCAGAGCGACCGATGCGGCGGCCACTGTCGCTGATGCGCGTGGATCGACAAGCCGGCTGGATCGAGATCCTTTACAAGATCGTGGGTCCCGGGCTCGAAGCACTCTCGCACCAACCCGTGGGCGCGTCGCTCAGTGTGCTCGGGCCGATCGGCCACGGCTTCGTCGCGCACCCCGAGCGGCCGCGCGCACTGCTGGTCGGTGGCGGCGTCGGCATCCCGCCCATGGTGTTCCTCGCAGAATCATTGAAGCAGCGCCGTCACGAGGCGCCGTGGCAGACGCTGGTGCTGATGGGATCCGAGATCGAGTTCCCGTTCCGCGCACGCCCGTCGCAGATGCTCGTTCCCGGCGTGCCGAGTGACGCGATCGCGAGCATGCCGTTGCTGGACGACTGGGGCATTGCCAGTCGGCTCGCGAGCTGCAGCGGTTTTCCGGGCTGCTTCAACGGTTACGTCACGGACCTCGCAGCCGCATGGCTTGCATCACTCGATGCGCAGGCGTTGAGCGAAGTCGAGATGTTCGCGTGCGGCCCGACGCCGATGCTGCAGGCAACTGCGCGCGTGGCGCGCAAGTTCGGCGTGCCGTGCCAGGTGTCGCTCGAGGAATTCATGGCGTGCGCGGTCGGCGGGTGCGCGGGTTGCGCGGTGCCGGTCGTGCAGTCGGATGGGTCGCTCGCGATGAAGCGCGTGTGCGTGGATGGGCCTGTGTTCGACGCGAATGCGGTGTATCCGGCGGAGGCTTGTTAGCGCCGCTGTGAATTGCGGGCAGCCTGAGTCGCGAACCAACGCGGTGCAGGCGCCCGATCCGGCCTGTCCTTGCGCGCTTGGAAAGGCAGACACGCGCGCGCAAGGACAGGCCGGATCGGACGCTTGATCGGCCGCGCCTGAGCTCGCTCGCGGGCGGCCCGCAAGCTCGCACGGCGCAAGTAGCTGGCCTCGCCACGGATACGACCGCACGAGCCCGCTGGGTGTGCAGCCGGACCCAGCATCACTTGCAGCGTTAATCGAGAGCGGGAAGCGGCTGGTCCGTGCTTTCGACCGAGGCATGTGACGCGCCCGGTGGCGTCGCTGCGATCAGCGCGAACAACTGTTCCAGGTCGACCGGCTTAATCATGTGGCTGTCGAACCCCGCGTCCATGGCCTTCTGGATGTCTTCTGGCTGGCTGTACCCCGTCAGTGCGATCAACAACGTTCCTGCAGTGCTCGCTCGGCCGCGCATGGTGCGGGCCACGCTGTAGCCATCCATGCCGGGCAGGCCGATATCCAGGACCACGACGTCCACGTCGCCCGCCGCTGACATGTCGACGGCCGCCATGCCATCGTGCGCCACGGTCACGTGGTGC
>JANNGT010000033.1:0-24756 GCA_031404015.1 Gammaproteobacteria bacterium | reverse complement strand
CGAAGGCCCGCTCATGGCGGCTTCAGATCGTTTCAAGCTCGTCGTTAAGGGCCAGCAGACGCACGGTGCGCGTCCCTGGGGCGGCGTCGATCCGATCGTCACGGCCGCGCAGATCGTCACGTCGCTGCAGACGATCGTCAGCCGTCAGGTCGACATCACGCGTTATCCGGCCGTGGTCTCGGTCGGCGCGATCAAGGGTGGCATCCGCAATAACATCATCCCCGATTCGGTCGAAATGGTCGGCACGTTCCGCACCTTCGATCCGGCTGTCCGAACGCAGATCATCGACAGCATCAAGCGGATCTCGAGCGATGTGGCGGCCTCGCAGGGTGCCACAGTGGAATTCGAACTGGGTGGCGATCCTAACCCGGTCCTGGTGAACGACTCAGGTCTCACGGCGCGCGCAGTGGAGTCGCTGCAGCGCGTTGCGGGGCGCGACAAGGTCACGGTCATGCCTTTCGTCACGGCTGCAGAGGATTTCGCGCATTACGGCGAGGCGGTACCGACGTTTTACTATTTCGTGGGCGTGACGCCGCAGGGCAAGGACCCGAACTCCGCACCGAGCAACCACTCGCGAATTTCTTCGTCGACGAAGGCTCGCTGCCGGTTGCCCTGCGGACGCTGCTCGGCGCGACGGTCGACTTCCTGCAGCAGGGCAGCCAGCTCCAGTAACGTACTGCCGGTCCGGATGGGCCGACAGCGACGGTGCGGCCGGGCTGCAACGACCCATCTAAACCTTTCGGCCCATCGCCGCATCAGAATGAACGTAACCCTGGCACTGGACGCGGACACGGCCGCGCGCTGCGACGGGTAACAGCGAGGTGGGACTTGGTCCAGGCGGTGGAGGTCGTCGATGAGTTGCAACTGGCCCGGGACGCGGCCGAGGAGCGCCGGTTGGTCGCGTCGGCGGCCGGCGGTTCCACAGCGGCCTTCGAGCAGCTTTATCGCCGCCACGTTCCGCGCGTGCAGGCGCTGTGTGTGCGCATGACCGGCAATGTCGCGACCGCCGAGGACTGCACGCAGGAAACGTTCGTGCAGGCGTGGCGCAACCTCGCGCGGTTCGAGACGCGCAGTGCTTTCCGCACGTGGCTGCACCGCATTGCGGTGAACACCGTGCTGCAGCAGGCGCGACGCCGGCAGGAATCGCTGGGTGCAGTGGACTCTGCGGAGCGCGAGGTGGCTGAAGTGCTGGCCGATCCGCTGGCCGAGGACCCTGGCCGCAGCCGCGACCTGGAGGTCGCAATCGCCGGCCTGCCCGCCGGGGCCCGACACGTGCTGGTGCTGGTCGGCCTGTATGGCCACTCGCACGAGGAAGCGTCGCAGATGCTCGGCGTAGCCGTCGGCACCTGCAAGGCACAGTTGCATCGAGCTCGCGCACTGTTGAGCGTGCGGCTTGGAGAGAGGAATCATGACGCAGGATGAACGCGGATCACCGGACTCTGGCGTGCAGCGGATTGTCCACGTGGACGCTGAGCTCGATGCCGAGTTGCGCCGCTTGCCGCTCGCCGTCGCGCCCAGCCGCGACCTGTGGCCGGACATTGCGGCCCGTATCGCGACGGAGGACTCCCCCTCGCAGCCGGCTGGACGCACGCCAGCTTGGGGCTGGCAGGTGGCAGCCGCGGTGGTGCTCGTCGCAGGCTCGTCACTGCTCACCGCGACCCTGCTCGACAGGCGTGCGGCTCCGGGTCAATCTGCGGCGACGGTGACACCGCACGTTTCGAACATGGAAACGGGTGCGGCGAGCGTGCTGCCGGCCGCGTTTGGCCCGGCGGGCAGGCTCGACCCTGAGTATCTCGCGGCACGGCAGCAGCTCACCCAGCTGCTCGAGCAGCGCATCGCCGCGCTGCCGGCGTCGGCGCGCGCGAAACTCGAGTTCAACCTGGGCGAGATGCGTCGTGCGGCGGACGAGATCAATGCTGCGCTTGCCGAACAGCCTGGTGACCCGCTGCTCGAGGAGTTGCTGCTGAAGACGTACCAGGACGAACTGGCCGTGTTGTCGAACGTGCGTGAGTTGACCAACAGCCTCGAGCGCACCCCTGCGCCGACGGCCGCGAAAAGGATGCAGTTATGAAGACCGCCGTCGCTACTACCTGCCGTCACCCAGCCGTCGTGCTCGTCGCGGCCCTCGCCCTGCCATTCGCAGCCTCCGCCGGCTCGCCGATCAACAAGCGCACCACCGCCGATCCCGCCGGCCTGGTGGAAATTTCAAACACGTCAGGCACCGTGACCGTCTCGGGCTGGGACCGCAACGAGGTCGAGGTGACGGGCGAACTGGGCAAGGGCACCGAGCGCCTCGACTTCACCAAGGGCGACAAGGTGACGCGCGTCAAGGTCGTCCTGCCCAGCCGTTCGTACAACGTCGACGAGACCGACCTGATCGTCAAGGTGCCAGCGGGCTCGACGCTCTCGATCAATACGGTGAGCGCCGACATGACCGCCACCGGTGTGCGCGGCATGCAACGCCTGCAGTCAGTGAGCGGCAACGTGCGCACCGAGGCGAGCGGGGAGGACATTGAATGCCGCACCGTCAGCGGCGACGTCGAAATCAACGGCTCGGGCAAGAAAGGGCTGGTGTCGATCACGACGGTGAGTGGCGACGTAACGGCCCAACGCGTGGCTGGCGAAGTGAACGGCAGCACCGTGAGCGGCGATTTCGAGCTGGGCGTTGGCGAGATGACCCGGTCGCGGCTGCGCTCGACCAGCGGCGACCTTGCCGTGACGGCTCAGCTGGCGCCCGATGCCCGGGTCGACATGGAGAGCATCAGTGGCGACGTGCGGCTCGATCTGTCTGGTCCACTGGGCGCGGAATTCGAGGTTGCCAGCTTCAACGGCGAGATCAGCAGTTGTTTCGGCCCCAAGCCCGTGCGCACCAGCGAATACGCGCCCGGGCGCGAATGGCGCCACCGGGAAGGCACTGGCAGCGCGCGTGTACGCATCAAGACACTGAATGGCGACGTGGGCATCTGCCGCAAATAGCACGCGGGGATGCGCGCGCATGCTGGATTGATGGACAATGCGCCCGTCCCATCCAGGACGGGAAGACACGGGCGATCAATGTCGTTTCTGTCTGAAATAAAACGCCGTCGCGTCGGCAAGGTCGCCATCGCGTACGGCGCCGTCGCCTGGGGCGTCACCGAGGCCGCCTCCGTCGTGCTGCCTGCGCTCGGCGTGCCCGCATGGGCGATGACCGCGCTCGTCGTGTTCCTGCTCGTTGGTTTCCCGATTGCGATGGTGCTCGCGTGGGTGTTCGACCTGAGCTCGACGGGGATCCAGCGCACGGAGCCGACTCCTGACGCCGCGGCCGCTCCGCAGATGCAATTCCGTACACGCGCTGCGTTCGGCCTTGCGGTGATCATCGCGATGGCCGGGCTGGGCTACCTGCTGTACGAACGCGGCTTTGGTCGCGCCGAAGCGGCCGGCAGGCACGGCTCGATCGCGGTGTTGCCTTTCACCAACCTGAGCGGCGACGCGAGCAAGGACTACTTCTCCGACGGCATGTCCGAAGAACTGCTGAACCTGCTGGCACGCGTACCGGGTCTGCAGGTGGCCGCACGCACCTCCGCATTTGCCTTCAAGGGCCGCAACATCGATATCCGCGAGGTGGGCAAGGAACTCGGCGTCGAGACCGTGCTCGAGGGCAGCGTGCGCCAGTCCGGCGACCAGGTTCGCATCACGGCGCAGCTGATCGACACGGCGACGGGCTTTCACCTCTGGTCCGAGACATACGATCGCAAGCTGCAGGACATCTTCGCCGTGCAGGACGAGATCGCGCAGGCGATCGTCGACAAACTCAAGATCGAACTCGCGCCGAAGGAACAGCAACTGGCGCAGCGGGACAAGCCGCCGACCCAGGACGTGGAGGCGTACGAACTCTACCTGCAGGGCCGCGCGATCTGGAAGCGTCGCGGCGAGGAGAACCTGCGTCGCGCCATCGACATGTACCAGGCTGCGCTCGCGCGTGACCCCGCGTTTGCGCGCGCGCACGCGGCGCTGGCCTCGGCGTACGTGGTGCTGCCGGGCTACACGAAGCAAGTCGACGACGAGCAGCAGTACATGACGATGGCCGAACAATCGGCACGGCAGGCACTGGCGCTGGATCCAAACATCGGCGAAGCCCACGCAGTACTCGCGCAGATCCACTCATACAAGGGCAACCTGCTCGATGCGGAATCGGGATTCTTTTTCGCTATATCCCTCGAGCCGAACGAGCCGACGCCGCACCACTGGTATTCCATCCTGCTGGGCAAGGTCGGACGGCTCGACGCCTCGCTGGAGCAGGGTCGCCGTGCGTACGAACTCGACCCGACGGCTCCCGTGCTGGCTTCCAACCTGGGCAACGCCTATATGCTGCAAGGCGACTACGACCAGGCCTTGCGCTACTCCAGGCTCGCGCGTGAACTGGGCATGGATACCGGCAGCTACGGGGTCGAGGCTTCGGTCGCGATGCGTCGCAAGCAGTGGGACGACGCCAAGCGCCTGCTGGCCCAGCAGGAGCAGATCCAGCCGGAGTTCCGCCCGATGCTCGGCCCCTACGTCGACGCCATCGCAGACCCGGCCAAGCGGCCACCCATCGTCGCGTTCCTGCGTGCGGTCGACCCCAAGGTGGCTGCGCAGGTCGATCTGCTCCAGCCCTATATGGAGCTCGGTCAGACCGACATCGTTTATCGCATCATCGACGAGACGCTCGATGCCGACCGCTCGGCATGGGTACATCAGTGGAACCTGGCGCACATTTGGTCAAGTGACGCGAGTGCATTGCGACAGGACCCGCGGTTGGATGACGTGGTTCGGCGCATCGGGCTGGTCGATTACTGGAAACAATACGGCTATCCCGACGGTTGCGCCGCCGGCACCGGGGGTCGCGCGCTCGACTGCACGTCGTGAGCGCCGCGGAGTTCGCGCCGGCGGTGCTGCGCTGGCATGCCAGCGATGGCCGCAAGGACCTGCCGTGGCAGCAAGACCGCACGCCTTACCGTGTGTGGGTCTCCGAGATCATGCTGCAGCAGACGCAGGTGGCCACCGCGATCGACTACTACGTGCGTTTCATGGCCCGGTTTCCCACGGTGCACGAACTGGCGCATGCCAAGGCCGACGCAGTGCTGCACTTGTGGTCGGGTCTGGGCTACTACGCCCGGGCGCGCAACCTGCAACGCACTGCGCAGATCCTGGTGCAGCGGCACGCCGGAGAATTTCCGTCCACGCTCGTCGAAGTAATGGAACTGCCGGGCATCGGTCGTTCCACGGCCGGCGCGATCCTCGCGCTGTCACGCGGTGAACGACACGCGATCCTCGACGGCAACGTCAAGCGGGTCCTCGCCCGGTACTTCGCTGTGGCGGGCTATCCTGGCGAGAAAGCAGTCGAGCACAAGCTCTGGGCCCTGGCCGAGGAGTGCACGCCCGCCGCGCAATTGGCGTCTTACACGCAGGCGATCATGGACCTGGGCGCAACGGTCTGCACTCGGACGAATCCGGCATGCCTGCTGTGCCCCGTCAACGCAACCTGCGTTGCGCGACTCGAAGGCACGCAGCCGCTGTATCCGGCTCCGCGTCCGCGCAAGGCGCGACCGCGCCGCGCGGCGTGGGTGCTGGTTGCCCAACGAGGCACCAAGGTCCTGCTCGAGCGGCGGCCACCGAGCGGCATCTGGGGTGGGCTTTGGGGCCTGCCGGAATTTCCGACTCGCGAACATGCAGATCTCTGGTGCAGCGAGCACCTCGCGGCGCCTGCGCACGCGCAGCCGGGCGAAGCGCTCAAGCACGCCTTCAGCCATTTCGATTACGAACTCAAGCCATTGACGGTGCACTGCGCGGGCAAGGCCGCTGCGCTGCGTGAGGACGATCGCTATCGCTGGTACGACGTCGCGGCGCCCGCAGCAGTCGGCGTGCCAAAGCCCGTTGCGACGCTGCTCAAGCGCGTGCAGCGGTAGGCGATCAGGAATACGAGCGCGCGTGCAGCGCGAGCGCGAGCCAGCCGAGCATGAAGCTGATTCCGCCCACGGGCGCGACCATGCCGAGCCAGCGCGGGGCGCCGAACGTCATGGCGTAAATCGAGCCAGAGAACAACCCGATGCCGACGACGAACAACACGGCTGCGCGCCGCAGCCAAGGCGACGGCGCGGTGACGTGCGCGATCACTCCGACCAGAATGAGCCCAAGCGCATGCGTGTGCTGGTACGTGACGCCCGTGACATAACTGGCCAGTTGCTTCGGTGTCAGCAGCGACTGCAATCCGTGTGCGCCGAAGGCGCCCAGGATCACCGCGGCCAGCATGAGCAGCGCGCCACCGGCGATGCAGCGCAGCGCCAGCCGCTCGCCAGTCATTCCTGCGGCTCGGGCGCAACGAACTCCGCGGGCTTGGCGCTGCCGCCGCCGAACAGGAATTTTTCCAGTTCTTCAGCCAGTAACTTGCGCGCCTTGGGTTCGATCGTGACCAGGCGGTACTCGTTGATCAGCATCGTCTGGTGGCCGACCCACGCGCGCCAGCCTTCCGCGGAGATGTTCTCGAAAATGCGCTTGCCCAGCTCACCGGGGTAGGGCGGACGGTCGAGGCCCGGGGCTTCGCGCTTGAGATACTGGCAATAGACGGTGCGGGACATGTTGCGGTAGCAGGCTCAGGTGAGGGGTGCAGCAGAAACGATGATGCCGTCTTCGTCGACGTACACGAATTCGCCAGGGCGGAAGGTGACGCCGGCGAACCGCACGGGCACGTCGCGCTCGCCTTCGCCGCGCTTATCGCTGCGCAGCGGCATCGTGCCGAGCGCGCGAATGCCTAAATCCATGCGGCCGAGTTCGGCGGAGTCGCGGATGCAGCCGTAGATGATGGCGCCAGCCCAGCCATTCCTGACGGCGGCCAGCCCCAGCTTGTCGCCAAGCAGCGCGCGACGTCGGGACCCGCCACCGTCGACCACCAGCACGCGCCCGTCGCCAGGGCCTTCGACGGCTTCCTTGACGCGCGAATTGTCCTCGAAGCAGAAGATCGTGCTGATCGGGCCGTAAAATGCCCGCTTGCCGCCGTACATGTGGAAGGCCGGTTCGCAGACCTGCACGCGGTCCGGATGATCGTCGCACAGGTCGGCGGTACCCTTCGCCAGGCTCGGAGTTGTCATCGTCGCGCTGCCTTGTCCTCGACCCGGAGTGTC
This sequence comes from Gammaproteobacteria bacterium, assembly GCA_031404015.1. GTDB lineage: Bacteria > Pseudomonadota > Gammaproteobacteria > Steroidobacterales > Steroidobacteraceae > RPQJ01. The sequence continues at coordinate 17,620 of JANNGT010000033.1, read as the reverse complement.
GACGGCCGATTATAGAGGCCGGCGGACGGAGCCGGGCGCCGATGCGCTCCACATGCAGACGGGGGGACGCCTTCCGGCGCCCCTCCATGCTGGCTGCACACGAGACTCAGTGAATCTCGATCTGCCGCGGCTGCTGCTCCACGACGCGCTGTTTCGGGATGCGAATCACGAGCACCCCGTCGCGGCATTCCGCGCTGATGCCCTGTTCATCGGCATTTTCGGGCAACGCGAAGCGGCGCGCGAACGAGCCGTAGAAGCGCTCGATGCGATGCAGTTTTTCCTGCTCAGCGCGCTTTTCCTGCTTGCGCTCGCCGGCAAGCGTAAGCACGCCGTCCTGCACCGTAATGCTGACGTCTTCCTTGCGCACTTCGGGCAGCTCGGCCTTGATCAGGTATTCACCCTCAGTCTCGCTCACGTCTGCCGCAGGGGCCCATTCACGGGCTTGCTGCAATTGGCTGCCGCGCGCCTGGGCTTGCGCCTGCCCCTGGCCTGGCGCGGGCCAGCGGCGCATGGTCTCGGCGACAAAGCGGTCGAACATGTCGTCGACGTCGCGGAACGGTTCCCACTTGATGACTCGCATGATGCCTCACCTCCTGCTGCGGACCGGCACCTGCCGATTCCTGATGCCGCCTTAAATGTGAGCGGTCTGGCGCGTTTCAAGTGGTCTCGATACCGCCGTTTTCGCGCGCCAAAGAAAACGGCGCGACCGGTTGCCCGATCACGCCGTCACTGTGCTGCAGAGGCTGTGTTAAGGCCGCTTGACGTAGACCTTGCACCAGCCGTTACCGGCCACCGGCCGGCCGCCGAAGATGTTGCAGGGCACTTCGGCCATGCCCGGCTTGCCGGTGGGCGCCTGCAGGCAGTTCGTGCAGACCTGACCCGGCTTGAAGTTCGGGTTCGCCTTCGCGTCCACTTTCGTCGCGTCCTCGATGTAGCCGAGCGATTTCGCCTGCGGTTCGGTCGGGCTGACCCGGGCACCGGCGGCCCCGGCAGTACGGCCCAGCAACGCGGACACTGGCACGGCTGCAACACCCAGCAGCGCACCCTTCAGGAGCGTGCGACGCGGAAACTTCTGATCGGACATTTGGATACTTCTCCTCGAGAGGGGACAATCAAAACCAAGGGCGGAATTCTACGCAGCCGCTAACCCGCTGTGCGTTCGACCGCACACCACGATGAATGTTTCGTCTTAAACTTCAGGTCAGTTCCAAACATTATTGAGAATCACTCGCATTGAGTGACCTGCTGCGGGTCGTGTACCGGCGGTAATCACGCTTCGAGAAAACTGATGACCGTGCCGCGCCGCAGCCCCCTTAAAACCTATGTTGGCATCGTGGTGAGCGTGCTGCTCGCTGCGCTCGCCGCGTACGTCTTGTGGCGGACGTTCCAGCGCATCAGCTTCGCCGACGTGCTCGCGCAGATGCGCGCGGTGCCGCCAGCGACGCTCGCACTGGCAGGTCTGTGCGCGGCGGCGGCGTTCACCGTGCTCGCGTTCTACGAAGTCGCGGTGGTGCGTTACGTGAAGGGAGGGATCGGCAGCGCCAAGCCGATGCTGACTGCGTTCATTGCCTTCCCCCTCGGGCATGCGGTTGGACAGGCGATGCTGAGTGGCGGCGCAATCCGCTACCGTATGTACACGCCGGCCGGTTTCTCCGCGACCGAAGTGGGCGCGACGGTATTACTCGCGACGATGCCCTACGCGCTCGGCTTTGGTTTGCTGCTCGATGTCTCGCTCGTGTTCGCGGCAGACATGCTGGCTCCGATGTTCCGCATTTCCAGCAAATGGCTGTTTTTGCTGGGATGCATCGGGCTGTGCAAGGACGCCGGCTACGCGTTGCTGATCCTGACGCGCACACGGCCCATCAAGCTTGGCGGCTGGTCGGTAAACCTGCCGACACCCGCGATGACGGTGCTGCAACTGGTCGTCGGGCTCGCCGACATTTTCCTGGTGTCGACCATCCTGTACCTGCTGCTGCCGGAATCCATCGGCATCGGGTATCTCGCGTTCCTGGGCGCATACCTCGCGAGCGTGATGGTCGGTGTGTTGAGTCACGTGCCCGCGGGGCTCGGCGTGCTCGAATCGATGCTGCTGCTGCTGCTGCCCGCAGTCCCACCGGAGCAATTGCTCGCGGCGGTGCTGATGTATCGCGTCATTTACGAAATCATCCCCGTGGGCATCTCGCTCGCGCTGTGGGGCACGTTCGAGGGGTTCTCGCGTGACGGCGCGCTGCTGCGAACTTTCCGTCGTCAGGAACTGACCACGCGCGCAGACAAGCCCACCATCGACAGCAGCGAGTGAGCAAGGCTGCGCCCGCTCTCGAAAGCTGCCTCTACGCGCGGCGCGATGCACCAGTCGCCGCATGCACCTGCGCTCATCTCTTCGTCGACGAGACATGACAACCCAAGCGGCTCCTCGACCAGCGCATGACGCCAGCGGTGCGCGTCCTGGTGCACGGGACGTGGCAGCGTGTAACCGACGCTCTCGCCAAGCGCGCGCAACAGCAGTTGCGACGCTTCCATTGCGTCCATGTCCAGATGCTCGCGTGACCACGCCGAGCTCGCATGGACCACCCAGCACTGCGGTGCGGTCGGCCGGCCGGGTTTGCTCGTGTTGCAGGCGGCCCACGCGATCGCACCGCTGGTCCAGCGGCGCGCCTCCGCACCGAGGTCGATGGGAGGATCGAACGCAAACATGCCGGTCCAGCACGGCGCCATGCGCACGTCCGCGATGTGACGAAACGAGCGGCCATGTGCACCCAGCAGGTTGTGTGCCTGCGGCGCCGGCACGGCCACCGCGACCGCGCGAAAGGTGACGTCCCGGCGCCCGGAATCCGTCTGCAGTTCCCAACCGCGCTGGCTTGGAATCAGTTCGTGGACGGACACGCCTCCCTGCACGTCGATGTTGCGCGCCAGCGGTCGCACCAGCGCGCTCATGCCGGGCCGTCCGATCCACCAGTCCTCGATTGGCGCGGGCCAGACGCGATCGTCCTCCATGATGCGCGGGCGCCAGGCATCGAGCATGCCGGCACGAAACGCAGTTTCAGCATAGCGGCCGAACGGCCGGCTGCGGGCGGTGATGAATTGCGCGCCGTGATCGAACGCCAGTTCCCCGACACGTCGCGTCGCCAGGCGCCCGCCCAGTCCGCGCGAGCGTTCGAACACCGTGACCTTCGCATCCGCGCGTGCCAGTTCGTGGGCACAGGCGAGGCCCGCCATCCCCGCACCGATCACCGCAAACCGCACGTCGTCCATCTGTTCCCACCCGCCTTGACCTGTCGGGGCAGAATGGTGCTCGGGGCGGGTGCGGTCAAGGCATCAGATGATGATGGGCAGTACGGTCGTTTCCTTGATCACCGTGACCGTCACCGACGAATTGATCGACTGCACGTTGGGCAGCTTCGACAGGTGGTCGAGGTAGAACGCCTCGTAAGCCTTGATGTCGCGCGTAACCACGCGCAGCATGAAATCCCATTCGCCCATCGTCGTATAGCAATCGAGCACTTCGGGCCGCTCGCGGATCGCTTCGGCGAACGCTGCGATCGCATCCCGGCCTTGCGATGAAAGTTTTACATGCGCAAAAATGGTGACGTCGAGTCCCAGCGCGGCCCGGTCGAGCAGGGCGACACGGCCTTTGATGACACCGGATTGCTCCAGGCTCTGTATGCGTCGCCAGCAGGTGGTCGTGGACAGTCCGGTCCGCGAAGCAACTTCGGCGACGGAAAGGGCCCCCTCGCGTTGCAGCAGGTCCAGGATCCGACGGTCGACCTTGTCGATCCGAGACGTTAACGTCTCTTCCATAAAAGTGCGCTCCCTGAAATGAATATTTCGCATTGCTGCACCGCAGTGCAACAATGTCCGCACCCCCCATGGACGACCATTAATCTACCGCGACATACACGACTACGCATCCGTAATTAAGTGAGTAAGCGATGGCCCGCCGTTCAAGACTGCACATCCCCAGGCACCATTCCCGTCCCGGCGAGGAGCCGGACTTCAGTTATCTGGAGACCTCTCCGGCCGGCGCCGTGCCACGACCCGACGTCAATGCGCGGGTCCGCGACATCGGCAACCTGTCGATCGACCTCGTGCGCGTCCTCGACGACCGGCACGTCGCCATCGGCCCGTGGAACCCGCACCTCGAGGTGCAGGACCTGCAGATCGGCCTGCGCCACATGCTGCTCACGCGCATCTTCGACGACCGCATGCAGCGTGCGCAGCGGCAGGGCAAGACCTCGTTCTACATGCGTTGCCTCGGCGAGGAGGCCGTGTCGGTCGCGCAAGGAATGGCGCTGCGTCCCAAGGACATGCTGTTCCCGTCGTACCGTAACCAGGGCCTGTACATGGTGCGCGGGCGGCCGCTCGTCGACCTGATGTGTCAGCTGCTGTCGAACACCCGCGACATGTGCAAGGGACGGCAGTTGCCCGTCATGTATCACTGGGCCGAAGGCCGTATTTTTTCGATCTCGGGCAACCTCACGACGCAGTTCCCGCAGGCCGTGGGCTGGGCCATGGCGGCAGCCATCAAGGGCGAAGACGACATCGCCGTGACGTGGATCGGTGAAGGCTCCAGTGCCGAGGCGGACTTCCACCACGCCATGCTGTTCGCCTCCGTCTACATGGCGCCGGTGATCCTCAACATCGTCAACAACCAGTGGGCGATCTCGACGTTTCAGGGTTTCGCGGGAGGCGAGCAGCGCTCCTTTGCGGCGCGCGGCCCGGGCTACGGCATGGCCGGCATCCGCGTCGACGGCAACGACTTCCTCGCCGTGTACGCGGTCACGCAGTGGGCGGCCGAGCGCGCGCGCACGGGCGCGGGCCCCACCTTGATCGAGCACGTGACCTACCGCGGCGCCGCGCATTCGACCAGCGACGATCCCGCGCGGTATCGACCCAAGGACGACTACGAAAAATGGCCGCTCGGCGACCCGGTGCTGCGACTCAAAAACCACTTGATCGCGCTGGGCGAGTGGTCGGAAGAACGGCACCAGGCGCTGGCCGAGGAACTCGAAGTTCAGGTCACCGAAAGCTGGAAAGAAGCCGTGCAGTACGGAACCCTCACCGACGGCCCCAGGCTCAACCGCGACCTGATGTTCCAGGACGTGTTCAAGGAAATGCCGGAGCACCTGCGCAAGCAGCGTGAACAACTGCGCACCGAGCAGGGAGTCTGAGGCATGGCGCAAATGAACATGATCCAGGCGCTCAACTCCGCCATGGACATCATGCTGGCGCGCGATCCCAACGTGGTCGTGCTCGGCGAGGACGTGGGCTACTTCGGCGGCGTGTTCCGCGTCACCGATGGCCTGCAGCGCAAGGATGGCGAGCACCGCGTGCTCGACACGCCGATCGCCGAAGGCGCGATCGTCGGTGCGGCAATCGGCATGGGCGTCAATGGCCTCCGGCCCGTCGCCGAAGTGCAGTTTGCCGACTACATTTATCCGGCCTGTGACCAGATTTTCTCGGAGCTCGCGCGCCTGCGCTATCGCAGCGCCGGCGATTTCTGGGCGCCCGTGACGATCCGCACCCCGTGCGGTGGCGGCATCCGCGGCGGCCAGACCCATTCGCAAAGCCCGGAAGGCATCTTCACGCACGTCTGCGGCATCAAGGTCGTGATGCCGTCGACGCCGTACGACGCAAAAGGATTGTTGATCGCTTCGATCGAGGACGATGATCCGGTCGTGTTCTTCGAGCCCAAGCGTCTTTACAACGGTCCTTTCGACGGTGATGCAAACAAGCCTGCCGTGCCCTGGAGCACGCACCCGCGTGGCGAGGTGCCTGATGGTTACTACACCGTGCCGATCGGCAAGGCCGAAATCGTGCGCAAGGGCAGCGCGGTGACGATGGTTGCGTACGGCACGATGATCTACGTCTGTGAAGCCGCCGCGAAGGCGCTCGGCATCGACGCCGAGATCATCGACGTGCGTTCGATGGTGCCGCTCGACACGGACACCATCTGCTCGTCGGTCAAGAAGACGGGCCGCTGCCTGATCGCGCACGAAGCGACCCGGTTCTCGGGCTTCGGCGCGGAATTGTCGGCTACGATCCAGGAGGAATGCTTCTGGGACCTGGAAGCGCCCATCGGCCGCGTCGCGGGCTGGGACACGCCCTATCCGCATGCGTTCGAATGGGAATACTTCCCCGGGCCGCTGCGCGTTGCCGCGGCGCTGAAGGCCGTGATGGAGGCCGCATGACGCGCTACGTCTTCAAGATGCCGGACCTGGGCGAAGGCACGGTCGAGGCCGAGGTCGTCGCGTGGCACATCAAGGTCGGCGACGTCGTGCAGGAAGACCAGCTCATGGCCGAGGTCATGACCGACAAGGCCGCAGTGGAAGTGCCGGCGCCGGTCAGCGGCAAGGTCGTGACGATCAACGGTCAGCCAGGCGACATGGTGCGGGTGGGCTCGGAACTGGTCGTGTTCGAGACGGATGCGGCGGATGACGAAGTGACTGCTCCGCCTCCCTCACCCGCGCTGCGCGCGACCTCTCCCACTGACGTGGGCGAGGTGCAGAAGGCAGAGCCCTCACCCGCGCTGCGCGCGACCTCTCCCACTGACGTGGGCGAGGTGAGCCGAGTCAAGGCCTCGCCCGCTACGCGACGCAAGGCGCGTGAAGCGGGCATCGACCTGCGCCAGGTCGCGGGCTCCGGTCTCAGTGGACGCATCAGCCCCAAGGACTTCGCAGCCGCGTTGAGCGGCGGCGCAGCCACGGGCAAGAACGGCGCTGCGGGGTCTGCGCCAGCGCTGCTGCGCGCGCGCACCGGGGTCGAGGAGATCAAGGTCATTGGTGTGCGGCGCGTGATCGCGCAGCGCATGACCGACGCGGCCCGCACGATTCCGCATTTCTCGTACGTCGAGGAAGTCGACGTCACGGAGCTCGAGTCGCTGCGCTCGCATCTCAATGCAAAGGCGCCAAAGGGCACGCCAGCGCTCACGTACCTGCCTTTCCTCGCGGCAGCGCTCGCGCGCGTGCTCGAAGAGTTTCCCCAATGCAACGCGCACTACGATGCCGACCGGAACGTGTTGATCCGCCACCGAGCAGTGCACCTGGGCGTGGCAACGCAGACGCCGGACGGCCTCAAGGTGCCGGTGATTCGTCACGCGGAAGCGCGCACGCTCTGGGACCTGTCTGACGAAATCCGCCGCGTGTCCGAAGCGGCCAAGAGCAACAAGGCCTCGCGCGAGGAACTGAGCGGCTCGACCATCACCATCACGAGCCTCGGCCGCATGGGCGGCATCGTCTCCACACCGATCATCAACGCGCCTGAGATGGGCATCATCGGCGTCAACAAGGCCATCGACCGGCCGGTCGTGCTGGATGGCGCCATCGCCATCCGCAGGATCATGAACCTGTCGTCGTCGTTCGATCACCGCTTCGTGGACGGTTATGACGCCGCCGCGATGATCCTGGCGCTCAAGGACCTGCTCGAGCACCCGGCGACGATCTTCATCCCCGGTTAAACTCACGCCCTTCCGGCGCCGACCCGTCTCGAGTACCACGCAATGACAACGACTCCCACCGCGCGTCCTGCCTTCGGCACCGTGCTGGCCGACCAGATGAGCATGGCCACCTACGCCAATGGTGCGTGGGGACCGGATAAGCTTGTGCCGGTCGCGCCGATCCCGATGCACCCGTCCGCGCACGTGCTGCATTACGCCAGCACCTGCTTCGAAGGCTTCAAGGCGTATCGCTGCGCGGACGGCAGCATCCACGTCTTCCGCATGGACCGCCACATGGCGCGCATGCGCCAGAGCGCGAAGCTGCTGCTGCTGCCGGTGCCGGACGAAGCGCAGCTCGAGCGCATGATCCTGCAGACGATCGATCGCAACCGCGCGCAGGTGCCGGAGCCGCCGGGCGCGCTGTACATGCGCCCCGTGCTGTTCGGCACGATGGCGAACATCGGCGCAGCATCGCAGCCGTCGAACGAAGCCACGCTGATCGTGCTCGCGAGTCCGGTCTGGGATTATTTTGCCGGCGGCATGAAGCCGTTGCGCATTTACGTCGAAGACCAGAAGCACCGCACGGCCGAGCACCTGGGGATGGTCAAGACCGGCGGCAACTATGCTGCTGCGATGGGCCCGACGCTCGCCGCGAAGGAGAAGTACCAGATCGACCAGGTGTTGTTCTGCCCGGATGGTTCCGTGCAGGAAACGGGTGCCGCCAACTTCCTGCTCATTCGCGAAGGGCACATCCTCACGCGCAGCCTGGACACGTCATTCCTCCACGGGGTCACCCGCGACTCGCTGCTGACGATGGCGAAGCAGATGGGCTTCAAGGTCGAAGAGCGCGTGTTCGATGTGGCCGAGATGATGGAATGGGTCAAGACGGGCGAAGCCGCGCTTTCGGGCACGGCGGCCGTGCTGGCAGGCGTCGGCACGCTGGTCCGCAGCGACGGCGTGGACGTCCGCGTCGGCAACGGCGATGTGGGCCCCGTCACGCAGCGGCTGCGTGCTGCGTTGGTCGCGATCCAGAACGGCACGGCTGCCGACACCTTCGGCTGGACTCGCAAAGTCTGAGCGCCGCGCAGTGACTGCGCGCACTGTCGCCGTCGTCACGGGAGCGGGCAGCCCTACGGGCATCGGCTACGCGACGGCGCAGGTACTCGCCCGTGCGGGGCATCGTGTCGTGATCGTCTCGACGACGGATCGCATCAAGCAACGCGCGGAAGAATTGCGCGCCGCAGGCTGCGACGCGCACGCACTGGTCGCGGACCTGACCAGCGAGGCAGACAGCGAACGCCTGCGCGAGTACGCAGAAGCGCTTGGCGACGTCGAGGTGCTGGTCAACAACGCGGGCATGGCCATCCTCGGCGAGATGGATGCGCCCGACGAACTCGAGCGGCTTGACCGCAGCGTGTGGCAGCGCTCGCTTGAACGCAACCTGACCACGACGTTTCTCGTCACACGCGCGTTCCTGTTGGGGATGAAGGCACGCCGGTACGGGCGCATCGTCAACGTGTCGTCGACGACCGGAACGGTGGGCGCGGTCGCAGGCGATACCGCGTATGCCGCTGCCAAGGCAGGCATGGTGGGGTTCACGCGTGCGGTCGCGCTCGAAGCCGCACCGTACGGCGTCACGGTGAACGCTGTCGCGCCGGGCTGGATCTCGACTGGCTCACAGACAGGGCGCGAAGCCGCGGCGGGATTGCGCACCCCCGTGCGGCGCTCCGGCACGCCGGCCGAGATTGCAGCGCTGATCTCGTTCCTGGCCTCACGTGACGCGTCGTACTTAACGGGCCAGCTGGTCGTCGCCGATGGCGGCAACTCGATCGTCGAAGATCACAATGCTTGAGCGCCTGCTGCGAGGCGGCGGCTGAACGCAAGACCGCAAGCCACCGCAGCCACGCCCAGCACCGTCGCAAAGGTAGTGGACGCGCTGAAGCCGGCGGGCACCAGGCCGTACGCCTGCAGCAGTTGCGGAGCAAATGAATCGAGTGCCAGCACGACGCTGCCGGCCACAGAGCCGAGCGCTGCGGCGTTCAGCCAGGTCCGCCAGCCCACGCCGCGCCCCAGTGCGTGCAGCAATGCCGCGTGTTCGCGTTCGGCCGCGGCAAGCGCCCCGGTGCGATCGGGCGAGCGTTGCAGCCCGGCGATCCGCGCCGCGAGCCGGTCGTCGAACCCGGGCGACAGCGCGGGCCGGGGCAGGGCGTCCGCCAGCTCGTCGTCGAGTTCAAGCAGCGCGGTGGCGTATGCGCGGCAGCGCGCGCACTGTGCAAGATGTTGCTGCAGGCGTGCTGCCAGCTCGGGGGCGACAGCGCCTTCGCTCTGTTCGACGAGGTCGAACTCGTAGTCGGCACACGGGTCGAGCGGGCGGGTATGTTCGTGGCTGGTCTGGTTCATGCGGCTTGGACCTCGGCGGGGCGGGCAAGCTCCATCAAGCGTTTGCGTGCCCGGAATAACAGGTTCTTGACCGTCCCCAACGGCATGCCGAGCGCGGCAGCGACGGCGTCGTAGGAACGATCCTCCAGATAGAACAAGCGCACGGCCTGCTGCTGGTTAGGGGGCAGTGTGTCGAGCAGACGCAGCAGGTTGTCGCGCTCCGGATCTTCCGCGGGTCCGGTAGCGATCGACTCCGCAGCGTGTTGCGCCTCGGTCGAGTCCGGGTCGTCGAACGAGACCATCGGCCGCCGTTTGCGCAATTCCATCAGGCAGGTGTTGCGCGCAATCGCGTAGATCCACGTGCCCAGCGCCGCGCGGCCGTCGAAGCCCGGCAATGCCTTCCAGACCCGGACCAGCGTTTCCTGCGTGGCGTCCTCGGCCGCCGCACGCTCCCGCAGGATCGAGAAAGACAGCCTGAACACGCGATCCCGGAACTCCGGCACGATCAAGTCGAAGGCACGGGCATGGCGGCCCGCAGCCAGGTGAACTTGGATTGCCGCGTCCATGGACCTTTATATGCCTCCGGCCAGGCAAAGGTTGCAACCGCAGCTGTGCAACCTTCGGGGCACTTGGTGCATACAAACAGCAACTGCCCAGGAGGCCCGGACCATGAACACTGAGTCACTCGCCGTATTCATCCCCATCACCGCGATCGTCATGTCGCTGGCGATTCCCATCGTCTATGCGATTACCGATTATCGCCGTCGCCGCGACATCGTCGAGGCGCACCACAAGGAGCGCCTGGCCGGGATCGAGCGCGGCATGGACATTCCCCCACTGCCGGAGGCGTTTTTCAAGCCCATAGGCAAGGCCGAGCGGCCCCGCCACCTGCTGACCGGAATGATCTGGCTGTTCGTCGGCATCGCCGTATTCCTGTTCCTGGGCGCGGTGGCCGACTCGAACGTGGCCTACATCGGGTTGATCCCGGCGGGCGTCGGCGCAGCGTTCCTGATCTATTACTTCGTCGAAGGGCGCAAAGAACTGGCCGACTACAAGGCGCGTCAGGGCTCCGCGGTGTCATGACGGCCGTGTCGGACGCAGACAACTGGCTCCGACTTCCCCGAAACTGCGAACATGGCAGGCAGTTAACACGCCGGAATCGCCATGCCAAGGATCGCTTCGCCTCCAGCCCTGCGTAAAGCAGGCTGTCCCCACGCGGGCATCCTCGCCGGGATCGCCGCGCTGTTGGCCGTCTCGACGCCGATGCAGGCGCGTGGGACGTCAGAAACGGTCAAGACGGACCTGGGGCCCATGCAACTGACGGTCGTCACGGAAGGCCTTCAGAATCCATGGGGCATCGCGTTTCTGCCGGATGGCAGCGCGCTGGTGACCGAGCGGCCGGGACGGCTGCGCCTCATCGATCGCTCCGGCAAACCCGGCGAGCCGCTGGCGGGTGTCCCGCAAGTGGACGCCGTCGGGCAAGGTGGCCTGCTGGATGTCGCGCTCGACCCCGAGTTCGCGCGCAACCAGCGCATCTACCTGTCGTTCGCGGAACCACGGGGCGACGGGCTGAACGGCACCAGCGTCGCCCGCGCCACGCTCGGGCCGAAGGGCCTGAGCGACGTCGTCGTAATCTTCCGGCAACAGCCGGCGATGTCTGGTGGGCATCACTTCGGCTCGCGGCTGGTGTTCGGCCGCGACGGCAACCTCTTCGTGACGCTGGGCGATCGCAACAAGGGCCGCGGCAGCGTGCAATCGCTGGACAATCACATCGGCAAGGTCGTGCGCATCGACCGTGACGGCAAGGCGCCGGCCGACAATCCATACCTGAAGACGGCGGGCGCGCTGCCCGAGATCTGGTCGCTCGGCCATCGCAACATCCAGGGTGCCGCGCTGCATCCGCAAACCGGCGAACTCTGGACCAACGAGCACGGCGCCAAGGGCGGCGACGAACTCAATCGCACGCTCGCCGGGCGCAACTACGGCTGGCCACTGGTCACGCACGGTACCGAGTATTCCGGCGCGAAGATCAGCGACCGCACCGAGGCGCCGGGCCTCGAATCGCCCGTGCATTTCTGGGTGCCGTCGATCGCGACGAGCGGGCTCGCGTTCTACACCGCTGCTGCGATCCCGCAATGGCAGGGCAATGTTTTTGTCGGCGGCCTGAAGTCGATGGAACTTGCGCGGCTTGAACTGCGCGACGGCAAGGTGGTGCGTGAGGAGCGCCTGTTCGGTGATGCGCTGAAGAAGCGCATCCGTGCCGTGGTCAATGGGCCTGATGGTGCGCTGTATCTGTTGACCGACGACAGCCAGGGCCAGTTGCTGCGGGTGACGGCGGCGAAGTGAAGTCACGTGCAAGTTACTCTCGTCGCGCTGCCGGGCGCCGCATTAATGCGTAGAATTTGCGCCGCGGCGGGCCTGTAGCACAGCGGTTAGTGCAGGGGACTCATAATCCCTTGGTCCTGGGTTCGAATCCCAGCGGGCCCACCACATTTTCGCCCGCGCGAGTGCGCGCGGGCGCGAGACTGCGCGAGAACCGAACGCAACAATGAGCTCCAGGACCATGACGCGATGACTGTCCGCATCCGATGAATTCGTCGCCGCGCATTGGCTGGCTGTTCGCGTACGACTGGGATCGCGCCGCGATGCAGAGACTCGGTGCGCCTGGCGGCCCGGTGCGCTGCGATCATGCCGGCTTCGACCTCTTCGCCTTTCCGAGCCATCTCCGCCTGCCCGGGTTCGATCTGAACCACTTCGCGGCGCAGCAGGCGGCGCGTGGCCGGCGTCGCGGTTGGCGCGCCGTGCTGTCCCATCACGAGCAATTCGGCACCCTCGCCGCGGCAATGGTGGCTGAGCGGCTCAAGCTGCCCGGCGCAACACCCGAAAGCATCCTTGCTGCACAACACAAGCTGCACGCACGGCGCGTGCTGCAGTCGGTGGCGCCGGAAGCCAACCTGCACTTCTCTGTCGTCGACGCGGGTGACGACGGCTCGGGTGTCGACAAACTCGACTATCCCGTGTTCGTGAAGCCCGTGAAGGGTGCCTTCTCGGTGCTCGCGCGACGCGTCGAGGATTCGCTCGAATTGCGCGAGCACATGCGCTTCGGCTGGCGCGAGCGTTGGCTCAGTCGGCAGCTGATGGAGCCTTTCGAGCGCATTTGCCGTGAGCGTCTGCCGCAGGCGGGCAGCGCGTATCGCATGGTGCTCGAGGAGTCGGTGGATCCGCAGACCGCGCAATTCAACCTGGACGGCTGGGTGCAGGACGGGAAGGTGCGCGCCCTCGGCGTGGTGGACGCGGTCATGTACCCCGACACCCAGGCGTTCATGCGCTGGGAGCACCCGAGCCGTCTCGACGCCGCAGTGCAGCGGCGCGCACTCGATGTGGCGCAACGTTTTCTCGCCGCCATCGGCTATGCGCACGGGTTTTTCAACCTCGAGTTTTTTTACGATGCGCACGCAGACCGCCTGCGCGTGATCGAGTGCAATCCCAGGCTGGCGTCGCAGTTCTCCGACCTGTACGAGCGCGTGCACGGCGTCGACGCGCACGCCATGGCGCTCGCGCTGGCGCTGGGCGCGGATCCCCAGTCACTGCCGCTGCGCCGGCCCACTGCACGAGCCGCCGCCAGCCTCGTGTACCGATCCTTCGACGTGCGGGCCAGGGTGCCTCCGGTCCCTGCTGGGCCACAACGCGAGGCCCTTGCGCAAGGATTTCCCGATGCGCTGCTGTACTGCTTTCACAAGCGGGGCCGTGCGCTGGCGCGCGACTTCCGCTGGACCGGCAGCCATCGCTACGGGATCGTGCATCTTGGAGGTCACGACCGCGAGCACCTGCGCGAGCGCTGCGAAGCCGCAAGCGCGCTGCTCGGCTGGCCAGCACCGTATCTCGACCGCGCTCCAGCGCCGTCGCGCACGCACGCTGCGAATGCAGGCATGGCCGCGAGCGTCACGCCGGCTGAAGCAGCCCCGGTATGACTGCAGAGCATCAGCGCATGACGATACAGCGTCGAATTGCGACGGCATTGCTGGCGCTGGTCTTGCTCAATTGCGTACTGAGCTTCCACAACTGGTGGCCTACGCCGGGCATCATCCCCGACTGGCGACTGGCGCCCGGCTTCGTCTGGCTGTGGTTGCTGCTCTTGCTCGTGGTCGCCTGGCGCGGTGAATTGTCGCGTCGCGCCGCGGCCCTGCTAGCCGCGGTCTACGCTTTGCTCGTCGTGCTGCGTTATGCAGACGTGACAGCGCCTGCCTTGTTCGGCCGTCCGGTAAACCTCTACTGGGACGTGCCGCGGATACCGCGCTTCGTCTGGGTTTCACTGCAAGAGGGGGCGTGGTGGCAGGGCGCCGCAGTGCTCGTCGTTCTCGGATTGTTCGGCTGGGCGTTGCATCGAGTGCTGCGCGTGTTCATTGAGATCGTTGCGCGCGAGGCCGTGCCCTATGCGCTGCAAGCGAGATGGACGTGGCTGGCATCGGCAGTCGCGCTGGCACTCGTCGTCGCCAACTACGCGGGCGTGCGCGCCACCTGGCCGCTCGTTGCAAAACCCGTACTGCCCACCTATTGGAATCAACTCGACCTGCTGGCGGCGGTCGCGTCGGGGCAGAGCGTCGCGTACGCGCTGCCAGCGACGTCCGTCGTGGACGGTGCACTGGCAAGCGCAGACAGCCGCGCGCTCGACGGGCTGCAGGGCCGCGACGTCTACCTGATTTTCCTCGAGTCGGTCGGCGCCGTCGTCTACGACAACGAGCGTGCCGTACGCATGCTGCAGCCTGCGCGCGAACGGCTGGCCGGAGACATTGCTGCAGCAGGGCTGCAGGTAGTGTCCGCCTTCGTGCGCTCGCCCACGATCGGCGGCGGATCAGACCTGGCGCACGTGGCGCTGCTCGCCGGCATCGATCTGACGGATCCGCGTCGACACGATCTGCTGCTGACTACGACGCGACCTTCGCTGATCAGCGTTTTCCGCTCGCACGGTTACCAGACTTTCGGCTTCTACTCGTCCGTGTCGTGGGAGTGGCCTGAACGCGCGTGGTACGGCTACGACGTCTACGTGGATGGGCGCGATCTCGATTATCCGGGGCCACCGCTGGGCTTCTGGAACATCCCGGACCAGTACGCCTTTGCCCGCTTCGAGCAACTGTATCCCCGTTCGCCGCAGACGCCGCCGCGCTTTGTGTTCGCGCCAACGATCAATACGCACGTGCCGTTTCGGCCGGTGCCGCCTTACCAGCCTGACTGGCAGCGCCTGCTGAGTGAGCGTCCTTACGACGAAGACGATATCGCGCGTACCCTGGCCGTGCCCGCAGACTGGCTGGACATGCTGCCTGCGTTCCTGCGACAGGTCGAATACGCTTACCGCTGGATCGGCGGTTACCTGCGTCTGCCGCAGGCGCGCGAAACGGTGTACGTGGTACTGGGCGACCACCAGCCGACGGCCAACGTCAGCGGCGAGGGCGCCTCGTGGGACGTTCCGGTGCACATCATTTCGAGTGACGCCCGGTTACTCGAGCGCTTCATCGAGCAGGGATTTACCGCCGGGCTGGAGCCGCCGCGCGCATCAATCGGCGGCATGCACGAGTTGACTGCGATGCTGCTGACGGCTTTCGGACCCGATCAGAACACTAGCCGCGCCACGGCGACGATCGCGCCCCACAACGGCAGCGAGAACGCCAGGCCGTAGAGCACGCCCCGCAGGAGGTCGAGATCGCACAGTGTGTCCGCAGAATTTTGCGGACTTTCGCCTCGCGCCAGGTTTGCAGCCGCCATTCGCATTACCCCTATCGGTCGCCGATTCAAAAGATGTCGGACGACGAGTTGTCCGATGTCAGGTTACGCCTATTTTGACCCAACGGGCATCGCAGTGCTTGCCCAGCGGCGGCTTACAGCAGGCACTTGCACTGCTGTGGAACCTGCCGCTGTCAGCGCATTCGTCAAAATCGCGGGTACGGGGATCAGCGAAGCGCACCCAACAGTTGATCTTCAAAACGACAGATGTGCGGTTGCGTTTCCGCGGAAACGCACACCTCGAAACTAGTCACTGCGCTCGTCGCTTGGTCGACGCCCGGCTTCCCTGGCTCCTTCGCAGCAGCGTATCGATGGCGATGTGGCATGCTGGCGGGCTTCACGCGCCATTTCGTCGACCTCGCGCACTCGACGAAACTGCCGCACGAGCGTTTCGACATGGTGTGCGGTGCCATGCAGAGCGACTGATAGCAGGATCTCTTCGGTATCGGGACAGGCGACTCGCGTAACGGCGCGAACCTTGGCGTAGCTCAACGTGCCATTGGCCATGGCAGCACTGATGCGTGGCAACTTGACGAGCGCATGTGCAACCCGAACCTTCTCGCGTGCGGCGCCGATGTCGAGACCGCATTTCCAGTTGAGCCAATGTGCGCAGGACTGAGTGACGCTGTCCGACCAGCCCTTGCGTCGGTCAAACTCGGCGATGAGTGTGAGCCAGCGGTAATTCGCGGCGTTCAGGTGCCCGGCCAATTCCGTGATCTGAGCTTCGAGTTCGCGCAGCGGGATGCTAGCGCTGCCACCTGATGAGGCGCCGTCCATGATAGGGCTTCCGATACTGTTTATATATACAGTAGTCTAGCTAAAAACTCATAAAAAACAATAGCTTAGAGCTGGACTGACGGGCAAGATTGCGTGTCGGGCATCGCGGGCGCAGGCCGGGAGCCGGACCGAGGCGGGCTAGCGGTCGCGTCGTGTCTCCAGTATTTCGAGCATGCGGGCGCGGGCCGGGCTCGAGTGGATGAGCAGCACCAGCGCATCGCCGGGTTGAGCCCATTCAAGTGCGAGCAACGCCGCGTCCACCTCTGAAGGGCAGATCGGCGCAGCGGATTCTGCGAGCCCAGCACGCAGCAGTGCGTTCTGGATGATCGCCGGCACTTCGCCCGGCTGGCGACCGCGCAGGTGACCTTCGTCCTCCTTGACGACGACGAGGTCCGGTGCGAATTCCATCGCGACCATGGCGAGGTCCGCGATGTCGGCATCGAGCCGATTGCCCGCGTGGCCCAGCAGCATGCCGATGCGTGCTCCGGGAGCGCGCAAACTCTGCGCAACACGCATGACGCCGCGCAGGCCGTCGGGGTTGTGCGCGTAATCCAGCACGACGCGCACGCCGCCGACGTCGAAGCGCATCAGCCGGCCCATGTTGTCGTCCACGTCGAGGCCGAACGTTGCGAACACTCGCGCGATCGTCGCCGGCGAAATTCCAAGGCGTGCTGCGACGAGCGCAGCGCCAGCGAGGTTCTCGATGTTGTACGTGGCACTGCCCGACACGGTGAGCGGCATGTCCGCAATCCCGCCGAGATCGTGTTCTGCAGCGTCCTGCGACAGGCGCAACCTGCCTTGCGCGACACCGCAGGTCGACCCGCCTTCGACCCGGTGCAGTACCAGCGCGGGGTGGCCGTAATCCCGCGCGAACCATGCCAGCGGCGGCTGCCAGTCGAGTCGCTGCGAGAGCGAGGCGCCTTTTGCGGCAAGCAACGCATCGTCCGCGTTGAGGACCAACAGGCCCTGCGCGTCAAGCAAGTGCGCGATGCTGAGCTTCACGTCGGCCAGGCCGTCGAGGTCGTCGATGCCGTACTCGCCAAAATGATCTGGGCTGATGTTGGTGACGATCGCGACGTCGGCGTGGCCCGCGGCGAGTCCACGCCGCAGGATGCCGCCACGCGCCGTCTCGATGACGGCCGCCTCGACACTCGGGTCGCGCAGGACCAGCCGCGTGCCCGCCGGTCCGGAATAGTCGCCGACGGCCACCGCACTTCGAGCGATGAAAACCCCGTCGGTGCAATTGAAGCCCTC
>JANNGT010000032.1:0-3293 GCA_031404015.1 Gammaproteobacteria bacterium | reverse complement strand
ACCTTCCTGTCGTAGTTGTTCGGCTTCCACACGCCCTGGTTCCGGTCGAGCTTTACCTCAACGGGTTCGTCCATCACCACGGATGCAGGTGTGAAGCGGCCTGAGTGCAACGCGGCCAGGTGCACCATCGGCTTCGCCAGCGAGCCGATGGGCCGCTTCATGTCGAGCGCACGGTTGAACCCGTCGAACGCGGCGCGTCGCCCCGCAACGACAGCGACGACTTCGCCTGTCTGCGGCGTCGTGACGACCATTGAGCCCTCGAGGCCGCGCGCCGCCTTGCGCGTGCCCTTGTCCTGCCGCTCGAGTTCGCCGCTGAGCGCTTCCTCGGCATTTTCCTGCAGCAGCGGATCCAGCGTGCTGAAGACCGTGAGGCCTGTTTCCGTCAGCGCCTGTTCGGGATAGTCCTCGCGCAACTGGCGGCGCACGAGGTCGAGGAATGCCGGAAAATAATTGGCCGAGCGGCCTGCGGTATCGGTGATTCCAAGTGGCGCCTTCGCCGCGCGCTGCGCCTCTGCTGGCGTGACGACTCCCTGTTCGGCGAGCACCTTGAGCACGAGGTTGCGCCGCTCGAGCACGCGGTCCTTGTGGCGGCGTGGATCGTAATACGACGGGCCGCGCACGATGGCGACCATCAACGCAACCTCAGGCAGGTTGAGTTCGCTGAGCGGCTTGCCAAAGTAGAACTGGCTGCCGAGGCCGAAGCCATGCACGGCGCGACGGCCATCCTGGCCCAGGTAAATTTCGTTGATGTACGCGTTCATGATGTCGTCTTTCTCGAATCGCGACTCGAGGATGACGGCCATGATCGCTTCCTCAGCCTTGCGCCGGAGCGTGCGGCGGCTGTCGAGGAAGTAACTCTTGACCAGCTGCTGCGTGAGCGTGCTGCCACCCTGCTCGACCTGCCCGGCGCGCACGTTGACGAACAGCGCGCGCAGGATCGCGAGTGGATTCACCCCGTGATGCGTCTCGAACTTGCGGTCTTCCACAGCCTTGAGCGACTGTGGCAGCAAAGTCGGCACTTCGGACGGCGCCACGACGATCCGGTCTTCGCCGTGAATCGGGAAGATGCTGCCGATCAGCAGCGGATCGAGCCGATAGACGGGGACGTCGGTGCCGCTCGTGTCCGCAAGCGCCGAGATGGCGTCATCCTCGAACCCGAGCCGCAATTTTTTCGCGGCCTGCTGTTCGTCCGAAAACCTGAAATCGCGAACGTAGACCTCGACCGTGTCCCCCTTGCGCCGGAACGTGCCCGGCCGGTCGACCGGCGACTGCGGGATGTACCCAAGCCGTGCGAGTTCCTGCGCGAAGCGAGCGGATGACAAGGTCTGCCCGACGTACAACTCGAGCGGTTGCGCATAGACGCGTGCCGGCAGCGTCCAGCGGCGGCCTTCGAACTGCTGCGTGACGCGGCGGTCGAGCACGGCGACCAGCACAATCACCGCCAACAAGCCCAGCAACGCGACGATGGCGAAGCCGCGCTGCAGCTTCCGTCTGGTCTTTGCGTTGAGTTTCCGTTTGGCCATCGTACGAGCTTACTTCCGCCAGTACGTCGGCGTGAACAACACCAGCATTGAAAAAATTTCCAGGCGGCCCAGCAACATCGCCAGCGAGCAGACCCACGTCTGGAAATCCGTGAGCCCCTGGAAATTGCTCGCCGGACCAACGACGCCCAGCCCCGGACCCGCATTGTTGATGCAGGCGATCACTGCGGAGAACGCGCTGATGAAGTCGAGTCCACTCGCCAACAGCAGGAAGGTGAGCGTTACGACCGTGCCGAAGTAGAGCACGACGAAGGCGAGTACCGCGAAGACGATCTTGTTGGCAACGACCTGCCGGCCGATCTTCACCGGCGTGACCGCGGCGGGGTGAACGAGCAGGAACAGTTCACGCTGGGCCTGCCGGAACAGCACGAGCGTGCGAAACATCTTGATGCCGCCACCGGTCGAGCCGGTGTTCGCGCAGTAACAGGAAAGCATCAGGATGAATATGGGGGCAAACATCGGCCAGGCGGCGTAATCCTGGCTGACGAAACCGCAGTCCGTCGCCAACGAAACCAGGTTAAAGGCCGTGTGGCGCAGGGACGTCCAGAAACTCGGGTAGACGCCCTGCAGCCAGATGAAGAGCGTGATGCCGAGGGTGCTGATGCCGATGATCATGAGCATCGCCCTGGCTTCGATATCGGTCGCGTAGGTGCGCAGGCTTTTCTGCTGCCAGGCAATGAAATGCCGCGCGAAGTTCATCGCCGCGATGAGCATGAACACGATCAGCACGAACTCGATGGCGGGCGAATCGAAGTGGCCCACGCTTGCGTCATAGGTTGAGAAGCCACCGAGCCCCAACGCTGCAAATGCGTGGCAGATGGCGTCGAACCAGCTCATGCCGACCAGCTTCAATGACAGGATGCAGGCCACGGTGATCAGGAAATAGACGATCCACAGCGCGCGTGCCGTTTGCGTGATGCGGGGCGTCAGCTTTTCGTCCTTGACCGGCCCCGGCGCTTCAGCTTTGTAGAGCTGCATGCCGCCCACGCCGAGCATCGGCAGGATTGCGACGACGAGCACGATGATCCCCATGCCGCCATACCAGACGAGCGCATGACGCCAGAGATTGAGCGACGGCGCCATCGAGTCGAGCCCGGTCAGCACAGTAGCCCCCGTCGTGCTGAGCCCCGACATCGTCTCGAAAAAGGCGTCCGTAAAACTGAGGCCCGGCAGCGCGACCAGCAGGGGAACGGTCGCGATGGCCGACATCAGGATCCAGCCGAGCGTGACCAGCAGGAAGCCATCGCGCGAGCGGAGTTCCCGCCGGTGTTTTCTCGTCGCGAACGCGAGGCCGGCGCCGACCGCGAGGCAGCCGAGTGCCGCGTAAACGAAATCGACCAGCAAGCCGTCCGAGTAGATCAGCGACGTCGCGATCGGCAGCACGTAGGTGACGCTGAACAAAACCAGCATCGAACCCAGGACGTTGATGACAGCAAGCACGGGTGAGTCTGCGTGGCGCGGGCCGGCTCAGGTCTGGAACAGGCGCTCGACCTGCTCGACGTGCCGCTTGTCGGAAAGGAACAGGATCACGTGGTCGCCGTTTTCGATCACGGTATCGTGGTGCGCCATGATCACCTGCTCGCCACGCACCAGCGTCACGATCTTCACGCCGTCCGGCAGCTTGATCGCCTCGATCGGACGGCCGACGACCTTGCCGCCGCGCAAGCCGTGCGCGATCGTTTCCATGGCCTCGGCCGAGCCGCGGCGCAGCGAATGCACCTGCACCACGTCGCCGCGGCGCACGTAAGCGAG
>JANNGT010000031.1:0-10220 GCA_031404015.1 Gammaproteobacteria bacterium | reverse complement strand
GACAGTTCGGTCCGTCTCACTCCAGGAGGCCCTGCATTAGCAGGAACCAGGAGCGCACCTATGGCCTATGTCATTGGAGTCGTGCTGGCGCTGGTCGTGGCGCTGTTTGCCATGCGGACGGGGCTGGTTCGCGACCGCGCGTTCTACCCGACCGTTATGATCGTTGTCGCGTCTTACTATGTGTTGTTTGCAGCGATGGGTGGATCAGGGCAGGTCGTGCTGCTCGAGTCGATCGTGATGGCTGGATTCGTGACTGCAGCCACCGTCGGTTTCAAGAAGAGCGAGTGGGTCATCGTTGCCGCGCTGGCCGGCCACGGCGTCTTCGATGCCATGCGCGGCAGTATGATCGAAAATCCCGGGGTGCCCGCCTGGTGGTCCGCTTTCTGCCTGGCCTTTGATGTTGTCGCCGCCGCGTGCCTCGCGTGGATCATCGTTCGTCGCAGCGACGTCTCCGGGCCCGCGCAATCCGAATGAACCAAGCGCGCCATCGATCCCACTTGCCGGAGCATTCGCTGCCATGACGACACCAACAGCCGATAGCCAATCTCGACCACTACCGCATCGTGTGGCCGTCATCGGCGCTGCGGGGGGTCTGGGTCAGGGGATTCTCGGCGTGTGCCGAGCAGCAGGAATGAACTTCACTGCCATCGTCCGTTCTCGGCCGGAACGCATAACAGACGTGCCGGACGGATCTCGCGTTGTTGTCGTGGAGTCTTTCGACGATCGCCCCGCCCTCATGGAGGCGTTCGCCGGCGCCGATGCCGTTCTCACCGCAACTGGAGTTACGGCGACGACCCATGAGCGCTCCGCCTTGCTCTCAACGAACATGGCGGCGGTTGAGGAGTCGATGTTGGCTGCAGGCGTCGACCGCATCGTCATGATCAACACGTTGCTCACTTCACTGCCAGGGCAACCTGCAAGCCGGATCATGCGCTTCTTCATGTGGATGCCCGGGACAATGGGCCGCGGAGCTCGTGAGCAGCAAGCTGTCGTAGATGCGCTCGGTAACGGGGCGCTATCGTCGCTTCGCTGGACCCTTGTACGCGGTGGCCTGAATTCTCGCGGCAAGGATGAGCGTCCCGTGGCCTCGGTGAACTGGAACGGCGCACGAAACTCCTGGTCACCCGTTTCGTATGACGCCATGGGCCGATGGATGCTTGAGGAGGCAGCGGCCAACCTGTTCGTCCGCGCAGCACCGCTGGTGTCACGGCGTCGCACGTGAACGTTGCCGACGAGGAGTCGAACAACGGCATTCGGAGGGATCAAAGGCAAACAACAGGGGCGCGATACATTGCGCCGGGGAATATCGCAGCAGCCGGGAAAGACCCGGACAATTGGGTGCCTGCGCGTTCCTAAAATTCCCTGCGTATTTCTTGTCGGGACAGGGATTGGAGCGGGTGATGGTAATCGAACCCACGTGAGTCGGCCGGTTCCGCGCGCCGGATCAATCACTTATCGTCAGCGATAATCTCGAGTGTGTTTGACGTGTACGCGCGCGCCGCGCAGTCGCTTCGCAGCGACGCCACTACTGGTCTTCGGTGTATCCCGCTTCGCGCTGATGCCTGACCGCCAGGACCAGCACGACGTCCTCGGTCGGCAACCAGCGATACTTTGCGATGTAGCCATACTTGCCACGAGACAGCACGAGCTCGCGCCGCCCATCTTCCGCCACTCGACCGAGCAGCGGGTGATCCGCAAGAACCTCGAAAGCCGCCCGTATGCTTGAGACCTGCGCCTGCGCCCGATCGGGATCGATTTCGGCGACGAAATCAAACAAGCGCTCCAGATCGCGGAGCGCCCGGACGCTTATTTCGACGTGCGCCACGAACGAGCCCGCGGACGTCGTGGGTTCTTGCCAGCAACTCTCTCGGCAAGATAGTCGAACGTCGCGGCCAGGGAATGGGCCTTGCCACTGCCGAGCGCCTCGCGCTCCGACTCGGCCGCCTCGGCCGCGAATCGCTGCCGCAGTTCCGACCGCTCCGCCTCGCGCGCCAGTGCATCGATCATGAACGCATGGGGCGTCTGCCCGCTGCTGGCGGCAAGCTTGGCAATGCGACGCTTGAGATCGTCTGGAAGCTTGAGACTGGTCGCGGACATCGGCCTTTCTCCGATAGGTAGTCAGAATGTACTACCATTGGACAGTGGGTTCAACCTGGGGCGACCGCGCGATCAAGAACCAGCTCACGCGAGACACTCTGGCTGGAGTTGGCTGACGCCGTCTCAGCCCGGCGGGAAAATTGGAGCGGGTGATGGGAATCGAACCCAAGTGATTTGCCCAACTCCGCCCACTCGATCAATCACTTACGATGAGCGCTGCTCCGGCGTGTGATTCACGTGTGACCTTGACGCGAGCCCCAACAGACCGCCGTCGTCGGAACTGGGGCTCGGTTGAGTCTTTGGTGCGACTAGCTCATGGCCCATTGGGCGGCAATCCGTCCCACTTCAGCGAGGACGGCCTCATGCCTACGCTCGGTCTGCGCGGTGAATTCGCCGCTATCAAAATACGCAGCGATGATGATCGGGGGCCTGCTGGTCGGGAAAGTGATCGCGACATCATTGCACTTGTTGGTCGTTCCATCAGTGCGTCCGGTTCCGGTCTTGTTCCCGGAACGCCACTCGGCGGGGAGGCCGGCACGCAGCCTGTTGGGGCCGGTGTCGGTGTTCTGCATCCACTGCAGAAGGCGCTCACGGGAACTACTCTGCAATAGATCACCGGTCGTAATCCGCCGGACGAGATGCGCCATCGCCAGGGGCGACGTCGTATCGCGCAGGTCGGCGGAAAGCACCAAGCCCAGATCCGGTTCATAGCGGTCGAGACGCGTCACCGTGTCGCCCATCTCGCGGAACTTCGCGGTGACGGCAGCTGGGCCGCCTAGACGCTTTACCAGAAGGTTGGCGGCCACCCCATCGCTCAGTTCTTGAGCCGCCTGCGCCAGCGCGGCAATGCTCATACCGCCGCTGGCGAGATTCTTGCGTGTCACCGGCGCCCAAGGGAGAAGGTCCACTTCTGAATAGGTCAGGACCTGCGAAAGGTCCAAGCGGCCCTGGTCCGCCTCGTGCAGGCAGACGGCGACCAGGGCCAGCTTGAACGTTGAACACATCGCGAAGTGTTCCTCCATGCGGTTGCCACTGACTTCGCCGGTAGCGGTGTCGAGGAAACAAACGCCTAGACGCGCCTGACCCACTTCGAGCGACTGAAGCCGCGCGGCGGCGTCGAAACGGCGCGTGGCAGGCACTGCGCCGGTCGGGCTGGCCAGCAGGGCGGCCGCCGTGAAGGGTGCCATCAAGAATTCGCGTCGCTTGAACATGCGGTTGATCCTTTCGCCCCTTGCTGCGCTGATTACCCGACGCTACGTGCAACAGCAGCGCGCCGCACCCCGTCAAGCAGCGACTGCTATCGGAAGGCGGATCGTAATACCTCTCCCCCGCGGTTAGCGACACAGCCAACGCGGGAGAGGATGAACGCTTGGGACGACCGCGCGAAGATGGAGCGGGTGATGGGAATCGAACCCACGCTAGTAGCTTGGGAAGCTACAGTTCTACCATTGAACTACACCCGCTGCGGGGCCCGATTCTAGGGCAAGGGACGAGTGCAGTCGACCGTCTGCAAGCGGGCGATGCCTGTTGTGCAAGGCCAGGGCGCGCTTCCCTGCAAGTTACGCGTTTTTCTTGACGCAATTCCGCGGCACGGCGCGCTCGGGCGTTACGCTATGCGCATGACTGGTGTTCACTTCCGTAACCCCGAGGTCCGGCTCTCCGTCGCGTTGAACGCGACGCGTCACGCCGTCGAGGGGCACCAGGTCACGCTGCGTGAACTGCTCGCGCTCGTCGGCGAGCAGGGTCTGCTCGTGTTCTGCGCCATCCTGGCAATGCCGTTCCTGCTGCCGGTGACGTTGCCGTTCATGAGCACCGCCCTTGGCGCGCCAATGCTGTTGATCGGCTACGCGGTGACGATGAACCGGGTGCCGTGGATGCCCGACCGGCTGCTCGACCATGCCTTGCCCAGCGCGACGGTGCAGCACGTGCTGGCGCGCGCGGCGCGCGCGGCTGATCGGTTCGAGCACCTCGTGCGGCCACGCCTATTGGCCCTGACGGGGACCCCGGCCGTCAACGCGGTAAATGGCGTCGTACTCGTCGTCATCGTCCTGGCGATGATGGCTCCGCTGCCCCTGATTCCGCTTGCGAATACGCTGCCCGCTGTCGCCATCATCATGCTGTGCCTCGGCATGGCCGAGCGCGATGGACTGCTGCTTCTATTCGGCCACCTCGTCGCGGTGATCTCAGTGCTGTACGTCGGCTTGCTGCTGTACTTTGCCGCTAAAGCAGGCAGTAATCCCCAGGCCATACTCGAGATGGTCCGGGCATTGTTCGAGAAGACCTTCGGCGGCTGACGCTTGTGTCGGCGTGTTGGACGATAGCGTGCCCGTCGTGTTCGGGGTCTAATCGCACGATGCCCCAGACACACGGAAGTCCGACATGAAAGCGCCCCCATCAGCTCCCACGTTGCTCGCGTGCCTTGCGGCATCGCTCGCCGCCGCACCCGCGGTCGTACTGGCCCAGGCCGACCAAACACGCCATGAGCAACACGCCCAGCACGGCGCGGCAGGCGGCGCAGTTGCGCAGCTCAAGTTGAATGGCACCGCGAAGTGGCAGACGGACGCGTCACTGCGCAACGGCCTGGCCAGCATCCGCAAGGCGTTCGACGCCGATCATCCTGCCATCCATGCCGGCAAGCAAGGCGACGATGCTTACGCGCGACTCGCAGCGCACATCGATCGAGACGTCAAATCGATCGTGGCGAATTGCCGCCTGCCGGCCGACGCCGACGCCAACCTGCATTTCGTGCTTGCCGACCTGATGCAGGGTGCGTCGCTGATGCGCGGCGAGGATCCTGCGCGGTCGCGGCACGACGGCGCGGCACTCGTGCATGGCGCGCTCAATGAGTACGGCAAGTTCTTCGATGATCCGGCGTGGCAGCCCGACGCCGGCGTGCCGCAACACTAGTGCGCTAGCGCAGGATGTCGTCGAGGCTCCACTCGTGGCGCTGTTCGTAGCGGCTCGCCAGGAAGTCGACGAACGATCGCACTTTCGCTGAGAGGTGTCGCCGGCTCGGGTAGACCGCGGCGATGGGTGAGCGTGGCGGAGTGTAGTCACGCAGCAATGGCACGAGCTGGCCGTGCCGCATTTCCTGCGCGACGATGAAGTCGGGCTCGTAAACTACGCCGAGCCCCTGCACCGCCAGCGCCGCCAGCAGCTGGCCATTGTTCGCGCGATGGCGCGGCGTAATGCGCAACGAGACCCGCGATTCGCGGCCGTCCTTGCCTTCGAAGTGCCACGTATTCGGCATCCCGACGTTGGTGTAGCTGAGGCATTCGTGCTGGGCGAGATCCGCCGGTTCCCGCATCGGGGCCGTGTGCCGCGCCAGGTAAGCTGGCGACGCGCAACAGACGATCTGTGTCCAGCCAAGACGCTTCGAGACCATTCCTTGCGGACCGATGTGCCCGATGCGTATCGCCACGTCGTAGCGCTCCTCGACCAGGTCGACGACACGGTCCGAGAGATCGAGATCGAGCAGCAGCTCGGGGTGCAGCATGCTGAACTCCGCCAGCGCCGGTGCCAGATAGCGCAAGCCGAAGCTCACGCCGCAAGTGACGCGCTGCGTGCCCTTGGGTTCTGCGGCTGCGACGCGCACCGAGGCTTCCGCGTCGTTGAGGTCCGCCAGCAATTGCACACTGTGCTCATAGAACCCCTGGCCCGCCTCCGTGAGCGACAAACGCCGCGTAGTGCGGTTGAGCAGCCGCACGTTCAGGTGTGCTTCAAGCTCGGACACTTGCCGGGACACCGCAGATGTGGACTGGCCCAGACGCTCGGCCGCCCGCGAAAAACTGCCAAGTTCGACGACTTTGGCGAAGGTATTGACGGCTTGGAATCGATCCACGTCGAGATTATTGCGATATACGCAATATTCTGTCCATCAATAGCGTCTTTATCCCGCCATAGGAGACGGTGAACATGCAACTCGTGGCCTCGATCAATCGGGGCAGACGCCCACCACTCTCCACGACAGGACTATCGCGACATGAAGCTTTACTACACCCCAGGCGCCTGCTCGCAGGCCCCCCACATCGCCATCAACGAACTCGGCATCAAGTACGAGGCGATCAAAGTCGATCTCGGCACGCACAAGCTCCCGGACGGCACCGACTTCTATTCGATCAATCCCAAGGGTTACGTGCCGATGCTCGAGACCGACGACGGCACGCGGCTCACTGAAGTGGGCGTGCTGTTGCAGTACGTCGCGGACCAGAAGCCCGGCACGATCGCACCCGCCTTCGGCACCACGGCGCGCTGGCAACTGATGGAGTGGCTCAATTTCATCTCGACCGAGGTGCACAAGGGATTCGGCCCGCTGTGGAATCCGCAGACACCGCCCGACGTGCGTGAGCGCGCCGTGCAGACGCTGGGCAACCGCTTCACGTTCATTTCGAAGACGCTCGAGAAGCAGCCGTACCTGACCGGCGATGCGTTCTCGATAGCGGACGCATACCTGTGGGTCGTGCTGAACTGGTCCGACTATCACAAGGTTGAAATGTCGTCCTGGCCGGCGGTGCAGCAGTTCCGTGCGCGCATCGCGACCCGGCCTGCAGTCCAGGCCACCTTGAAGGCGGAAGGACTCGCAAAGTAGGTGACGTCGCTCCCCTCTCCCTGCATGCGCGGGAGAGGTGGAGCAAGCCCGCCTGCACGTTCTTGCGTCGGCACCCGAGACAACCGTGACTCCCTTTCCTACCCTGTTTCTCTCGCACGGTTCGCCGCTGCATGCCCTTGATGCGGGCGGCGCGGGAATCGCATGGCGCGACATCGCGGCCGCACTGCCAACTCCGCGCGCCGTGCTGATGGTCTCGGCGCACTGGGAAACTTCCTTGCCAATGCTGACAGGCGCAGCACGCCTGCAAACGATGCATGACTTCGGTGGCTTTCCCGAATCGCTGTACAAGCTGCGCTACGACGCGCCGGGCGCGCCCGAGGTGGCCGATGAGGCCGCATCAATGTTGCGCGACGCCGGTATAGCCTCGTCGATCAACGGGTGTCGCGGCATCGACCACGGCGCGTGGGTGCCGCTGCGCTGGATGTACCCCGCAGTCGACGTGCCTGTCGTGCAGCTCTCGGTGCAAACGGGACTCGGCACGCCGCATCACCTGCAGATGGGCAAGGCGCTGCAGCCGCTGACTGAGCGGGGCGTTCTGGTGATCGGTTCCGGGCATGTCACGCACAACCTGCGCGACTGGATGACCAGCCGCGAGGCGCTGCAACCGCTGCCGTACGTGACGACGTTTGCGTCTTGGCTGGAAGAGAACCTGGGTCGCGAGGACGAAGCGGCGCTGCTCGCGTATCGCGAACAGGCACCCGCTGCGGCACGCGCGCATCCGACCGAAGAGCATTTCCTGCCACTGTATGTGGCACTCGGCGCGGTGGGTACGGGGGCGCGATCGACGCGCGTTTACTCGGGGATGGAAGGTGCGGCGCTGTCGATGGATGCGTATCGGTTCGCGCGCGGTCACCTGTAATGGCGACACGACCGTAAAAAGGTTGAGGCCCGGACAAGCCGGGCCTCAACGATCAACTTACGCCTGCGAACCCCAGCTGCGGGGCTTGGACCGACGGGGGTGCCCTCCCCCCGACCCCGGCCGGCCGTGCGCCGGCGCGCCGGTGCCTTGAGCCTGGCCTTGGGCCTGGCCCGGAGCCTGCCGATAGCTGCGCTGCTGTCCTTGCGGCTTGGCGTGGCGCTGCTGCTGCGCGCGCGGGTCGACGTGACGCGGTGCGCGCGTCATGCCTTCACCCGAGGGGCGTGGAATCTGCGTGCGGTCGAGCGGCAGCACGCTGATCTTGCGGCCGAGCACGCGCTCGATCGCCTTCAGGCGGTCGCGCTCGTCGTCGGACACCAGCGACAACGCCTGGCCCGTTGCGCCTGCGCGGCCGGTGCGGCCGATGCGATGCACGTAGTCTTCCGGAACGTGCGGCAGCTCATAGTTCACCACTTGCGGCAGCTCGGTGATGTCGAGGCCGCGCGCCGCGATGTCGGTCGCGACGAGCACCTGGACCTTGTAGGCCTTGAAGTCTTCGAGTGCGCGGGTGCGTGCACTCTGCGACTTGTTGCCGTGGATCGCAGCGCACTGCACACCGTCGTGCGTGAGTTGCTCGGCCAGGCGGTTGGCGCCGTGCTTGGTGCGGGTAAACACCAGCGTCTGCGGCGTCGCGCCGGACTTCAGCAAGTGGCTCAGCACTGCGCGCTTGTCGCCTTGCGCAACGAGGTGCACGCGATGATCGACGAGCTCGGTCGGTGCATTGCGGGGCGCGACTTCGATCGTCAGCGGATTGCGCAGCAGGCCGTTGGCCAGGCCGCGAATTTCTTCCGAGAACGTCGCCGAGAACAGCATGTTCTGGCGGTTCGGCGGCAGCATCGCGAGCACGCGACGGATATCGCGGATGAAGCCCATGTCGAGCATGCGGTCGGCTTCGTCAAGGATCAGGAACCGCACGCTGCGCAGGTCGATGTTGCGCTCGTTGGCGTGGTCGAGCAGGCGGCCCGGGGTGGCGACGACGATGTCGACGCCGCGACGCAGCAGGTCGATCTGCGGGCGCGGGCTGACGCCACCGAAGATCAGCGCCGACTGCTGGCGCAGGTGTGTGCCGAGGTCCGCGATGGACTGCTGGACCTGTGCCGCGAGCTCCCGCGTCGGCACCAGCACCAGCGCACGCGGCGAGCGCGAACCCCGCGGGTTCGGCTGGTCTTCGTGCAGCTTCTGCAGCAGCGGCAACGCAAAGGCCGCCGTTTTGCCGGTGCCCGTCTGGGCGGCGGCGAGCAGGTCGCGACCTTCGAGCACCGCAGGGATGCCGCGTGTCTGGATGGGGGTTGGCTGCGTGTAGCCCATTTCTACGACCGCACGCACGAGTTCGGCCTGGAGGCCGAAATTTTCGAATGACATTAAATGACTTTTCCGTGCGCCAAGCCTGCCTGTAATTAGGGACGCTACCCGGTTTCCCACGGAAAACCGGGTAGCGTCCCTAATTACAGGGCAGGCACCGGACTGGCGCCGTAACTTTGATGAATCGAGCAGCGAAATTGCAGACTTCGATCAGTCTGCAGGAGGGGCCGCATTGGCATTCCCATGAAGGGAAGCGCTGAAGACTCTCGTGCGCAGACCGGACTGCGCGGCGGCAAACTGTGGCGGGAGTCTACCCGAAACCTCTATTTCATGCCAGCCAGCGTCGTGAGCAGCACGTACCAGTGGTCGAGGCCCGCGTAAAAGGAGGCGACTGGCAGTCTTTCATTCAAGCCGTGTGCAAACTGGTCCGTCTCCTTGATGAAGCGGCTGCTGACACCATAGGTCGGAATGCCTGCTTCACGCAGCATCGAGCCGTCCGTGTAATAAGGTGCCATGTCGGGCACGATCGGAACGCCGGGGTGGCTTGCTCGAACCGCCTTGGTGACCGCAGCAGTCACGTCGTCGCGCAATGGTGACGGCCCAGCCCCAAAAGCGTCGCCGTGCTGTTTCACCGTGATCTTATCGCCGACCACACGCTGCAGCGTGTCACGCACTTCTGCGAAGCCGGTGCCAGGGAAAATCCTGCAATTGACGGTCGCGGTCGCCGACTGCGGCAGCGCATTGTCCGCGTGTCCGCCGGCCAGCATCGTTGCGACGCAGGTCGTGCGGGTTCGACCGATCATCGCAGGGTTCTGGGCAAGCACGGCCGCCGACTCTGCGTCCCCCGGATTTTCGGCAAAACGGGCCATGGCGCGCCCCAGCTCGCCCGGTGTGGCCGGCGCGGCCGCCTTGAAACTGCCGATCGTCCAGTCGTTCCACATGACCGGAAATGAGAACGCCTGCAGCGCCTTGAGCCCATCGGCGAGTTCATAGATGGCGTTGTCGGGTCGTGGCCGTGAGCTGTGCCCGCCGGGGTTTCGCGCGGTGAGCAAGAAGCTCGCGTATGCCTTCTCCGCGCCCTGCAGCGCATAGACGCCCGGTTTGCCCGTGTCGACATCGAGCGAGCCGCCACCGCCATCGCCGTTCAACGCGTACTCCGCGTCGATCAGGTCGCGATACTTCGTAGTGAGCTCGCGCGTGGTCGTCATCGTCGTTTCCTCGTCACCCGTGAAGACGAGGACCAGGTCACGCGTCGGAACGAACTTCTCGGCCTTCAGGCGCAGGAACGTGGCGGTG
>JANNGT010000030.1:0-8917 GCA_031404015.1 Gammaproteobacteria bacterium | reverse complement strand
AAAACGATGGGCGCACGCAAGTTGAGCGAGGCTGAAGGCCGGCTGCTCAAGCTGATCTCCGGCTTCATGATGCTCGGCTTCGCGCTGGTGCTGCTGTTCACGCCCTCGCTGATGACGAACCCCGTCATATCCATTGGCGTGCTGATCGTCGCCGTCGTCGCATCGATCGTCATCGGCAGAATCACGCGACCTAAACCGGCGGGTGCATAACGCGCGCCCGGACGCTCGCAGGCCTGCAGCCATGGCAGTACCATGCCCGGATGCAGGACGCCCTTTCCAGATCCAGAGCGGCTGCGCTGCAAGGCGTACGCGCCCTGCTGGGCCCGGCGGGCAGCATCGACGCTCCCGCCGACATGGAGCGTTTCCTCGTCGATTTTCGCGGCCTCTATCGGGGTGCGGCGCCGTTCATTGCCTGCCCGGCCAGCACCCACGAAGTATCTGCCGTGCTCGCGCTGTGCAACGAGGCGGGGATCGGTGTCGTACCTCAGGGGGGCAACACGGGTTACTGCGGCGGCGCCACACCGAGTGCCGGCGGCGACCAGCTCGTGCTGTCACTGCACCGCCTCAACCGGGTCCGCGCCGTCGATGCGGCCAACTTCTCGCTGGTCGTCGAGGCGGGGTGCGTGCTTGCCGACGTACAGTCAGCTGCGCGCGACGCCGGGCGGCTGTTCCCGCTGTCGCTCGGTTCCGAGGGCAGTTGCCAGATCGGTGGCAACCTGTCGACCAATGCGGGAGGTCTCGCTGCCGTGCGCTACGGCGTCGCTCGCGACCTCGTGCTGGGGCTCGAAGTCGTCCTGGCGGACGGGCGCGTCATCGACGGGCTGTCGAGTTTGCGCAAGGACAACACCGGTTACGACCTGCGCCACGTGTTCATCGGCGCCGAGGGCACGTTGGGCATCATCACTGCCGCGAGCCTCAAGCTCTTCCCGCTGCCGCGCACCGTCGAGACCGCGTTCATCGCCGTGCCCGGCATGTCGGCCGCCGTGGAACTGCTCGGCTGCTTGCGCGACGCGACCGGCGACGACGTCACGACGTTCGAATACCTGCCCCGTATCGCCGTCGATTTCGTGGTTCGCCACATCGCCGGCGTGATCAATCCGTTGCCTGCAGCCTATCCTGCGTACGTGCTGTGCGAAGTCTCGACCGCCCGTGAGGATCGACAATTGCGGGGCATGCTGGAGGACGCCCTGGCAGCAGCCATGCAGCGCGGCGAGGTGCTGGACGCGACGTTCGCGGCATCCATGGCGCAGCGCGATTCCCTCTGGCGTCTGCGCGAGTCCGTGCCGGAAGCGCAACGCCACGAGGGCGCAAGCATCAAGCACGATGTGTCGGTGCCGGTGGCAGCGCTGCCGGCGTTCCTGGAGCAAGCCTCGGCTGCGGTGGCGCGCGTGGCCCCGCAGGCCCGGCTCGTGGCGTACGGCCACGTGGGCGACGGCAACCTGCATTTCAACCTGAGTGAACCGCTGGACCGGCAGCAACAGGCCGCGTTCCTGGCCGCGAAAGATGTGATAGGCAGCGCCGTGCATGCCTGCGTCGCAGAGTTCGGCGGTTCTATCAGCGCCGAACATGGCATCGGCCAGCTCAAGCGCGACCTGCTCGCGCAGCACAAGGACCCCGTGGCGCTGGCGACCATGCGCGCGATCAAGCGAGCCCTGGACCCACGCGGCATCCTGAACCCCGGCAAGGTCCTTGCCAGCTAGCGCCTCAGCAGCATGCACCCCTTGCGCCAGCGTGAAGCCTTCGCGCTTGTGACCGACCCGCATTCACCTTAGAGTCCGTCCCCGGGGGTGGGTCCGCCACGGCGTAAGCTTTGGTAATCAGATACTTGGAATCATGACGCCGTGCCGTGCGCCGTCGGACGCTACGCACTGCGACGAACCGGGACGACCCCCATGCGCCGCATATTGAGATCCAAGCTCTTCTGGCTGCTCGCCACTCCCCTGCTGCTGTTCGGGTTGTACGTGCTGCTCGGCTTCCAGGTTGCGCCCGGCATCGTGCGCAGCCAGGCCCAGAAGTTCGTCAGCGAAAATTACGGGCGCCAGCTGCAGGTCGGCGAGATCCGCATCAACCCGCTCAAGCTGCAGGCCGAGATCAAGGACCTCTCCTTGCCGGACACGGACGGCAGGCCGATGCTGGCTTTCCGTCGCTTGTTCATTGACTTCGAGATCGCATCGCTATGGGAGCGGGCCTTCGTCTTTCGCGACGTGCTGCTCGACGCCCCGCTGGCGCGTGCAGTGATCCGCCCCAACGGTTCGGTCAACCTGGCCGACCTCGCCTTGCCCGACGAAGAAGCGCAGGACGACTCGCTGCCAGCCGTGTGGATCAAGCACTTTGCGCTAGGCGACGGCGTGGTGCAGTTCGCCGACCAGGCGCGGCGCAAGCCGCTCGAGCGGACGCTGGCCCCGGTTAATTTCCAGCTCGACGATTTCAAAACGACGCCTGAAGGCGGCGCCTTCGGCCTGTCGGCAAAAACCCAGAACGCGGAACTGCTCGAGTGGAATGGCAAATTCGCGCTCGCGCCGCAGGTGTCTTCGTCCGGCGAGCTTGCGGTCACGAAGCTGGATCTGCCGGGCGCGCTCGAGATGGCCGACGTGCAGCTGCCTTGCGTGATTCCGCAGGGCACCCTGAACCTGCGCGGGTCTTACGTCTTCACGCTCGGCGACACCATGCAGCTCGACGTTCGTCTGCCGCAAATGCAAATCAACGGCGTCACGTTGCGCGCGCAGGGCCAGCAACAGGACTACGTGCAGGTGCCCGTCGTGGTCGTGAGCGACACACGGATCGCTATGCCTGCCAACACGGTGACCCTCGGCACGATCGCCGTCGACGGGGTCAAGGCCGACGTCTGGACGATGCCGGATGGCACGCTCAACGTCGACCAGCTCTTCGCCTCGCAGCCGGCGCCCGCCGGGCCCGTTGCGCCAGCGGCGCCGGCCGTCCCTGCCGCTGCCACGGCGCCTGCGACTGCAGCCCCTGCGGCAACGGAAGCGCCCTGGACTGTCACGGTTGCGAACGTCGCGCTGCGTGACGCGGCGGTGAGTTACGAAGACCGCGCAGTGCAGCCCGCTGCAAAGTTCGTGTTGTCACCCCTCAACGTGTCCGCAAGCGATGCCAGCCTCGACCTCGGTAAACCGCTGCCAGTGCAGTTCGACGCATCGATCAATGGCGCAGCGAAGTTACGCGGCGTTGGCAAGGTCATGCCGGAGCCGTTCGCGGCCGACGTCGACATCGAACTCGCAGGTTTCCCGCTGCGGGACCTGCAACCGTACCTGAATGGCACCACAGACCTGCGCATCCAGCAGGGCACGGTCGCAGCCAAGGGCAAGGTCACGCTCGATCCGCCCGGCGGGCCGCAGCCGGAGCTCGCCTTCATGGGCGACGCGACCGTCGCAGGCTTCAAGTCGATCGACAATGCGCTCGAGCAGGATTTCCTGAATTTCGAGCGGATCGAACTGGCGCAGCTCAAGTACGCGATGGCGCCGGACTCGCTGAGCATCGACCGCGTCGCCGTGGTCCAACCCTTCGCGCGCGTGATCGTCAGCACGGATGCCGTGTTGAATGTGTCGGCCGTGTTCGACCCCGCCGGCACCGCCGCTGCAGTGGCCCAGGCGAAGGCCGACGCCGCGGCGACGACTGCCGCAGCGAAGCGCAAGAAGACCCGCGCTGAAGTACGGGCCGAGAAAAAGGCCGCGGAGGACGCCGCGAACGCGCGCTCACTCGCAGCCAGTCAGCCGCAGCCGGAACTCAAGGAAACGGGCATGCCGATCCGTATCCGCGAAGTCATCGTGAGCGGCGGCACGATGGATTTCGCGGACTACAGCATCCAGCCGAACTTCGCGGCCACGATCGGGGCACTCAACGGGACGATCGCCGGCATGTCGACGGACCCGAACTCGCGCGCTACGGTCAAGCTCGAGGGCAACGTCGGGGAGTTTTCGCCCGTACTGATTGCAGGCACGACGCAGCCATTCGCATTCGACCGCTACACCGACATCGGCCTGAAGTTCGAGAATATTTCACTGCCGGTTTTCAATCCGTACTCGGGCAAGTTCGCGGGCTACAACATCGCCAAGGGCAAACTGTTCACCGATCTGCGTTACCAGATCGAGAACCGCAAGCTCGAGGCGCAACACAAGATTCGCATCGACCAGCTCGAATGGGGCGAGGCCACGGCCTCCAAGGCAGAGGCCACGTTGCCCGTGAAGTTCGCGACTTCGCTGCTGAAGGATGCGGATGGCGTCATCACGCTCGACATCCCGGTCAGCGGCACGCTCGACGATCCCACGTTGCGGATCGGCCCGATCGTCTGGCAGGTCATCAAGAACATTCTGTCGAAGGCCGTGACGGCTCCGTTCCGTGCGCTGGGCGCGCTGTTCAAGGGCGCAGAGGAAGCGCAGTTCATCGACTTCGCCCCGGGTTCCGCGGCGCTCGATCCCGCCGCCGCCGAGCGCCTGGGTGCACTGGGCAAGAGTCTCGCGCCAAAGTCGGAGTTGCGTCTCGACGTGCCGCTCGGTGCCGAGGCTGTGCTCGACGGCGAGGCGCTCGCGCAGGCCCGCTACCAGCGCGAATTGACGGTGGCGATGAACAAAGTGCTGGGCGGCAAGAAGGTGCAGGACCCTGCTGCACCGCTGCCCGCGTTCGAATCGCTGCCGGCCGAGCGTCGCGAAGCAGTGCTGATTGCGCTGTACACGCAGCTGTCGGGCGCAGCGCCGGAATTTCCCCCGGCACCCGAGCGTGCGGAGGAAACCTCGCGCAAGGACGCGAAAGCGGCAGCTGAGCAGTCGCGACTCACGTGGCTCGAGCAGGAGTCCCGCGCCCGCGCCGTGGCCGAGCCAGGTGATCTCGCCAGGCTGGGGCAGCAGCGCGCCGAGGCCGTGCAAGCGGCGCTGTTGAACGAGACCGGTCTTGCGCCGGAGCGTGTGTTCCTGGTGCGCGACGGCAAAGTGTCGACCAACGACAAGCTGGTGCGCTTCGAACTCGCCGTAAAGTGAGTCGGCTCACACGCCGCGCACGCGCATCAACCCTTCCTGCGCGGTGCTGGCCACGAGGTGTCCGGCGCGGTCGAAGATCCGACCAAACGCCATGCCGCGCGCGCCGCTGCTGCTCGGGCTGATCAGCGCATAGAGCAACCAGTCGTCGATGCGGAACGGCCGGTGGTACCACATGCCGTGGTCGACGCTGGCGAGCAGCACGTCGCCCGTCCGGAACGACAGGCCGTGTGGAAACGTTGCCGTCTCCAGCAAATGAAAGTCCGAGACGTATGCGAGCAGGCAGCGGTGCAGCACCGCATCGTCCGGGCAGCGTCCCGCAAGGCGGAACCAGACGTGGCGCACGGCCGGGCGCGGCGTGCCATCCTCGACGGCCTCGACCGAGCGAAACTCGAATGGACGATTGCGCTCCCAGAAGCGTCGCGCGTGGTCCGGCATTTCTTCCAGCCGCTTGCGCACGGTGGCTGTCAGGTCCGGCAATTCTTCCGGCGGCGTGACCGCAGGAGCGGCGACCTGGTGATCGGGGCCGGGTTCTTCCACCTGGAACGACGCCGAGAGATGGAAGATCTGCTTGCCGTGCTGGATGGCGACGACACGGCGGTTGGTGAAGCTCGAGCCGTCGAGGCTGCGATCCACCTCGTAGACGATCGGCGCGTTGAAATCACCGCGACGCAGGAAATACGAATGCAATGAATGCACCGCGCGCGCCGCATCCACGGTGCGACTGGCCGCCATCAGTGCCTGCCCGAGCACCTGGCCGCCAAACACCTGCGGACTGCCGATGTCGCGGCTTTCGCCCCGAAACAGGTTGATCTCGAGCCGTTCGAGATCGAGCAGTTGCAGCAGGTCGGCCAGCACGGTGCTCATGCGACCATCACTCCGTGACGCCGAGGCGCTTCTGCATGATGGGGCTGGTGGTCGTGTACTGCAGGTGCACCTTCTTCGCGGGATTGAGGTGTTCCGCAATGGCGAAAGCGGCGAGCGCAGCCTCGTGGAAGCCGCTCAGGATCAACTTCTTCTTGCCCGGGTAGGTGTTGATGTCGCCGATCGCAAAGATACCGGGCACGCTCGTCTGGAATTTCGCGGTGTCGACCCTGATCGCCTTCTTCTCGAGTTCAAAACCCCATTCGGCGATGGGACCCAGCTTCGGGTGCAGGCCGAAGAACGCGAGCAGGTGATCGGCGGGGATATCCTGCATGACGCCGTCCGTGCGCCTGATCGTGACGCCGGTGAGCCGGCCGTCCACCACGTTGATGCCAGACGCGATGCCCTCGACGTAGTCCATCCCGCCGGACGCGACGAGCTCGCGCATGCGCGCAACCGAGGCCGGGGCCGCCTTGAACTCGTTGCGGCGATGCACGTGCACGATGCTGCGCGCCTTGCCGCTCAGGTCGATGACCCAGTCCAGTGCGGAATCGCCGCCGCCGAAGATCACGAGCCGCTGGCCGGCGAACACCGCGGCGCTGCGCACCCGGTAGTGCACTTGCCGGTCCTCGAGCACGTCACAGCCTTCCACACCGAGACGGCGCGGCTGGAATGAACCGAGGCCCGCCGCGATCACGACGGCCCTCGCGAGGAACTCCGTGCCGGCCGAGGTGCGCAGGTAAAACCGCCCGTCCACCTGGTTCTGCAACTCGGCGACTTCCTCGCCGAAGTGGAAGACCGGACCCATCGGGGCGATCTGCTGCAGCAGGCGGTCGACCAGTTCCTGCGCGCCGCAGATGGGCAGTGCCGGGATGTCGTAAATCGGCTTGTCCGGGTACAGTTCAGCGCACTGGCCGCCCGGGTGCTTCAGGGTGTCGACGACGTGGCTCTTGATGCCGAGCAGCCCGAGTTCGAACACCTGGAACAGGCCGGCCGGGCCCGCCCCGATGATCAGGACGTCGGTTTCGATGGGAGTCGCGGGGATGGTGGAAACGGTCAAAGGTGAAACCTCCGGCAAAACTCGCCGGATTCTAGCGGATCGGGTGGCCTGGCCCACCCCTCGCCTGGCAGCAACTCGCCCCGCAACCGCCCGCCCCATCAGGGTTTTCCGCAAATGGTGCGGAAACTTCGGCTTGAAACGGCGGCCCGGCTTAGACAAATTCTCACCCCTTGACGCACATCAAGGCGCGGGCCCCAGCCGGGCCGCAGGCTCAGCCCGCACCACGCAGCAGGAATCACGATGAACCCGCACCAGATCCGGTTCGATGAAGACCTCGTCCGCCGCTATGACCGCTCTGGTCCGCGTTACACGTCGTACCCGACGGCCGTGCAGTTTTCGGACCGCTTCGGTGTCAACGAGTACCGCGGCGTTGCAGTGGCGAGCAACCAGGATCCGATCCCACGACCGCTGTCGCTGTACGTGCACATCCCGTTCTGCTCGAGCCCCTGCTTCTACTGCGGGTGCACCAAGGTCATCACGCGCAACCACGAGAAGGCGGAGGCCTACCTGTACCGGCTGCACCGTGAAATCGAGATGCAGGGCGAGCTGTACGATCGCGACCGCGTGGTCGAGCAGCTGCATTTCGGCGGCGGTACACCCACGTTCCTGACGTCGCTCGAGATCGAGCGCCTGGTCGAGAAAATGGGACAGCACTTCCGGCTGTCGTCTGCCGAAGATCG
This sequence comes from Gammaproteobacteria bacterium, assembly GCA_031404015.1. Lineage (GTDB taxonomy): Bacteria > Pseudomonadota > Gammaproteobacteria > Steroidobacterales > Steroidobacteraceae > RPQJ01. The sequence continues at coordinate 1,325 of JANNGT010000030.1, read as the reverse complement.
CGAATATTCGATCGAGCTCGACCCGCGCACGATCACCACCGACACGCTGCGCGACCTGTACCGCATCGGCTTCAACCGCTGCAGCCTGGGCATCCAGGATTTCGACCCGGCCGTGCAGGAAGCCGTCAATCGCGTGCAGTCCGTGCCCGACACCCTGCGACTGATCCGCGAAGCACGCGAACTCGGTTTTAACTCCGTCAGCGTCGACCTGATCTACGGCCTGCCGAAACAGTCAGTGCAGGGCTTCGCGAAGACGCTCGATACGGTGCTGTCCGCGCAGCCGAATCGCTTTGCCGTGTACGCCTACGCTCACTTGCCGCAGATGTTCAAGCCGCAGAAGCAGATCAAGGTGGAGGACCTCGCGACGCCAGAGACGCGGCTGCAGCTGCTGGAACTTACGATCGACAAGCTTTCGGCAGCGGGCTACATCTACATCGGCATGGACCACTTCGCCCTGCCCGACGACGAGCTCGTGCTCGCGCAGCAGAGCGGCCACATGTACCGTAATTTCCAGGGCTATTCGACGCGCGGGTATTGCGACCTGGTCGGCCTCGGCGTGAGTTCGATCGGCAAGGTCGGCGACCACTACATCCAGAACCTGAAGACGCTGCCGGAGTATTACGGAGCGATCGACCGCGGCGAACTGCCGGTGCACCGTGGCTACACGATGACGGGTGACGACGTGATCCGCCGCGACGTGATCCAGCAGATCATGTGCTACGGCGTGCTCGACTATGCGGCAACCGCGAAGCGGCATGGCATCGACTTCGACCAGTATTTCTCGAGCGAACTTGCAGCACTGCAACCGATGGTGGCCGACGGTCTGGCCGAGTTCGTCGCACCCGGCCTGCGGGTGCTGCCTGCCGGCCGGCTGCTGCTCCGTCACCTCGCCATGGCCTTCGATGCGTACCTGCCGTCCGTGCAGCTGTCGGGGCAGCGTTTTTCCAAGGCGATTTGAGCCGGCAGTTCGCAGGCGTTTGATCCGGGGCAGCCGTGCCAGTGGTCGATCCGGTGCCTTTACCCACGCGTGGAAAGGCAGACACGCGCTCGGGGAAAGGCACCCGATCAACCACCCGCTCCCCCGCGCCTGCGCTAAGCCCCGCCACCGGCGGGATCGCCCACGGCGCAAGCGGCTGCCCAAAGCGCGCACATCGGCCGCGGATTCTCGCTCTAACAGTTCGATGCGCCGTGGGGGGTGTGGGGGCGGCGGGCGGCCCCCCCCCCCCGCGCGCCCCCACAACCAGGGGAGCAGGGGGAATGCCCCCCCCCCGGGGGGGGGAAGGAAAAAAAGGGGGGGGTTACCGGACGGGGGCGCAAAAAAGCGG
>JANNGT010000029.1:0-9979 GCA_031404015.1 Gammaproteobacteria bacterium | reverse complement strand
CTGGGCGACGCGCTGGCCCCACAGAATCACGCCGAGTTTGCGGCCGCCATCCTGCGGCCGTATGTGTCCGAGCGAACCTGGTGGATCGTGCAGCATCACGGCATATTCCAGGCCTACTATTTCGCCCATCACACCGGCGGGGATCGACATCTGCGTGAACGGTACCGCGAGCATCCGTATTACCAGGCGACCGTCGATTTCTGTCACCGTTGGGATCAATGCTCGTTCGATCCTGCGTACGACACGCTGCCACTCGAACACTTCGAGCCGATGCTGCGGCGAATCTTCACCTGACGCTTTTCGAAGGCAAGCCCGTGTACGGCGACCCCGACAAACTGCGCTGAACGGACCGGCCGGTCTCGTCAGGGATCGCGCGGGAAGCGTTGGGTCCAGCGCTTTTCCCGCAACAGTTTGCCGTTCTCGTACACGCGCCGGACATACTCGTAGTCGTACCCGGTGAGGTCGCTGCGAAACACCAGGTCTGCTTCCCACCGCAGCTTGCGCTCGGGCAGCTCCACTTCCATGCGGTGCGTACCGGTCATCGACGTGTTCTCAGGGTTTGCTTCCGACGTGCTGTGCTCGATCCGCTCCGTATGGCGGTCGATTCCCCACGGACGACGTTCGGCTCCGGCGTTGGTCGCCACTGCGACGACCGTACCCGTCTGCGGATTGCGGCGCACCTCGGAAATCTCGCCGTAACCCGAAGGCGTGCCGTTGTCGAGCGGCTCGAAGCCCGGCAGCGCCGGACTGGGCTCTGGCGGCAGGAAAGCCGGAGCGGGGCGCGTTGACTTCGGCACCACCGGCAAGATGACGCGCGCGCCGTCGGGTCCCCCGATCGCGAGCGTCGTCGTCATCGGGTGCGGTGACGGCCACAGCATCGGCCATTGTGAGTTGTTGACCGCCACGCGGATGCGGTGTCCTTGCGGGAACACCCACGAGGTGAAATGCATTGCGATGTCCAGCGGGAATTCCTCGCCAGGCGTGAGCAACTCGGGCGCGCGGGCCGAGCGCCGGTGATTGCCATTGAAACCGGCGCCGGCCACCTGCGTCACGGTGCCGTCCGGAGCGACGTCGGAGATGCGCGCGAACCAGTTGGCGCGCGGCGCGTCGGCACTTACGCGCAGCAGCGCGCGCGGCAGTCCCAGGATCTCCAGGTCTGCCGTCAGCGGCGCCGAGTCGTAGACCAGGCTGAAGGCGTCGGTGGGTCGCTGGTCGTGGGCGACGTCTCCCCACCACATCACGGGCCCGCCTGCCTCGATGCCGATGCCCGGCGTATAGCGCAGGCGATGCGTGGCCCGCGTCGTGTCGGCATCGCCCAGTGTGTGATCGTTGCGCAGACTGAGCGGCCGCTGTTCGATGCGCGCGATCGGCCAGCCGTCTTCCCAGCGCCAGTGCCCGGGAGCCGTGTCGAGGTAAGGTCCCGGTGGGTGCCAGTCGCGCACGTACACGGCGAAGCGCGGCTCGCGCAGGATGCCCGTGTCCGCGCCCTTCAGCCAGTGATCGAACCAGCGCACGGCCTCGTGACGCCATTCCATGCCGGGCTTCGGGTATGGTTCGTGCGGCCAGGCGTGCGACCACGGCCCGATCATGGCCTTCACGGGGCCGCCGCCGTGTTCGAGCACGCGCGGGATCACGTCGCGGTAGCCGTCATACCAGCCTCCGATGTAGAAGCCCGGCACGGTAATTTTCTGCTGACGATCGCGCCACGAAGCGCGATCCCAGAACGGACCGTCACGTTGTTCGCGTTTCCACGTCAGCATCCACGGCGGCGTGTCGAAGCGATCCCTGAAATAGGCCTCATCCATCACATAGCCCGGTGCCCCGGGGCGGGCATTGTCGAGGTCCTGGCTCATCTCCCAGGAATCGAGATGCATGATTCCGTCCATGTAGTGGACGTCTTCCTGATACAGGTCGTCCGTGGCGTGGACAGCGATGAATGCCCGCAATGCCGGCGGCTTGCGACCCGCCAGCTGGATCGCGTTGAAGCCGCCCCACGAGATTCCGAACATGCCCACGGCGCCCGTCGACCACGGCTGTAGCGCGAGCCAGGCGACGACGTCTTCGCCGTCGTCGAGTTCGATGTCGGAGTACTCGTAGGGGACGAGCGTGCCTTCGCTGTTGCCGGTCCCCCGAATGTCCACGCGTGCGACGACGTAGCCGCGTTGCACGAAGTACGAGTAGAGCGGCCAGTTACGCCCGCGGGCCTCGGTCTTGCGGTACGGCAGGTACTCGAGCAGCACCGGGAACTTTGCGTCCGTCGCGGCGCCCGTCGGCCGATAGAGGTCCACTGCCAGGCGCACGCCGTCCGGCAGGACGATCGTGGCCTCCTGCAGTTCCATGCCGTATTGCGGTACCGACGGCGCGGCGGCTCCTGTGCCGCCGGTGAGCAGCAACAGTGGCAGCAGCAACAGCAGCCTCACCGACAGGGCAGTCACGAACGATCTCCGGTTGCCGGGCATCAGCTTGAACGACCCGGGCAGGTTCGGTCAGAACCTCTGCCCGAACCTGAGTCCGTACGTCCGCGGTCGCACGGTGAGGACGAGTGGCGACGGGCAGATCGAAGGCGAACACGCCGTATAGCGGGTGACTTCGCCGAGTTCGTCGGTGACGTTTTCCACGAACAGCTCTGCCGTCCAGTTGCCGCTGGCGAGGCCGAACGACAGGTCGGCGGTCGTGAACGACGGTTGCTTGCCGATGATTGCCGCGTCATCCACCGCCAGCGCCGGAATCACGTCGCTCTGGTACACGACAGCGCCCTGCGCGAAGGCATCGAACGCCGCGACCTTGAAGTCATAGCGCGCGATGGCATTCATCTTGAACTCCGGGGACACAGGCAGGCGGGTGCCTGCCGGCGCCAGCGTGAAATTGTCCTGCGGGTCGCCGCCGTCGGAGGCCGGCGGCCCGGGAATCGTGCAGTCGAACTGCGGATTCACGAACTGGCAGGAATTGGTCTTGAGTTCGGTGTCGAGGAAGGTGGCCGAGGCCGACAACGTGAGCTGGTCGTCGACTGCCCACTGCACGTCCGATTCAATGCCCATGATCTCGGCGCGACCCGCGTTGACGACTTCAGTGATGTTGTTGGGGCCCGAGACGCCGAACTGCGCATCGTCCCATTGCTCGAAGAACACCGCGCCATTCCAGCGCACGCGTCCCGCGGCCCAGCCAGTCTTCCAGCCTGCCTCGTAGTTTTTCAGTTCGTCGGGTTGGAAGGGCGGTCGCACGGGGTTGCGATTGACGCCGCCGGGGCGGAAGCCGCTCGAGTACGTCGCGTACAGCATGCGGTCGGCGTCGATGCGGTACGTCACGTTGAGGCGACCCGTGAAGTCCGAGCCGTCCGTATCCGAATCGATGTTATCGCAGGGACGCAGCGCGGGCTGCCGGCCGATCGACCCGGGTGTGCACGGGGCGCCGGAGTCGACGCCTTCGCCGACCCGGCTCGAATAGAAGGGTCCGAAGCCGAAGAAGCCGACGACTTCGCTGTCGTAGTCGAAGGCCCGGCCGCCCAGCGTCACCGTCCAGGCGTCCGCGAAATCGACTGCCACCTCGGCGAAGATGGCGCGATCCACGTCCTCGCGCGTCGTGGAGTTGAGGTAATTGACGCCCGGCTGGCCGGTGATGGAGCGGTCATCGGCGAGGCCGTCCACCGTGTACGCGTTGTAATTGTCGTTCGTCTGGCGCTGCAGGAACAACCCTGCCACCCAGCGCACCTTCTGGTCCGCCGGTGACGAGATGCGCACCTCGTGCGTCTGCTTGGTGAATTCCGCGCGGTTGACGGTGTACTGCGACGGATCGATGAATTCACCGTCGTTGTCCAGAAAATAGTTCCCGAAGTAATCGGCATTGTCGACGTAGTACGAATCGTAGCCGAACGAGTAGTCCGAGTAGTCGTAGGAGTTGTCGATGTCGCGATCGAGGTAGCCGCCACTGTAGATAAGATCGAAATTGGCAATCTTGCCCTGCACGGTAAGAGCGGCCTGGTACCAGCTGTCTTCGTTGTAGTCACGGCTGTAGCGCGCGATCTTGCGGTCGCCGAAGGCGGTGTCGGTGGCAAAGAAGCCGTCGGCGTCCTGGGTCTGCCAGGTCACGGCCGGGGTGATGGTCCAGGTGTCGTTGAGATCGATTTTCAGCGCGGCGCGCGCGCCGGTGGTCTGCACGTCATTGAAATTCTTTTCACGCAGGTCGCTGTTGTCACGCTCGATGCCGGAGGTCGGGAACACCAGCAACGGGTCCGGCGTGACGTTATCGATATAGCCAGGATCGCTGCTGGTGTAGCCCACCAGGCGAATTGCCGCGCGGTCCGTGACCGGCAGGTTCACGAACCCCTCGATACTGCCGCCTGATCCACCCGATTCGACCTGCGTCACGCCGAGATCGTAGCCGGCCTCGAACTTTCCGATCTCCGGCTTCTTGGTGATGATGCGCAGCGTGCCGGACATCGAGCTCGCACCGAACAGCGTGCCTTGCGGTCCCGACAGCGCCTCGACCCGTTCTATGTCGTAGATGTGTACGTCGAGGTTGTTGAAGATGGTCGTGACCGGCTGCTCGTCGAGGTAGACGCCGACGAGCGGTGCGGCGCCCACGCTCAGGCCGTCGCCGCCGTTGGTGACGCCCCGAACGTAAAGCTGCGACTGCCCCGGACCGAAGGTCTGGAACGACAGGCTAGGCAGGAACTTCGCGTACCCGTCGAAGTTGCTGATCGACAGCTGTTGCAGCAGGCGCGAATCCAGCGCCTGGATGCTGATCGGAACGTCCTGCAGGTTCTCGGAGCGCCGCTGCGCTGTCACGATGACTTCTTCCAGGCCGCCGGTCGTATCAGCGGCCGGTGTTGCGTGCGCCGCGAGAATTCCTGCTATCGCCACGGCCAGCGGCTGCAATGCGGGGATCGACACGCGACGAACGGCTATGGAGTGTTGCAGCATCGGAGTCCTTTCCTAGCGGTGAGGTGATTGTCGACTCATGGTCGCTGGCCGCGCTCCGCGTGCGAGGCTGGCTCGAGTACGTCAGGCAATGGGGCTGCCGCTTTCGGCTGGGCATTGCGGAAATCCCGGTCGAGGAACGCGGCAATTGTCGCCGCCACTTGCGTCTGTGTGACGGGTGGAATGTCGCGACGCTCACCGAGCGCAGGCGTGTCTGGGCCGATCACCGCGATCCAGATGTCTTCGGAGCCGGGCGACTCGATGCCATGTTCCTTCCAGTCCACCGGGCCGCTGCCGCGGCCATGGTCGGTGGTGATGATGAACGTGGTCTTGCCGCGGTACTGCGGCATCGACTGCATGGTGTGCCACAGTTGCTCGACGAACCGGTCCACCTGCCGTGCGGCCGTCAGCACCAGGTCGTAGCGACCGCTGTGGGCCCAGCTGTCGGTCTCGCCATAGCCCACGAAGAGCACGCGCGGTTGCGCCTCCTTCACGTAGTCGAGCATCGCCGCCTGCGTGAATGAGTTGTAGAGATCGTTGGCATCGAGCAGGGTCGTGGTGCCATACAGTTCGTTCAGCAGTTCGTCCCTGGGCGTCAGCTTGCCCGTCTTGGGGCGCACCCCGGCCTGGATGTGCAGGCCGCTGCGTTCCCGGTTGAAGATGTCGCCGAACGTGCCCCAGGTGGCGAAGACCGCTACGCGCCCGCGCAGGTCGGGCTGGCCATTCAGCCATTCGAAGACGGTCAGATTGGGGTTCGGACCAAATTCGTTGCTGTCGATCCGCGGATCGCCGAAACCTGCCACGAGCTCGTTGTAGCCCGGGTAAGAGAACGCAAAGCCATTAGTGACCTGGGCACTGCTGCCAGCGGCCTTATTGCCGAAAAGCTGTCCCTGCTGTGCCACGGTGCCCCAGAGAAACGGGAACAGCAATCGACGGCGCTCGGCGACGTCGTCGCGCCAGAAGTTTTTCAGCAGTGTCTTGTCATCGAGCCAGCTGCCGCCCTCCTTGTCGTTGAGCAGGGCTTTCTCGGCGCCGGTAAAGACTTCCTGCCAGCGTATGCCGTCGGGCACGATGAGCACGACGTTTTCGGTGAGCCGGCCGTGTTGCGCAGGGTTGGGGTCTGGATCGCGGGCGAAAGCGACGCCTGCCGCCAGCAAGAGGCAAGGCAGCAGCATCAGCAGCCGACCGGCACCTGTGCGACGCAACACGATCTCCCCGTTCTTCCCGGCGTGGTCGACAACCTATGCCAGTACGGGCTTCGTGCGCAAGGTGCAAACGCATTGCCTGTCCGCGCGCGCGACACCTGGCGCTACGTTTTCGTTGCGCGTCAACTAACGTCCGGACACTACTGTCGCTGACCAAAAAAGTCCCTTGTTGTGTGCCGATGGTTGCCGCCGCAGGTTGTCAAACCAGTTTTAATCCCTTCCAATGCTCGTCATGGACCAAGGTGGCTTTTACATCCTTGATTGTCATGATGAGATCGGCAAACAGACAACCGGGATAACGAAATCATGGCAAACCTCAGAGAGGCCAAGCATTGGATCGGCGGCGAGTGAAGCACCGCGGGCACCAGACGCGAAAGCATCAACCCCGCTAATGGCGATGTCATCGGCCACTACGCCGACGGCAATGCTGCAACGGCCCAGGCCGCGATCGACGCCGCGCAGACTGCCTTCGAAACCGGCCACTGGCGCGATGACCCCTTCATGCGCACCACTGCGCTGTGCCGCCTGGCTGACGCGTACGAAGCACGAATCGGCGAGATCGTCGAGACGCTGGCCACCGAGAACGGCAAGATGAAATACGAAGCCGGCTTCGAAGCGCATTTCATCCCGCGTGCTTTGCGTTTCGCCGCTGGTCTGGCAATGCACAATTTCGGCCACGTGGCTGAAATCAAGCCCGGCGTGCAATCCATGTCGATCCGCGAGCCGGTGGGCGTGGCGGGCCTGATCATTCCCTGGAACTCACCGGCCTACCTGTCGATCCGCTCCCTGGTACCGGCGCTGGCCGCGGGCTGCACCGCAGCCATCAAGATGCCCCACGTGGCCGCGCAGATCGCCCAGCTGATGAGCGAAATCATCGCCTCGGTCAAGGAAATCCCGAAGGGCGTGGTCAACATCTTCATCGAGTCGGGTGGCGAAGGCGCGAAGCTGCTGGTCTCATCGACGCAAGTGAAGGTGGTCAGCTACACAGGCAGCACCGCCACCGGTCGCGCCATCGCCAAGGCGGCCGCCGGCACGTTCAAGCGCTTGAACCTGGAGCTGGGCGGCAAGACGCCGCACCTGATTTTCGAGGACGCCGACGTGGACGCCTTGCTGCCCGTGCTGGAGAAGTCTTGCACCGTGTTTGCAGGCCAGTTCTGCATGACCGGCAGCCGCATCCTGGTCCACCGCAGCAAGGCTGACGCCGTGCGCAAGGGCCTGGCCGCTCGCCTCGAAGCCGTGCGCCCTGGTCCAGCCTCGAGCGCCGACAGCACCATGGGCCCCTTGATCGACAAAGCGGCAGTAGCTCGTGTGAACGCTTGCGTGGACGCGGCCATCGCGGCCGGCGCGAAGTCGCTCGTGCGCGGTGGCCCCTCAAAGGATCCGAAGCTGGCGGGTGGCGCGTTCTACCACCCGACCCTGCTCGAAGTGACGGACAGCACCTTGTCCATCGTTCGCGAGGAAACCTTCGGCCCGGTGCAGACACTGCAAGTGTTCCACACCGAGGAAGAAGCGATCCGCATGGCCAACGACAGCGAGTACGGCCTGAGCGCTTGCGTGTGGAGCCGTGACATCGACCGCCCGATCCGCGTGGCGCGCAAGCTGCAAGCTGGCCTGGTCTCGATCAACAGCTGGGCCAACTTGGGCGTTGAATTCGGAGAAGGTGGCTGCAAGGCCAGCGGCGTTGGCCGCCTGGGCGGTACGGCTTCGCTCGACGACTTCCTCGAGTACAAGCAGATCACTCAGAACTTCGTGCCGCCGGCTCACCACTGACGAGCACAGCGGGCTTTCTGCGTTATAAGCGACATCCGCTTGCGAGGACGCCCCCGATGCCCGACCTGACGATTAGCCCCCTGCGGACGGCCGCCTCGATCCTGATGCTTGCGCTCGCGATGAACCCGGCACTGGGGCACCCAACAGTGCCGGCGCACTCGATGGTCGCCAACGTCAACTTGGACATGCCGACTCACATTGCCGATGTGACGGACCTGATCCCGATCGACACTGAGCACTCGACGCTCGAGCCCATCGCGCGGGAGGCAGTGACTGCGGCCGGCCTCACCTTGACGCCCGACCCGATGCCGGACAATGACGGCAACTTTTTCGGGGACAAGTTCGGGCGCAAGCGCTGAGGACTGCAACCAGAAAAAAGGGCCCGCATCCTCGTCACACTCTCGTCACGGTGACCTACGTCCAGTGGAACGCGGTGGTGGAGAGCGCTCCGAATACTTGTCGGCGTAACTGTCGAGCAAGGTTCGGATCATCCGCTGATACGGAACTTTCGACTGCGCGGCATGAGCCTTGAAGAAATCGACGCTCTTCTTACTGAGAGAGATGGTGACCTTCACACCGTCTTCCCTCAAGACGAGCTGATCCGGCGGTGGAAGGAAGTCTTCCACCATCTCTATGCGACCGAGTCGTTCATTTGCGTACTTTCGGGTGAGTTTCATAGAGTTTCTTGCCTCTGCGCCAGTATCCGGCACCGATGATGCGAATGACATTCTCGCGGTAGGTGAATCGGACCGTGAGAACGCCGTCGGCCACACGGCCGAAACAGTAGAAGCGCGCCTCGGTGCTACTGTGCTCCAGGTCCCGGGCGATGATACGACCGGAATCAAGGAATGCAGCCTGCGCTTCAGCGAACGACACGCCATGCTTGCGTTGGTTCACCGCGTCTTTGTCGGGGTCCCACTCAAAGCGCGCAATCATCAGCTTCTTTTAGCATGGATATGGCGTAATGACCATATTTTTGTATGGCAAAAGTTTTTGGGCGCCCCGACAGCACGCCGATCGGTTGGTGTCGGGCGGCCGTCGATTTTGATGATGCGGGACGTGCGCAGGAATGTGACCGCTTCCAGTCGATCCTATTCGAGTGACGTCCGGCGACTCCCGACCCTCTGCAGACATTGCGCGTAACTACGAGGAGAGCTCATCGTGGCCATGCTGGTCATGCTGGCCATGCTGGCCATGCTGGCCATGCTGGTCGCCGGCTGCATGGCGAAGCAGCACAGCGCGTCCGCGCCACCTGCACCTGCTACACGCGACGGTGGGCTTGACGACCTGCTGGGCGGCATGGCCGGGAAGTTGCTGCGCTGACAAGCTCGACTGGGTCCTGCAACATCACTCAGCTCCGTAGACATCCGCCGTTGGTGCTGGTCCAGTAGACGCGCTGCGCGCGAAACGCCGTCGCAGCCACGACACGGCGTCGTCAACGTAGGTGAACACCACCGGGACCACCAGCAGACTCAGGAAGGTCGAGGTGATGAGCCCGCCGATCACGACGATCGCCATGGGCGCACGAAAGCTCGGATCCGTGCCCAGCCCGATCGCGACGGGCAGCATGCCCGCGCCCATCGCCACTGTGGTCATGACGATCGGACGCGCCCGCTTGCGGCAGGCGTCGACGATCGCCTCCCAGCGCGCCAGTCCGTGATCGCGGCGCGCGAGAATCACGTAGTCGATCAGCAGGATCGAATTCTTGGTCGCGATTCCCATCAGCATGATCAGGCCGATCATGGACGGCATCGAAAGCGCTGTATCGGTGACAAACAGTGCGAGGAATGCGCCGGGGATCGACAACACCAGCGCAACGAGAATGGTCACCGGCTGCACGAAGTCCTTGAACAGCAGCACGAGCACGATGTAGATGCACAGCACTCCCGTGGCCATCGCCAGGCCGAAACTCGAGAAAAGCTCGTTCATTGCCTCGGCGTCGCCCACCGTGGTCTGGCTGATGCCGGAAGGCAGGTTGGCCAGGCTCGGCAATCCGAGCGCTTGCTTCTCGACTTCGCCGAGGGGCTGCCCGTTGAGTTCGATCTCGAAGTTGATGTTGCGCAGCCGGTCGTATCGATCGATCTCGGC
>JANNGT010000028.1:0-6956 GCA_031404015.1 Gammaproteobacteria bacterium | reverse complement strand
ATGCCCCAATCGGCGGGGGTGAGTACGCTCTGCACGTACCCAATCCGTGCCACGGCTGGCCCGGGGGGCCATACCGTGCGGGCAGCGTCGGGGATTCGGCTCGACTCGCTGCTGGGGCCGCCCGAGACGCAACCCGCCAGTGCAAGCGCCACCACGCAGAGTGAACCCAGTAACGCCAAACCGTGGTGACCGAGTCTCATCGGAACTGCCTCGAGATGCTGACGTGGACGTCGGCGTAGTCGTTGGTTAAGGGCCCACGTGTTCGCTCACCGACGCCGAACATCAGACTGAAATCCAGCACTGGCCAGCTGCGACGGATCTGCACGCGGCCCTCGAACAGTTCCTCCGGAACAAGCTCGGAGTCGTCCAGCGTGCGGTAGGACACGGACCCATTGCCCCACCATCCATGCTCGGTCGTCCACGACCCGCCCAGCTGGACGTCCGACATGCGCGTCCGGCGTCCGGTGTCCAGGAAACGAGTGTCACTGTGGCCAGCGTTCATGTTCAACGACCAAACCCACGTCGGCTGCCAGGTCACGTTGGCATTGGTTCGCACCTCGTCGTATTGGAGGCGCGCATCGCGTGTGCGCTGGATCGTGTTGTCGGCTCGGGCGACCCAGACGCCCCAGTCCCCGCGCAGGTCGAACCGCAGCCGGTCGCGCTTCCGGTCGCCGAGCAAGGTTTGCTCGGTGACGCCGGAGAGGGGCGTCGTGGTTGACTGATCGTGCAGGTACGACACCGCGAACCACTGCCAGTCGGCCGAGATGGAAGCCGAACCGCTCGAGACGCCGGCCTTGAGGTCGGCGTCGACCAGGTACAGGTAACTGATTTCGAGCGGGTCACCCGGCTGGATGACCGCGCTCGAGGCCAGCGGCACGATGAGCGTGCGGGTCCCTTCGACTACGACCTCATAGTCGACGCCCTCGACCGTCGGCAATCGCGAGCCGCCGCGCACGTTGAACACGACGATGCTCTCGACAATGATGTCTGGGTTTCTAAGTTCAATGCTGGCGCCCGCCCCCAATTCCGGCGGCGCCAGGTATCTTTCGTCGATGACAGGCACGTTGCCGGACGGCAGTTGGCTGTCCTGGATACTGTAACCGGCGCCGACGCTCGCGGTCAGGTTGCCCTTCCAGGGTAGCCAATGATTGTAGTTTGCATTGAAGTACGTCCCATACCCTTCGATCGTGCCGGGATTGAACGACTGTCGGTTGCCGAAGACCTGGACGCCGGTCGACACGTTGCCGAACGGGGTGTAGTTCACGCTGGCAGTGGCGAAATGGGCGGTCGTCGTGGCGAAGTCGTTTTCGCTGCTCGAATACAGATAGCCGTACCCGCTCGAGAGGTAGTCGGAATGCGTCAGGTCGAGACTCTGGTCCGCGTTCAAGCTGGTGACACCGGAGCCGCCGTCCCGCTCGCTGTAGTTCACGTGGGTGGTCGACTGGTGGTCGAGATACTTGCCGAAATCCTGGCTGTGTCCGAGGTTGACGTACCGGCTGCGATAACTGGCGGCGGGAATCAGGCGGTTCGTCAGGTCAGTGTCCTCGATGTGGAGGTTCAGGTCGCCCGACTCGAAGCCATTGTGGGCGTCGAGCATCAGCCGTCGTCGCTCCTCGTCGAGGCGGAACTCGTTGCCTGAGGATCGGCTCACCTGCTGCACGTGCTCCTGCCGTGCCTGCAGCGTTGCGCCGAAAAAATGCAGCAACTCTCGCTCGCGCAGGAAGTTGTCCTCGCGCAGGTTCACCGTGACAGCCTGCGCAGTCGTCGCGCTAGCCGTCGTGCCGCCGCCCGATTGCGTGCCGACGAACTCGCTGCGGCTCGCAAGCACCGTTGCGTTGTAGGGTTTCCCGGCCAGCAGCGTGGCGTCAAGATAGTAGTCGGTGATGTCATTCTGCTCGACACGGGTGGCGTCGTCTTCGTTCGCCGCCTGGCCGATCTGGCGAAAGCCAAACCTGACGATTGCGTTGCCTGTCAGCAGCCTGGGGTCGAGGATGGAATACCCGAGGTTGCGCACCGTCACGCCCTGGCCGGTGTGCCGGCTCCAGTTCTCCATGTCTGGCCGGTCGGGCTCACTCGTGGCCTGGTAATTGCCGTCGGCGCCGAGGTCGATGGCCGCCTGCCAGCGGCCGAGACGGAAGAAATTGTCCCAGCTTTCCAGTCCGAGCGCGGCCGCGTCGATTTTCCACCAGGCCTCGTCCGAGCTCGCCTTACCGGCTTGGCCATCGTCTGCCTGCGCCGCCAGCGCAGCGAGCAGCGTCACGGTCGCGCACCCTGTTGCCGTCCTCATCCACTACTCGCGGTGACACCGGTTGCACGTGCTCAGGTTCGAGACGAACGCGGTCTTGCCGTCGTGACACGCGCCGCAGGACTGGCCGGCCTGGATCTGGTCCATCGTGACGAGGTTCTCGCCCGCCTTCATCGTGTAGGGTGTGTCGTGACACGCGTAGCAGGTGTACGACATGCGGTGGATCCAATGCGGAAAGACCGCCGGCGGCACGTCGTCCATGCCGGCGGCCTGCCGGACAAACTTCACGTCGCCCGGTTCCGCCAGCAGTGCAGGCGATGCGAGGAACGCAATGCCGACGGAGGCGAGCACCGCAAGCGCAGTGGGCGCACGCGCCGGGTTTATACGGCGGACTCCTGCGTTGTACGGTCGCCTGGTCACTTCGTCTTTTCTGCAGTGGGATTTGGTGCCGGGGGCACGATGTAGCTGTCCTGCGCCGTGGTGTTCACCAGTTCGTAGACGTTGATGCGATGGTTGAGGTAGTCGCCGACGTAGATGTGGTTCTGGCGATCGATCGCCATCGAGATCGGGTTCTTCATCATGCCGGGGACGGGGCCGCGGCCACCGAAGAACAGCAGGATGTCTCCTTTCTGGTTGAAGATCTGCACGTTGCTCCAGCCCGTGTCGACGACATAGATGTTGCCGTACGAGTCGAGTGCGATACCCTTGGGCTTGTCGAACTCACCCCAGTTCGTTCCTGTCTGCCCGAACGTAAAGAGGAACTTCCCGGTCGCGTCGAAGATTTGCACGCGGGCGTTTAAGGTGTCCGTGACGTACACCTTGCCGTTGTCGTCGACCGCTACGAAGGTCGGTAGCTTGAACTCGCTGAAGCCGCCGCCCGGCGCGCCGCCGATGACGCCGATGCGCCGGCCCGCCGTGTCGTAGATCTTGACGTTTTGTTCCTTCGACTCGGAGTCGCCGGTGTCAACCACGTAGACGCGATCGTTCTTGCGGTCCACGGCGACCCCGTTTGGCCGCACGAGCGTGCCGTCATTGATATCGCGGAGCTTCTTGCCCTGTGGGTCGAACACCGAGACCAACTTCGAAGCAGTATCGACCACGTACAGGTTCTCCTGCGCATCAAGTGCGAGACCGCCGGGGTACGGCACCTGCTCGTTCTGCCGCAGCTCCTTGGTGCCGTAGTCGAACGTGAAGATTTTCTGCTGCAGCGGATCGCTTACGTAGATGCGCTGACCGTCGTCCGACACGGCGAGGCCCATGGGCTGCGCGATGCGCCCCTCTGGAATGCGTTCGCCGGCGAGAAAGACCGCCATCTTGGTCGAAAAGGTGGTGTCTTTTTTCAGGTCGTCGATGCTGGTGATCGAGCGCACGAACTTGATGCGAGGTGGCAGCGGCGGCGGCGGCCACACCAGCTTTTCTTGTACGGGCGCAGGCGGCGCGGTCGCGCAGCCTGCGACCAGCGAGGCGGCCACCATCAACGCCAGTGCTGTGACCGCCCACGCTCCTCGCGGGCCCAGAGCCGGTTTCGTATCCAACATCTCGCTACCCCTGGCCTCGTGGCCGTGTGTTGCGGCTCGCACGAGCCGCGCGTAAGCAGATTTCGGTGTCACGGTGAGTCCCCCACCTTGCGGTAGAGGCTCGAAAGCGATATCCCAAGCTTCTGCGCTGCGACACGACGGTCGCCCTCGGCGGCCAGGATCGCGTCCTGCAGCAACTTGATCTCATGGCGGCGCAGTTGCAGCCGCAGCGTCGTGTCGCCACCGAAGTCCGCGCCGTTCGCACCCGGTGGTGGCGCCGTGCCGACAATCGCAGCCGGCAGATCAGCCACGGTGATGCGATTGTTCTCGGCGAGGATCCGGGCCCGGTTGATCACGTTGTCGAGTTCGCGCAGGTTTCCGGGCCACGGATACGTCATCAGCACGGCCTCGGCATCGTCATCCAGCGAGAACCTGCGGGACGGGTCGCTTTCGCGTCCGTTGGCAAGCAGGAAGTGCACGAAGTCCCGCAGGTCCGCCTGCCGGTCCCGCAGCGGCGGCAACGCGATCTGGAACATGCTCAGTCGGAAGTAGAGGTCTTCCCGGAACGTGCCCTGTGCCACCATCGACGGCAGGTCGCGATTGGTCGCAACGAGAATGCGGGCATCGACGCGGCGCTGCTGCTCGCTGCCCACCGCGCGGATTTGTTTCTCCTCGATCACGTTCAACAACTTTGTCTGCATCAGCATCGGCAATTCGCCGATCTCGTCGAGGAACAGCGTGCCGTGGTCCGCCTCGACAAAGAGACCCTTGCGCGTGCGGTCCGCCCCGGTGAACGAGCCGCGCACGTGGCCGAAGAACTCGCTTTCGAGCAGTTGCTCCGGAATGGCGCCGCAATTGACGGGCACAAACGGTCCGGAGCTGCGAGGACTCTTCTCGTGGATCGTCCGCGCCAGGATGCCTTTGCCGCTGCCACTTTCGCCCGTGATCAGCACGGTGCTGGTGGTCGGCGCCACCTTGTTGACCAGTCGCTCCACTTCCAGCATGCACGGCGAGCGAAAACGATACGCAGAGGTCCCACGGCTTCTCACGGCCGCGCGCAGTAACGTGTTTTCCTCACTGAGCCCGCGCATCGCGTCGATCTGAGCGAGTCGGTTCAGCAGTTCCTCGCTGCGCACGGGCTTGACGATGTAGTCGTAGGCGCCGCCGCGCAGCGCCTCGACGGCCGTTTCCATCGAGGCCGACGCGGTCACCATGACGAACACAGTGTTGAGACCCGCCGCCTTGCTCTGGTGCAGCACGTCGATGCCGCTGCCGTCGGGCATGCGGATGTCGCAGAGCGCAACGTCGACGTCACCGCGCGCGAGCTTGGTCGTAGCCTCGCGCACGCACGCGGCCTGGTCCACTTCGTACCCTGCCTTCTCCAGCGTCGCCGCGACAATCTGTCGCAGTGCAGCCTCGTCGTCGATGACCAGTACGTGCAGTGAGGATGCCATCGTCACCCTCCCGCCCCGTCGGGCGCCACCAACGGCAGGAACACGCGAACCGTGGTGCCCGCGCCCGGTTGCGACTCGAGCTCGATGCGTCCGCCCGCCTGTTCCATGAGCGTCTTGCAGAGGAACAGGCCGATGCCGCGGCCGCGACCGGCCGGCTTGGTCGTAAACGATTCCTCGAACGCGCGGGCCATGACCTCGGCTGTCATGCCTTGTCCGGTATCGGCGACATCGAGTCGCACGCCAGATTCACACGGGGCCGTCGCCACCTCGATGCGTGCGGCACCGTGCTTCGGCGTCTCCTCCATGGCATCTGCCGCATTGATCAGCAGGTTCATCAGGACCTGCGTCAGGTGGTCGGCCACGGCAGTGACCGCAGGCATCTCGTGATCGAGCCGATACTCGAACTCGATGCCGCGGAACCGCTTGTCGAACGCGATAAAGCTGCCCGTGCTCTGCACGAGCGCGTTCAGGTCGAGCAACTCGGGTTCGGGTGATTGCTGCCTGCTGAGGGTGGCCAGCTGACGCATGATGAGGGAGATGCGTTCAGTCTGACGAAGGATCTGGACGCTGAAATCGTGCGCCAGCTGGCCGGTCCGTTGTGTGTCTCCGCGGGTTTCTTCGATGAGGTATTGCGCGACGCCCGCGATGGCCGCGATTGGATTGCTGACCTCGTGCCCGATCGCCGCAGCCATCGAGCCAACCGCCGCCATCTTTTCCTGATGGAAGCGCTGTTGCCGGCCGAGTTCCTGCTGCTGCTCCCAGTGCCGCAGGTCGCTCTGCATGCGGTTGACGGCGTCGATCAGTCCACCCACTTCGTCGCGTCGCCCGTTTTTCAGAGGCGGTCCCGAGTAGCCCGAGACGATGGCGGCTGCACGCGACTGCAACCGCTGCAGGTCGCGCGCGAGCCGTGTGAAGAATGTGAGAATGATCGCGGCGGTGGCGAGTGCGCCTCCCACGCTCGCTGCGATCGCGATCAGGCTGATGCGTTGCTGCTGGGCGTGGTACTGCTTTGCCAGCACGTCGGCGCGATGCTGAATCGTCGTTAGCAGGTCATCGAAGTCGGCGATCAGCGCCTGTTCGGCATCGCGCACCTGCGCCAGGTTGCGACCGCTCGGGACTTGACGCACGCTTTCCACGGCCATCGTCAGCCGATCCACATCGCTGGCCAGCTTGGGGCCCATCTGGCGCAGGTTCTGCAGCCGTGCCACGAGCGGATCGAGGCTGACGGCGATGTGCCCGTAGCTGGCGTGCGTGTCGGGGGAAAAGTTCGGTTTGCTCAGAACGCCCTGGGTCTGGACCAGGGTGTGCGCCAGGGTATTGAAGGTCGGCGCCAACGCCTCCTGCAGGACGCGGTGACTATTGAGTTGCTGGCCGATGAAGCCCAGCGCACGGCGCTCGCGCTCGAGTAGCCACGCGGATGAAGCAACGTAAATGACGAGCACGATCAGGGCGAATACGCCTTGCCAGCGCAGGCTGATGCTCGACCCCACCGGTCTGGCAGCGAGAACGTCACTGCTCATGCGGGTTTCTTCTTGGTGTGACAGCCCTTGCAGCCGGACTGCATGACGACGACGGTGAAATGACAGGCGCCGCAGTATTTTTTGTCCTTCTCCATGTCGTCGTGTGTGAACTGCAGGTTCTCGTCGGTCTTTTTGAAAACTGTGTTGTGGCAGTTCTTGCACGACAGCCACTGCGTGTGGGTCGCGTGGCGGAACGTCGCGGCTTTGCCGGGGTTGCCTT
>JANNGT010000027.1:0-65355 GCA_031404015.1 Gammaproteobacteria bacterium | reverse complement strand
ATCCCTACTCGGTCGTGGCGTCCGACTCTGAAGGCCGCGTAGCGATCGACTGGGGTGTGTATGGCGCGCCGGAAACGTTCCTCATCGGACCCGACGGCAAGGTGCTGTTCAAGCACATCGCGCCGATGACGATGGAGGTGTGGACCAAAGAGTTCCTGCCGCGCATTCAGGCGGCGACTCCGCCGGCCAAGGGTTGAACGACATGTTGCTGTATATGCCCCGTTTGCTGCGTTCCATCGGCCTGGCGCTGCTGCTCGGCGCGGCCGTGCCAGCCTTCGCCATCGCGTACGAAAAGGCGTTCGACGACCCGGCGATGCAGGCGCGCTACGAGCACATCAACCGCGAGCTGCGTTGCCTCGTCTGCCAGAACCAGACCATCGCCGACTCCAATGCCACGCTCGCGCAGGACCTGCGGCGCGAAGTGCGGGAAATGATGGTTGCCGGCAAGACGGACGACGAGATCCGCACGTTCATGATCGACCGCTACGGCGACTTCGTGTTGTACCGGCCGCGCATGACTGCTGGCAATTTCCTGCTGTGGGCAGCCCCGGTGCTGCTGTTGCTCCTTGGAACGTTCGTGGGTCTTCGGGTCATCCGCAGGCAGGCTGCGCAGATGAAGGATGAAGGCCCGGAGGCTGGTCAATCGTGATGACTGCATTTATCGCCGTCGGCGCATTGATGGTGCTCATCGCCATCGCACTGGTGCTTTATCCGTTGCTGAAACCGATGCCTGCCGGGGCGCACGACGAGCCTGCAGCGAAGGCGGCGCCGGTCGCGTTCGCACTGGCCGTTGCCATCGGGCTCGGGGCCTTCGGGCTGTATGCCAAGGTGAACAACTTCTCCTGGGACAACCCAGTGGCCGCTGAACCCTTGCCGCAGGGGCACGATGCGCTGGGAACCGGCGGTTCCATGGACCAGGTGACCGCGGCGCTCGAGGCGCGCCTGCAGAACGAGCCGAACGACCTTGAAGGCTGGCGCATGCTCGGCCGCACGTACCTCGTTTCCGGCAATGCGGCGAAGGCCGCGGGCGCCTACGAAAAGGCGAATTCGCTCTCGCCGCAGAAGGATATGCCCTTGCTGCTCGACCTCGCCGAAGCGCTCATACTGACCGATGACGCGGCTGCAGTGCCGCGTGCGAAGGCCATCATTGACGAAGCGCTCGCCGCGGACCCCGCGAACCAGAAAGGCCTCTGGTACCAGGGCGTGATGGCAGTGCGTGCGGGCGACAACGAGACGGCGAAGCGCAACTGGACCAAGCTGCTCGAAGCCAACCCGCCGCCGGAGATTCGCGAAGTGATCGCTGGCCAGCTGCGAGAACTGGGCGTGGACGTGCCGGGTGGCGGCACTCCGCAGGGCATGGCTGCCTCGGACGGGCAGGTGGGTGGCCCCGCAAGCGGCCCCATGGGTGGTGGCTCCATGAATGCAGGCGCCATGGGCGGCGACGTCGCGGCCAAAGGCCGCACGATCCGCATCAGCATCAACCTCGATCCGGCGCTCGCTGCCAAGCTGAAGCCGGGCGTGCCGTTGTTCGTCGCGGCGCGCGAACCCGGTATTCCAGGGCCGCCGATCGCGGCAACCCGCATCATGAGCGACCAGCTGCCTGCGCAGGTCGTATTGAGCGACGCCAACACCATGATCGAAGGCCGCGACCTGTCGTCGGTGAACGATGTCGAGATCGTTGCGCGCGTGGCTTTTGGCGGCACGGCCGTCACTGCCAGCGGCGACCTGATCGGGCGGGCGGTGCAGAAGAAGGGCGGCAGCGAAAACCTGGACGTGGTCATCGATCAGGTCCAACCCTGAGGTGACGAGCCATACCGTACAGCTGCGCCTGACGAAACTGCCGTCTGGACTCGCGAGCTATCCGCGGGTCCTGCTGACGCGCCGCCCGGACCTGCTGTCGCTGGTGGACCCGCCCGAATTCGAGGTTCGGCTCGACGGCGTCGTCATCGAGCCGCGCAACGTCACGCGCTATGCAGACGTCTGCGCTTTCGACGCATCCGACGTGCGCAACGGTTACGTGCCGATCACGTACCCGCACGTGCTGGCGATGCCGCTGCACCTGCAGATCATGGGGCTCAAGGCGTTTCCGCTGCGCCCGATGGGCCTGATCCACCTCGGTAACACGATTGCCCAGCCGAGGGCGCTGGAAACCGGCATGACGGTGAACCTGGTCGTTGCCGCGCGCAATTACCGCAAGACCGATGCCGGGCTTGCGTTCGACATGATTACCGACGTAGTGCGGGCCGGCCAGACGATCTGGCGCGAGACGTGTGTGTTCCTGTCGCGGTGGCCAGACTCGGTGCCGCGCACGGGCGGGCGGCCGCCGCGGCCACCCAAGGCACCGAAAGACAGCCAGGTCCTGACCGAGATCGAGGTGGACCTGAACCACGCCTGGAGCTATGCGCGCGTGTCGGGCGATTTCAACCCCATTCATCTTCACCACCGCGCAGCCCGGTTCTTCGGGTTGCGCGGTGCAATTTCGCACGGCATGTGGTCGCTTGCCCGCAGCCTTGCCGAGCGGCCCGTCGATACCGCGCCTTCGGATGCCAGGCTCGAGACGCAGTTCCTGTCGCCGGTGCAATTGCCCGCGCGCGTGAACATCAAGCAGTGGCTGGAAGACGGCCAGCAGAAGCGCGCGATGTGCGACGTGCGCACCGGCCGCGTACACATGTACGCCTACTGGACCACCGCCGCACCGTCGGCGCAGGTCGAGGTCCTCAACGGGCCTTGACCACCAGCACGTTGTCGACGCGTTTGACGCCGTCTATGCCTGCCGTGATCTGGCCTGCCTTGTCCTTCATCGCCGCGGATGCAACGTAGCCGGCCAGCTGCGTGACGCCATCACGCGTCTCAACGTTGATCTGCAGGCTCTTGACGTCGGCGGCGTCCATCAGCGCAGCCTTGACCCGCCCTGTGATCAGGCTGTCGTCGAGTTTCGTTCCCATCGATGTAGCCGGGCCCACCGCGACGTTGTTGATGACCTGCTTGACGCCGGTCACGCCGGAGGCGACCTTGGTCGCCGCAGCCTTTTCGTCCTCGGTTAGCGCGAAGCCGCTCAATTGCACGACGCCCTCGTTGCTGTCGACGTTGATGCGCGTGCCGCTGGTGTAGCGGTTGTCGAGCAGCGCGGCCTTGATCGTGGCTGCGATCGTCGAGTCGTCGTTGCCCTCCGCACGAGTCGCATCGAATGGACCACCGTAGAGAGTGATGGTCGCCAGCAACAGGAGAAGGATGCGCGGCATTGTCCAAGGGCTCCGGGAAGGCATGATAGGGCGCCAGCGCTCATTGTAATCGACCTGCACTGTGGAAACCTCGCACACGGCATGTGATCATCGCCGGATAAATCCTACGCATCGAGGTGAGCACCATGGCCTATATCGACGGATTCGTCATTCCCGTGCCGCAGGCGCAGTTGCCCGCGTACCGCGCCATGGCGCGCAAGGCTGGCAAGGTCTGGAAAGAGCATGGCGCCCTCGACTACCACGAATGTATCGCCGATGACGTTAGCCCGGGCAAGGTCACGTCCTTTCCGCGCAGCGTCAAACTCAAGCCGGGCGAGGTGGTGGTGTTCTCGTACATCGTCTACAAGTCGCGGCGCGAACGGGACCGCATCAACAAGGCGGTCTTCCAGGACAAGCGCCTGCAGGCAATGATGGACCCGAAGAAGATGCCGTTCGATGGGAAGCGGATGTTCTGGGGCGGATTCAAGACACTTGTCCAGCTTTAAGCGGGACTGCACCTGATGCGGAATCATAGCGTTGCCGGCATCGAGCCGCTGACGGGCGTCAGCGACCAGGCAGGGTCAGTGCCGCGCTTTGGCGAAGCCGTCGACAGCGTGCCGGTCACCGTTTCAGTGTTGCGCATGGCCCGCCAGGTGCTCGGCATGCTCGATGGCGAGCCTGTCGAGAAGGTCACCTACGAGTTGAGTGGCAAGCTCAGCGGCGCGAGTTTCTTCGGCACGCAACGGTGCACGAGCAAAGGCGAGATCGCGTTGCCGCAACGTGCGCCGGCCGCCGTGACTGCGCGCTGACCACCGGCAGAAACCACCCATGGCCAACAGCCGCATCAAACTGCTGCTTCCCGAACTCGAGGCCGAGGTGATCGGGGAAGCGCTCGAGTTGTACTTGAACGCGCGTCCCGCACCGATCGACCATCGCTACGAGTACCGATACCGGGCAGCGGAGGCCGTGTTGGCCGTGCTGCAGCAGACGGTCCCCGACGAAGACGATCCGCTGCCTGACCGTCGCCGACAGTCGGTCGAGGACTGACGCATGCCCGTGCACACGCTGTTTCCGACTCACGTCTATTCCGCGAAGCTGCAGCGCACCGGATGGGAGCCCTTCAATGCGCGACTACTGCGCGAATGCGAGCAGTATCGCCTGGACGACCGGGCAGGGCAGGCGTGGTCCAGGGAACGCTACCCGGGCGGCTACACGTCATACGGCTCGCTTAATCGCATGCAGACGCTGTCGCCCACTTTCGCGCTGCTCGGCAAGAAGCTGCAGCGGCACGTCGACGCGTACGCACGCATTCTCGACTACGACCTGGCAGGGCGTGAGCTCAGCCTGACCGACTGCTGGATCAATATGATGCCGCGAGGCGTCACGCATGGGCTGCACCTGCACCCGTTGTCCACCCTCAGTGGCACGTATTACGTACGCACGCCCAAAGGCGTGCCAGGCCTCAAGCTTGAGGACCCGCGGCTGGATCGGTACATGGCCGCGCCGCCTCGCACTGCGCAGGCGCGCCCTGAGAACCGCCCATGGGTCACGATGCCGGTTGCAGCTGGCACGTTGCTATTGTTCGAGAGCTGGCTGCGGCACGAGGTGTCCCCGAATCCTGTGCGCTCCGAGCGCGTCAGCATCAGCTTCAACTACAACTGGTTCTGAGGCCACACGCCCAGTGAAGAATCCAATGTCGCGTTCACCTGGAACGGGCTGGCTGGTTTGCGCCGCGGCGATCGCGGCCGCGATCACGTACTTTGTCATGCAGGGCCAAGTGCGTTCCGCCAACGAGCGGGCGCGCTTGCTGCAAGACACCGTGACCGAGACCGAGCGGAGGCTGCTGGGCCGGACGACGTACGTCCGTTACCTCCAGGAAGGCAAGAAGCAGCTTACGGCACAGCAGAAATTTCTCGCGGCAACCGTCAGCCAACCCAATGCAGTCACGCAGGTCATCGACCAGTCGTTGCTCGGGCTGCATTCCACGGGCACTGTCGCCATCTGGTACTCGGTCGAGTACTCCTTTGGCTTCGACCTCGCGCCGGGCCAATACGACGTGAAATCCGGCCCCGAAGGCATTCGTATCGAAGTGGGCAAGCCGCGACTCGTGGCAACGCCCGCGGTGACGAACCTGCGCTACAAGGTGCTCTCAGGGGGTATCCTGACGGACGAGAAGGCCGCGGTCCTGAAGCTGTACGCGGAGGCGTCAAAGCGGGCGCAGGCGCGCGGCGAGCAGCTGGCCACGGAACCCGCAATCATGGCGCTTTCCGAGAAACAGCTCACCACGTTTCTGCGCACGTTCCTGCTCAAACAGCCGGACGTGACCACCGTGCCGCACATCGCGGTCGTGTACCGTTGATCGCTTCGGTTCTTTCGAATTGCTCCGAACTTTTCGATTTTAAGGAGACTCCTCATGCGGTCAGTGTCCACGCTTGTTCTGGCTGCCCTGGTGGCAGTGCCTGCCATTACCTTCGGGGACGACGCTGTGAAAGCCGAGGCGGACATCAAGGGCTGCACGAACTCAGCTATCAGCGGCAGGGCGACGCTCAAGGAGCAAGTGACGGCAGAGGGCATCAAGGAAGTGGTCGTGCGGATGACGGTCAAGGGCCTGCCTGACGGCAAGCACGCCGTGCACGTACACGAAGTCGGCCAGTGCGAACCCTGCGCGGCGGCGGGCGGGCATCACGACCCCGGTCCGGCGGGCCAGTCGCGGCCCGACACGGCGATGGAGAGCACACCGGCCACGGACATCAATCACCCATTTCACATGGGCGACCTGATCAACCTGGACGTCAAGCAAGGCGCAGGCACGTTGGAGCACACGACCAATCGCATCACGTTATCGCCCGGCCGACTCAGCGTCTTCGACGCGGACGGCAGCGCCATCGTCGTGCACACGCAGCCGGACACGTATTGCGACGCAGAGTCCGACCGCAAGAAGGGCTGCGCCGGCGGCGCCCGTGAAGCGTGCGGCGTGCTGAGGCTCGTCAAGTGAGCAACGTAGCGGCGGGGCTGGTCGTCCATCACCTGGAAACATCGCGTTCGCAACGCATCCTGTGGCTGCTCGAAGAACTCGGCGCGCCATACGAACTCAAGGTCTATCAGCGGGACAAGGCGACGCGGCTGGCCCCGCCGGAACTCAAGTCCATCCATCCGCTCGGCAAGTCTCCCGTCGTGACCGACGACGGTGCGGTGATCGCCGAATCGGCCGTCATCATCGAATACATCGTCGAGAAGTTCGGCCACCTCGGCACGGGCGAACTTGCACACCTGGTGCCGGCACCCGGCACGCCAGCGTACTGGCAGGCAAAATACTGGATGCACTACGCCGAGGGCTCACTGATGAACTGGCTCGTCATGAAGCTGGTCTTCAGCACGATCCCGACGCGGCCGATGCCGTTCTTCGCCAAGCCCATCGCGCGCGGACTGTGCCAGAAAGTGCAGGCGACCTTGATCGACCCCAACCTGCAGAACTCGCTGGATTTCATCGAAGGGCATCTCGCAAAAAGCGTCTGGTTCGCGGGCCCCGACATCACCATGGCCGATTTCCAGATGAGCTTTGCGATCGAGGCGCTGCTGGCGCGCTCGACGGAAAGCGGGCGATACCCGCACATCGCGGCGTACCACAAGCGCATGCGGGCGCGGCCTGCGTATCAGCGTGCCGAGGCCAAGGGCGGCCCGACGTTGATGGCAACCTGACGTCCGCGACGGCAGAAATCCGCGTGAGCGAGGCTGACGAGTGGCCGGGCGGTGGCGACGATCCGCGCGATCGTCCTGAGCCCGTTCCGATTCCGCATACGGAGCTGTCGCCGGATGCACTGCGCGGTGTGATCGAGAGCTTCATCCTGCGCGAAGGCACCGACTACGGTGACAAGGTCGTCTCGCACGATGACAAAATTGCCCAGGTATTGCGCCAACTCGAGCGGAAGGAAGCGCGCATTCTGTTCGATCCGCTCGATTCGAGCGTCACCATCGTGACCATGACTGCATTTCGTCGCGGTGACTGAACCACTCGTCGATAACGACTGGAATGGCCTGCAGCCGACACCTAGCATGATCACCCATGGAGACGCGCCATACCGGCGCGACACATGCAGGAGAAAGGATCATGGCAATCGCAGGCTACGTGATGTTGAGTTCGCTGGTTCTGTACATGGTGCAGGAGCTCGCTGACCTCGCGGCAGGAACAGGCTGGTGACCCATGCTGGTCACCCAGGCCGGCGGACGAACGATGGCGTTCAGCCGCTCGCCTGGTCGGCGTCCACCAGGGCCCAGTGCGTGCCAGTCTGCACGGACTCGTCCCACGCCAACAACCGATTGCGGCCAGCCGTCTTGGCAAGCAACAGTGCCTGGTCCGCACGGCTGATCGATACAGTCGGGTCCTCGTCCGGGTCGAGGAGTGCGAGGCCAAATGACGCGGTGACGGCCAGCACCGTGCCTTCCGCTCCCGCGATCACGAGTTGGCCGGCCAGGCTTTCGCGCATGCGATTGACGACCGAGCGCGCGACCGACAGATCAGCGCCCGGCAGCGTGACGAGGAACTCGTCGCCCCCATAGCGGAACACCTTGTCGTTGGGGCGCAGGTGGGAGTCGAGGTGCCGGACGAGTCCCTGCAGGACGGCGTCGCCCATGGCATGTCCATGCAGATCGTTGATCTGTTTTAGATTATCCACGTCCACGAACACCAGGCTGCACGGCACGCCGCTGTCGCGCGCCACGCAGCGCAGGTCCTCGAGCGCAGGCAGCATGTCGACCCGCCCATACGCGGTGGTGAGCGCATCGCGGTTGCCAAAGTCAACCTCCATCGAGAATCGCAGCGAATCGACGTGCACGCGAAATCGCGCATTGGTCGCGACCAGCTCCTCGAAGTCGAGACGGTCGATCGGACCGTTGTTCCGCACCGAACGCAGCAGTCGTGTAGCGACCTGGTGCAGGCGCTGGTGTTCCTTGCCCATGGCGACGAATTCCATCTGGCCGCGCAGGCCGCTCGGTGCGCTGTCGTAGAACCACCGGCCGAACGCGCAATCGCGATGCGCGGCCGGCGCAAGATCGTCCAGCCGGATGGCGTACTCGCAGAATATCGAACGCAACAGGTTCTCGTGCCAGACGGCGTGGTCATCCATGACCCGCCGCAGGCTGTCGACCGCCGAGCGCAAAACAGACGGATCCATCCGTTCCATGAGCATTCCCTCCCGCGACGTCGCAGCCTCCTCTAAAAATGAGCTGCTGCACAAGTCCTCAAGGCGCATTTGTGAGCTGGCTCGCGACTGCAAGATGCGGCGGCAGTGACCCGCGTTGCATTGCTCGTGTGCCTATAGACGACCAGCGACGCTCGCGGTACCACTGCCAAGCGAGCAATTCGAACGTTAATGTCCGTTGCGCTGCCCTGAGTGTGGTGGTTGCAGCGCGCTCCCTGCTACGATCGATGAATAAATGATCAAAAAAGGGAGTCGACATGGCTACGACCAGGCCCAGACGAGCCGCGAGTGCCAAGCGTCCAGTCGAGGAGGTTGAGGATCCGCCACTGACGGCTGTCCAACGGCGCGCCTTGGAGCGGCAGGTCAAGGATATCGAAGACCGTGCGCGCTACCTGCTGGTCGCGACTCTGCCGGGACTGTCGTTGTATTACCTGATGCACGACGACGCGTGGGCCTTCGACGACCCGACCTCCGCAACGCTGTTCAAACGCCGGGCGGCCGCGAAGGCCATCCAGGCGATGTTGCGGCCCGGTGTGTACGTGGTTCCCTGCGAGGTCGATGCGGGCGGCAAGCTCGTGTTGCGCTCGATCGCCGGACGCACCGTGGGCAAGGCCACGCTCGCAGTGCAGCCGTCGTGGCGCCGTAAGCGCAAGCTCACCGCATGAGCCACCAGGGCGCCATGCTCGAATCGGTCGACGAAACCGCCGAGGATCTCGCTTAGGTCAGCAACCGCAGGCGACGCTGGATCTCTTCCTCGCGCGCGTCGTCGATCACGAGCATGACGCCGTCCGGATCGACGATCGTGGCATCAGGCACGAAGATGCCGGTAAGCACGCTGTCGGGGCGCAGTTCGCCGTGCTGGAACAGCGCCCATATCTCCAACGCGAACTGCGTCTCGAGCAGTTCGGGTGCGAAGCGCCCTAACGTGTGCTTGAGGTTGTCGACGTCACGCCGCAGCATCGCCAGGGCGCCGTTGTTGCCGGCTGCATTGACGGCTTGCGGCAGGTCGATGATCACGGGACCGTCGGGCGCGACCAGCACGTTGAACTCCGACAGATCGCCGTGAATCAGGCCGATGCAGAGCATGCGCACGACCTGCGTCACCAGGAACCCGTGGTATGCGCGGGCGGTGTCTGCCGGCAGTTGCACTTCACCGAGCCGCGGCGCAGGGTTGCCGTCCGCATCTGTCACCAGTTCCATGATCAAGACGCCATCGAAGTAACCGTAAGGCTTCGGCACGCGCACGTCCGCGGCAGACAACTGATACAGCGCGTCGACCTCGGCGTTTTTCCATGCCGCTTCCTGTTCCGAGCGCCCGAACGACGTGCTCTTGCGCATCGCGCGCGCCTGGCGGCTGCCACGGACCTTGCGGCCTTCCTGATACTGCGCACGTTGTCGGAAGCTGCGTTGCGCCATGTTGCGATACACCTTGGCACAGCGCAGTTCCGCGCCCGAGCGCACGACGTAAACGGTCGCTTCCTTGCCGCTTTTGAGCGAGCGAACCACCTCGTCGATGACGCCGTCGTCGATCAGGGGCTGAAGCGCTTCGGGCGTTTTCACGTCATCCCCAGAGCGCCGGCTCCGGCGCATGCATCAGGCTGCCTTCAAAGCGGATCGCATGCGGCCGGTCGAGTCGCTGCAGCAGCGGCCCATCGAGATCCACATAGCGACACGACTGCGCGACGAGGAATGCGGGCGCCATGGCGAGGGACGTGCCACACATGTTGCCGACCATGACTTCGAGGCCCAGTCGCGTCGCTTCGTGACACATCGCAAGCGCCTCGGTGAGTCCCCCGCACTTGTCGAGCTTGATATTCGCATAGCGATAGCGGCCGACGAGACCTGGCAGTGAATGCCGATCCGTGCAGGATTCGTCGGCGGCCAGTGGCAAGGTCGTGTTCAAGCCATCGAGCTCGGCATCCTGCCCGCGCGGCAAAGGTTGCTCGATCAGTTCGACGCCCAGTTCGTGCAGCGGCCAGCACAGCCGCTGCAACAGCGACCGCGACCACGACTGGTTGGCGTCGACGATGATTCGGGCTGAGGGGTGTTCTTCCCGCACCATGCGCACGAGGTCAACGTGGCGATCCGCGTCGACCTTGAGTTTGAGCAGGCTGTAGGGCCGCGCGTCACGGGCCTTGCGTCGCACATCCACGTCGCTGCAGAGGCCGATCGTGTATGCGGTCGTGACGGAGCGGGGCGCAGGCAGACCTGCCGTCTGCCAGGCGGGAATTCCACAGGCCTTCGCGCGCAAATCCCACAGCGCACAGTCCAGTGCGTTGCGCGCACCACCGGCTGGCAGCCATTCGAGCAGTTCCGGACTGGTCAAGTCATCGTGCAGGCGCGATCGCACGGCTTCAATCTGCTGCTGCATCGACTCGGGTGTTTCGCCGTCGTAATCAACGCCAGCCGCTTCGGCCCAGCCACTCGCACCCGTGCCGTTGGTCAGCGTGACGACCAGCACTGGCATGTGCGTAATCGAGTCGCGTGCGGTCGTGAACGGCTCGACAAGTTGCCAGTGTTCGATCTGCGTCTCGATGTCGATCATGCTGCCACGAGTGCCATGGCCAGTGATTCCACACCGCCGCGCAGGGGATCGCACACGGGCAACCGCAACTCGCGCTCGAGCCGCGTTCGATACGCAGCCCAGTCTGCATCCGGCAGCGTCGAGGAATTGATGCTGAGGCCGACGCAGCGGATGTTGCGGTTGGTCAGGCGCCCGGCCCGCAGGTAGGTATCGACGACCTCAGCCAACGGCGGGATCGGATAGTCCGGATACTCCTCGATCGTAAGGCGCTCCGGCGCGTGGCACAGCACGATCGCGTCCGGTTGCGAGCCATGCAGGAGTCCTAGAGTAACGGCCGCATACGCCGGGTGCAGCAGCGAGCCCTGGCCCTCGATCACGTCCCAGTGGTCCGCTGCATTATCGGGCGACAGCGCCTCCGCAGCCCCGGCCAGGAAGTCGGCCACCACCGCGTCGATCGCGATGCCGCTGCCCGCGATCATGAGGCCGGTCTGGCCGGTCGCACGAAACGTCGCGGCGCGTCCAATGGAATGCAGCGCGTGCGTGAGGCTAAGCGCGGTGTACTTCTTGCCGAGCGCACAATCGGTGCCGACCGTCAGTACGCGTCTGCCGGAGCGCTTGCGACCGCTTGCGACGGGATACGCGGCAGCAGAATGCCGCACGTCGACGAGCCGCACGCCACGGGCGGCTGCCTTGAACACGAGCGATGGAAACGACGTCAATCGAGTGTGCATGCCGCTCACGACGTCGAGTCCGGCGTCGAGAGCTGCCTCCAGATCAGGCACCCACGACTCGGGAAGCGTGCCTCCGGTCGGCGCGACTCCGACCACGAGGGAACCCGCACCTTGCACCGCCGCTTGCGCGGGCGACAAGCGTGGCACGTCGACGCTGACGGCACCCGGCAGCGACCACTCACCAAGCACGTCGTCGCCGCACCAGTCGCGCAGGCCGAACGCGGTCTTGCAATCGGACTTGAGGCTGGCATCGCCCAGGTACAGCAGGTACGGTTTTCGCAGCGTCAACATGCGACGTCTCAGTGGCGATAGGCCGCGCTGCGCAGCACGCGACCGGGACGCGCGCCCGTGATCTTGCCGTCGCGCACCACCCACTGGCCTGCGACCATGACGTGGGGGATTCCCAGCGGCGGGGCCTCCGGGTCCTCAACCGTCGAGCGGTCGATCACGCGAGCTGGATCGAAGACGACGAGGTCTGCAGCGTAGCCGGGTGCGATCTGCCCGCGGTCCCGCAACCCCAGTTGTGCAGCGGGGAGGCTCGTCATCTTGCGGATCGCCTCGCTCAATGACAGCACCTTTTCCTCGCGGACATAATGGCCGAGCACGCGGGGAAACGCCCCGGCGCCGCGCGGATGCGAGCCGTGCAATTCGCCGTCGCTGCTGAACATGATGTCTGGATGCGCGATGAACCAGCGCAGGTCGTCGTCGGTCATGGACGTGCCGAGCACGTTCTCCATCTCCTCGTCGCTGCCAACCTCGGCCGCGGTGGCCTTGACGATGCGCATGTACGCTTCGACCGGCGTGAGCTTCCATACAGCCGCAATCTGCTCCAGCGTGCGACCTGCCAAAACAGGCTCGGGCGTGTATTTGCCCAGGCGAAGGGCCGCGGCACCGCCGCTGTCGGCAATGGCGCGTGCCACTTTTTCCGCATTGAAGTAATCGCGGTCAGGCACGAGCACGCGCATCGTCGAGTGCCAGAACGTGTACGGATACACGTCGGCTTTCAGTTCGATGCCGTCGCGGCGCGCGCGCTCAAAATAGGCGGGCATGCGCGGGGCCGCCTGATGCCAGACCGCGGTGGACCCGAGCTTGATGTGCGTGATCTGGACGGGAAGGTGAGCCTCGCGGCCGATGCGCAGCACTTCCTCGAAGGAGTCGAACACCTTGTTGGCTTCGTCACGCACGTGGCTGATGTAGAAGCCACCGCCCGCGGCGGCGACCTTCGACAGTTCGATCACTTCCTCGGTGGTCGAAAAATGCGCTGCCTCGTATTCGAGGCCGGTCGACAGGCCGAATGCTCCGGCTGCCAGCTCCTGCTGCAGCAACGATCTCATCTGCACGAGCTCGACGGCAGTCGACGCGCGGTAGAGATCCTCACCCATGGCCTGCTCGCGCAACGTGGCGTGACCCACCATGCTCGCCACGTGGAGCGAGGGGGGTGTGGCCTCGAGCTTGCGGAACCAGTCGGCCAGTGGGTAATCGGATTCACCATCCTGACCGACGACGATCGTCGTGACACCCTGACGCGTGACGGTCGCCGCATCCAGATCCTCGAGCAAGCCACCGTTGCCGTGGCTGTGCATGTCGATGAAGCCCGGCGCCAGCGCAAGACCGTGCACGTCGCGGGTGGTCTCGCCAGGAAGGGGTTCGAGCTGCGCGGCGACCGCAGCGATGCGATCGCCCTTGATGCGGACGTCAGCCTTGATGGACGGCCGGCCGGTGCCATCGTAGAGGGTCGCGTTGCGCAGCAGGACGTCGGCCTGCGCGCCCAAGCTGCACAACAGCAAACCGAAAGTGGCCGGCAGACCCGGAAATCGCATGAACTTCGCCCCCCAGACGACCTGAGGGCGGAGTCTACCGATTCCCGGCAGCGGCGAAACGGACTACTTGCATGCCACTCCGCTGGTCACGGCGGCCCGCCACCCCCTGTGCACTGATGGCGCGTGAGCACCTCGTAGGTCGATGCGCGGCTTCTCAGCCCAGGGAATCAACTCGCGAACTGCAGTGATTGCGATGCGTGCTGCTCGAAGCAATTCGAACCCGACGCAAAATCCCAGCGCTCCACGATGCATCCACGCGGACCAGTGCCGGACACGCATCGAATCACATTGACTGAGTTCGGCAGGCCATCTCGCACTCGCGAGGAGACCGCCGTGCCGGCCTGGACAGTCCATGCTGTCCTTGGTCGATGTGCACCGAGTGCATGCAACGGACGCACGTAGGGCAGATGGATATGTCCGCCCATGACGATGTCTACGCCCGAGTCCACCCACGCATCGATTGCGCGCTCACGACCGTGTATCAGGTTTCGCGTGTCACCTTCCTGGATCGCAAGCACGGGTTGGTGCACGACGACGATGCGCAGTTGGTGGTCCTTCGCACTGAGCAATCGAGCGCCTACACGTTGCACCTGCAGCTCTGAGATTTCTCCGTCCTTGTGCCGGCGCGGCCGAGTCGTGTTCACGCCGATCACCAGCATGTCACCGAGTTCTAATACGGGCTCGAGGTCCGGGCCAAAGGCACGCGCATAGTTGGCATACGGCGCGAATATGCGCGCCAGCGCGTTGAACAGCGGTATGTCGTGATTGCCAGCGATGGCCAGCAGGCGAGTCGGCGGCAATCGGTCGACGAATGCACGTGCAGCCGCAAACTGACTGCGGCGCGCACGCTGCGTGATATCACCCGACAGCACGACCACATCGGGCTGTTGCGACTGCGCAAGGCCAAGCAGGGCGGCGACGACCTCAGGCCGTTCCGTGCCGAAATGCGCATCAGAGACCTGCAGCAGGACCGTCATTCAGCTGCGGCTGTGCGCCCATCGACGGCTGCATCGGGTTTGAGCAGCAGCAGCGGCTGCGGCGATACCCGGAACTGGATCGGGACGTCCATCCAGGCAATCTCGCCGTCCGTGGCAACCTTCACCTGGCGTAACCTGGAACGGGAAAAGTCCACTTTCAGCTGGGTCAGTGTGAAACTCTCGACGTAACGGGCACTCCCAAGTCGGCGCATGGCGCCTTGAGTCAGCAACCAGAGCATCCCGAGCCTCGAAACAGGCCGCAACACCACCGCGCCTAGCCGGCCCGATTCAACACCATCGGCCGCTGCACCCATGCGCTCCAGTTGCATGCGGTTGTTGCCAACGAAAAGCGTCAACGTGTTCAGGTCGCGAGTGCCGCCTGGACCTTCCAGCTTCAAGCGCAAGGGATGAAATTTGCGCAGTACCGTAAGCAATGCGGCCCATGCCGCGACGATGCGGGACCGGCCGAATCGCTCGGTCTGTTCTTCGCGGATCTCGAGCGACTTCGGGTACATGCCCAAACTCGCATTGACCAGGAATATGCGATCGTTGACCAGGCCAACCTGTACCGGCTGGATGCGGGACGTGAGCAAAGCGCGCGCGGCCTCCGCCGTGTCACCCGGTATTCCCTGGGCGCGACCAAAGTAATTGAATGTGCCTTGCGGTATCACGCCGAACTTGCAGTTCACTTCGAGCGCCGCCTGCGCCACGGTATTGAGCGTGCCATCACCGCCGGCGGCGACCACGACCCCATCGTTACGCAGAGCGAGTTCCACCGCCCGGTGCGTTGCGGCGCTGAGATCCTCACCGTCGTCGACGACGATGATCTCGTGCGCTCGACGTGCGTCGGTCAGTACTTGCGCGATCACCTGCGCGGGCGGAACAGCCTCGTCACTGCCCGAGCCGGAATTGAGTACGACGTACAGGGGCGGACCTGAGAGGCGGGCAGCAGGGAGAGGGTTAGAAGCGATGATCGGATGCTCGCAAGCGGAAACGAAAGCCAAGCATACCGAGAGGCTTGCAGTGCACGCGTCGCCGTGATGTGTCGGCGTACGCCGACGGACAATATTGGTCGTGGCAGCGGAGGCACGACGGTGAGGGGTGGTGGTGATCAGGGCGCTTCGTACACCCGCGAACTCACGAGCCCGAGGATTTCCGTTAATTCCTCAGGGCTGATTGGCTTTACCACGTGTCGATCGACACCGGCCGATCGGGTGCGCTCCCGATCCTGTCGTTGACCCCAACCCGTAAGAGCGACCACGAAGTGGCGGTCGCCGGCCGGCGCCTGTCGAATCCGCTTCGTTGCCTCGATGCCGTCCATCTCTGGCATTCCGATATCCATGAAGACGACATGCGGGTCAAACTCTTCTGCGAGTTCCACGGCTCGCAGACCGTTGTTCGCAATCCTCACGTCGTGTCCCGACAACTGCAGCACCGCACAGAGGGACTCTGCAGAGTCGACATTGTCTTCCGCCACGACAACCCTCAACGGTGGTCCAGGGGAGTGCTGCTCACTGTCGACCCCCGCCGCGGGTTGCGGTACATCCAAACGTCTCAGTACCGGAAGAGACATCGTAAAAACGCTGCCGAGGCCCGGCCCTTCGCTGCGGACGCTGAGCGTTCCACCATGCTGTTTCATGAGACCGCGCGCGACCGCAAGGCCGATTCCCAGTCCGCCTTCCGAGCGCGACTGGTGTCCGCGCACCTGCGAGAACATCTCGAACACTTGCTCCAGCTGGTTGCTGGGAATGCCGATGCCTGTGTCGGTCACGTGGATCGACACTTGATCCCCCGTCTTTTCGATCGCGAGCGCGATGCTGGAGCCATCATCAGAATACTTGATGCCGTTGGTCAGCAGGTTCGACAGCACCTGCGTCAATCGATCCGCATCCCCCAGTACCACGGTGTCGTCGCTGCCACTGACGCTGAGCGAATGGCCGCGGGCGTCGAGATCGGAGCGTACGGCTTCGATGCTACGCTCCAGGACGTCACGTATGAACACCGGCGCTTTCTTCAGCTCGGTCATGCCATGCGCGATCCGGTTCAGGTCCATCAGATCGTTGACGAGACGCACCATGTGGACAAGCTGACGCTCCATCATCATGAGTACACCAGACATTGCACCGTCGGCCGTGCTTGCCTGACGAAGGAGGGCGAGCCCGTTTCGCAATGGGGCCAGAGGATTTCGCAGCTCGTGGGCAAGCACGGCGAGAAACTCGTCCTTGCGGCGCGTGGCTTCGTGCAGCGACTCGGCCTGGCGCACTAGCTCACGCTGCAACCGACGACTTTCCGCCACCTCGTGAAATACGAGAACGACGCCGAACAGGTTCCCGGCCGCGTCGCGAATCGGAGCGGCGCTGTCGTCGATGGGGAGCTGCGTACCGTCTGGACGGATAAGCACCGTGTGGTTTGCCAGGCCGACCACATTTCCGGAGCGCAGGACGTCCTGCACGGGATTCTCTTGCGGCTCCCCGGTGTCCTCGTTGTGAATGACGAATGCGCACTCCAAAGGCTTGCCCTGACACTCGCTCTGGTGGCGGCCCGTCAGGGATTCCGCAACGGCATTCATGAAGGTAATGCGCCCCTCGGTGTCGGTCGCGATCACCCCGTCGCCAATGCTGGATAACGTGACCTGCCAGATCTGACGCTGTTGCTCCGCTGTCCGCTCCGCGTGATGCCTGCGGGCCATTTCGCGACGCAGATG
The DNA here is from genome assembly GCA_031404015.1 of Gammaproteobacteria bacterium. Lineage (GTDB taxonomy): Bacteria > Pseudomonadota > Gammaproteobacteria > Steroidobacterales > Steroidobacteraceae > RPQJ01. The sequence goes on along the minus strand of JANNGT010000027.1, from coordinate 48,180 downwards.
CTCGACTTGCTGGTTGAGCGAGACGAATCGGCTCGACGAAGCGTCCTTCAGCAGGAACCGCAGAACCATCCGCGGGCGCCCGCTGGATTCTGCTTGTGCGACGGCCGATCCCTGGCAACGGTAGCGCTCGGTCCCGCCGTTGCGCATTTTGAAGGTAAGGGCCCCAGGCAGGGGCTCGGCCGACCGCAAACAGGCACGCAGGAACAGATGGACGGTTTCGGGAAGATCGCAGACCAACTCCTCCAACGCGGTTTGCTTCGGAGTCAGGGTTGCAATAAGCGTAAGCGCAGCACGATTGGCGGCGCATACAAGGCCGCCGCTCTCCAGCAGCAATATCGGCTCTGGGAAACAATCGGCTAGATCGCCGAAGTTCTCGGCCAACCGGGACACAGGTCGCTCAGCTCTGAAAGTATTCGCGGCCAGCCATTGAGGCCGACTCCGCCGAGTCTTTCAGGTAAAGCGTAACCCTGCACGACGCCGAGCCTTGGGCAATCGTCTCGTTGAGAACGACCTTGGCGTGACCCAGATTCTCCGCCGCGATGACCCCGAACACGTTTGAAGTCATCATGCACATGGAGGGGCGCCCGATCACCTTTTCTGCAAATGGGCAATTCCGGTTGCCGAACACGATCTTCTCGTCCGTTTCTTCGATGATGTAGAAGCTGCCCTGGATGCGACGCTTCAGGTCGACCAGGACGTTGGCGACCTGGTGTCTGTCAAGGACACTGGTGTTCAGCGCCAGCTTGTACGACTCGTTGATGCTCTCACCAATGCGCTGCCCGACGATGCTGATAAAGCCGGCCGCTTCGTCGAGACCGATCACGTCCTGGAGCGTGCCGGACAGTTCGCGGATTAAACTGCGGAGGAAAACGTCGCGCTCGAGCGGCACTGCGAGACGCTCGAACTCTGTCGTGGAGGTTGACATCGCGTGCCTCGGCTAATGGTGCTGAGTCATCTCAACTTGCGTCGCCGCGCACTATATTTCAATGGTTGGAAGCGATAAGTAGGACCTTGCCGACAATGCGCGTTCGGTAGGCATTGAGGCGAAGCCTTCACCACGTTTGCTTTGGTCACTCCCTAAGTGCTGACCACGTCTGGCGGGCTTAGCAGCCCCAGATCCAGCTCGGCGTCGGACGGCGGCGCTTCAAGCATTCCGCGCGCCGGGCAACGGGGATGCCCTTCCGGCAGCGCCGGCGCCGGGTGATGTCCGGGGACGGGTGGATGTCCGTCGGGCAGCGTCCGCGGCGAGGAGAAGCCGGGCACCGGGGGATGCCCGTGCGGCAGCGGCTGCAGCTCGACGAGGAGATGGGGTGCGTCGCTGGTCGCGACGGCTGCGTTCCGGTCAGGGGAGCTCACGCCGCACCCGCTGATTGCCCAGGTGGCGGCGATGATTGCGAAGACGGTGGCGCGTTGCGTCATATGTAGGCCTCCAGCGAACGTCGGTGACTGCTTAGGAGTTGAATCGCAGGTCCGGGGCGCACGGATTCAACTACGATAGGCCGTCGATCAGCGCGGGTAAAGACAACCATGGCGGACGAGCAACCGACGCAACAAGCGAGTGACTTCGATCCCGAAGTGCTCCTGATCTTTGACCAGTATGTGCACGGCGACATCGACCGTCGCACGTTCCTCGCGCGGGTGGGGAATTTCGCGGTCGGCACGGTGACGGCCGCGGGCCTGCTTGGCGCACTGAGTCCGCGGTTTGCGGAGGCGCAGCAGATTGCGCCTGCGGACGCGCGGCTGGACGCGCGCTACGTCGAATACGATTCGCCCAAGGGCCATGGCAAGGCACGCGGGTACCTCGTGCGACCGTCCAAGTCCAAGGGGCCGCTGCCGCTGGTGCTGGTCGTGCACGAGAATCGCGGACTGAACCCGCACATCGAGGACGTCGCGCGGCGAGTGGCGCTCGAGAATTTCGTGGCGCTGGCACCGGATGCCCTGTTTCCGCTCGGTGGCTACCCCGGTGACGAGGATAAGGCACGGGCGCTGTTCCAGACGCTGGACCAGGCCAAGGCGTTCGAGGACTTCATTGCCGCAACGCAGTTCCTGCGCGCCCAGCCCGACACCGGCGCCCGTCTTGGCGTTGTTGGCTTCTGTTACGGCGGCGCGATTGCCAACCGGCTCGCGGTGGCATTGCCGGACCTGGCGGCGGCGGTGCCGTTCTACGGCAGCGCCCCGGCCCTCGAGCACGTGGGCGCGATCAAGGCGGAATTACTGCTGCATTTCGCGGCGAACGATGACCGGGTCAACGCGAGCTGGCCGCCGTTCGAGGCGGCGCTGAAGGCGGCGGGCGTGAAGCACACGGCGCATGTCTACCCGAACACGCAGCACGGGTTTCACAACGACACGACGCCGCGCTACGACGCGGAGGCGGCGCAGTTGGCCTGGAGTCGAACGCTGGACCTGTTCAATCGGGTCTTACGTAAATAAGCGCAGACATTGATCGCACAATCGGGGGTCCAGCCGTCTGTTCCCCCGATCGGCCCGGGCGAGCCTGCCCGCGCTAAATCGATTTGCTAGGCGCGGTGGTGCGGATTGGTTCCGCACCACCATCCGATCATTCAGCGCACGACCTGACCGCGTACCTCGCCTGCAGGATTGGCGCGCGAATGAACATTGACGTAGACGTTCCCAGCGCGCATTGCCGCCGCCAGATCCTTGAGATTAGCGCCACACAATGGATTGACGATGTTTGAATCCTTCAGGATCGTGTTGCCGACCCACTTGCCGTCGACGTTCCAGCCACCTGGAGCTGGGTGCGACCCGGCCAACCAAACCACGACCGGGCCGTTGGAGCCGACGGCTGCGCAGTGGAGGTGAGCCATGAACAGCTGGTTGCCGCCTTCGACCCGCAGCGTGAACTCTGCTTCCGTATAGTCCTTGTTGAACTGGATATCGAACTTGCCCGAGGTGGGGCTCGCAACCGCCGTTGGCACCTCCTGGTCGCCGCTTAGATCGGCGAAAAAAGTCTCGTTGGCGAGGGCTGGAGCCGAGGCGGAGAGGGCAACGGCAATAAAAAAGGCGTTGATGCGATGAGTGAGCATGAAAATACCCTGAAGTTGCTAAGTTGGATGAGTGCCGCACACGGGCGCGTCCCGCGCGGCCGTGGCGATGTGTCGGCCTTGAATACCACCATTTTTTCGTTGCTCTCGGCAAGCCGGATTCAGGACACTGCCGGGGATTCGGTCGGCGGTACTGGTGTTCCCGAACTGGGACGTCGCCGCTGGAACGCCCGTGGCAATCATCTCCATCTCCGACCGGGAGCGAGCACTGGCATTTTATTGCGAGCTACTAGGCTTCGATCTTCGCAGTTCAGACGGCTTCGGGGACTTTGTCCGGCTGAAACGTGCGTGACGTTGTTGCGTCTGTGCGGTCGACGAGGGATCGAGGCGAGGCGATGCCTGGGAATCGATCCTCGCCGCCTCAGGCACTCAACTTGCCGGGTAGATTGGACGTCAGGCGATAGAGCTGACGGGTGATGGTTGTCAGTTCCTGTGGCGTCTGGTGGTCACTGAACAATGCGGTGACCAATTGAGTCAGTGCCTGCGCGCCGTCGCGGGCGAGGCGGTGGCCGGCGCTCGTGAGCATCACGTAGCCGACGCTAGCGCCGCGACGGTCAGCGGGGCGCGTAACCCAGCCTCGCTTCACCATGGCGGCCACCATTCGGGCGACGCCCGATTCGGGCAACTCGAGGCGCTCGGCGAGCTGGACACGCCGCAGCCGCCCGCCCACAGACTGGTCGAGGTGCAGGAGAATCAAGAGGTCGTTGAGAGACAGCCCGTACATGTCGCCGAGCGCCGCGGCGAGGTGGTTTTGCAACTGTGATTGCGCGTCGATCACGCTGAGGATGGCCTGCGTATCGATAGGGGTATCGGGGTTTTTCATGCGTGCATCTTGCGAGCATTCTTCGCACTTGCAAGCGTGGCGAGGTGAATTCAAACGCAGCCAACCCTGTTTGGGTGCCTTGTCGCACCTGGTTTGGCTTGGATCGGGAGCCTGGGCTGCGCTGCCGCTCGCCGCTGATCGTCCCGCGCATCAATTGATACTGCGTTCCACAATCGTTTCGCCGTTGATGCGGAACGCGCACTTCTCGAATCCGTGGTGTCGCAGCTCCGATTCCGCGGCCCCGAGTTCCACACGATCTTCGATGGCTACTCGCAGTCTGGCGATCACCGCGGCGTCGAGTGCGCCAGGCGTAGCCATGGACTGATCGATGATCAGCACGCGCGGACGGGCGGGGTCGATAGAGTGTCGAGTATCGGGCGAAGACTGTTCGTCAAGCGACGCCACGAATCGCTCGCGCGCTGCCTGCTCAGCGCGGCGTGAACGCGAGCGGCGGCGAATCAGGGCCGCCATCAGGCCCGCTACGAAACCCGGCGCGAGTCCCATGATCCCGATGGCAACAGCGCCAACCAGTGCGGACTCGCCGATCGATGGGCCGAACCAGAGTCCAATGACCGCGCCTGTAGCCGCGCAGGCTATGGTTGCCAGCCAAAGCCAACGATCTCGCAGCACCCTGCCGATGGGCTCATGACTGATCTGTGCCTGGATGGCCATCCGCGATCCTCTGTCATTCGGCAGAACCCGGGAACTCGGGCATGATGGGGCGGCTGCCGGGGACTAGCAAATGAACGTCGAGACACGGGGTAAGCGCCGCGCAAAAGAAAGATCAGCGACCCTTATGTCGCGGCTCGTGCGTCGCGTGCGAGTCACGCTGGGCATAGACACGGACCCGCGCAGTGACTTCATCCGGGCCACCACGCTGGCAGCGTTGATCGCTGGCACTTTCGCTTTGCTGGGCACCGTGCAACACAACCGCGTGGCCGATTGGCTGGCTGACGCTCCCTTCAATCCCGACACCGCGCTGCGCGCGCTCTCGCGGGGCTGGTTCGAGTCGGACCGGACCGTGCCGGTGACCATTGTCGACATCGACGCCGAGACCCACCGGGCCTGGGGTGCGCCGCCGATCACGCCCCGCGATCAATTGGTGCGGTTGCTGCAAGTGGTAACGCAGGCGGCCCCCAGCGCTGTCGTTGTGGACATCGACTTGTCTGGCGGCGAGCTGTCGGCTGCCAGCGCCGACGCAGGCTCGCTCGCGCTGCATGAGTTTCTTGCCCTATACGCGGGACCGGTGCTGATCGTCCTGCCGAAGCGTGTCGAGACGGCGCAGGACGGCACCCGACGTGCAACCGCAAGCCCGTTCGATGCGGTAGTCGCAAAGAACGCGCACCTTGCGTGGGCGCACGCCAGTTTCGAAACGGGCGGCGGCGGGGCGGTACGCACCTGGCAACGCTGGCTGCCAATCTGTTCGGCAGGCGGGTTGCAGTGGCTGCCCTCCATGGCTATGAGCCTGGCAGCCAATTTGGCGACCCCATTGCCCGGACTGGACCGCGTCGTGCCGCCCGCTGCGTCACAGTCGTCGTGCGGGGTCGCGGAATCGCCCGATGGCAATGCGCAACGTCTGTTGATCGGGCCGCGTCTGACCGGCGAGGCGCGGGCCGCTCCGCGAACGGAAGCGCAAGCTATATCGGCGACGCTGCTGCTAGATCCGGAGATCGCCCGAGACGACGCGCGCTTGTTCCGCGACCGCGTCGTCTTCATCGGCGCGACCCATTCGAGCTCCGGCGATTTCTGGATGACACCGAGCGGAGTGCTGCCGGGCGTCGAGTTGCTGGCCAACACCGTGCGTTACACACCGCTGCAGGCCGAGAGACACGGTTGGTCGGCGAACCTGGCCTATCGTGTCGTCGCGCTGCTGCTGTTCGCGCTGTTCGTGCTCGTGGAGTGGTGGCTGCGCGGGTTCGGCGCAGTCATTGCGATCACGACCGGCGTTCTGATGATCGTCGCCGTGCTGCTTGCGCTGTTCGACAGCCTGCTCGTGTTCGACGCGCTCGAAGCGGCTATCTTGCTGTCGATTGCGTACAAGGCATTGGCAACGGCGGGCAAGTCCGTCGAGGAACTGAACGAGCGGCGCCCACGATTTCCCGCTGGTCCCGCCGGCTGGTGGCGTGCGCTAGGTGCGGGCTGGCGCCGCGAGCACAAATCACCTGGTGGGCAAGGAGACTGACGTGGGACTCAAGCGATACCGCTGCACCTTGGCCTTGGCCGCCCTGCTTGCCGCGGGACTCCCGTCACTGCTCCTGCACGGCGCAGAGGCTGCCAGCGATGCCGGCGTCGGCGTGATCGGCAACTACCGGCCTGCGGCGGCGCGACATACGCTGACGCGATTGCCAAAGGGCGAGAAGGTCCAGGTGCAAATCGGCACCGTCGTCATGGCTGGCGATCGTCTGGCGTTGCCGGCGGGCGCTGCGGTGACCGTCCAGCTCGCGAGCAACGAGACACTCAACCTCAAGGGGCCCGGCGCTTTCGTCATCCCCGATGCGCAGCCGCTTGGCAAGTTGGCTGTAATCTTCCAGTCCTTGCTCCCGATCCTGTTGGATGACGAGTATCGACTCGACGGCACGGCTGCCTCGCGCGGCGGCGAGTCTTGCGGCAAGGACGGCAGCGCCGTGCCGGCGATTGCCGTCCCGATCCTGGTGGCGGGTGCCCGCATCGTCTCGGGCCAGCGCGACCTGCCGCTCGCCTGGCGCGGTGGCTGTCCGCCTTTCGAAGTGCGCGTGCTGTCAGGGCGCGACAGTCTCGTCTACCGCGAATCGATCGAAGGTTGGCAAGTGCGCCTCGACGACGTGTCCCTCGACCCTGGCCAGTACACCATCACGGTCACCGACGCAGCCAACCGCGGCTATGCAGGCACGCTCGAGGCTGTTGCGGCCGGTCCCGTGGTGCCGTCGGAACTCGCGACCGACTCGACCAGTCTCGGGGTCACCGCTCAGGCCGTGTGGCTCGCGCGTCTCGATGACGGCCGCTGGAAGCTGGAGAGTTTCGAACGCTTGCGGCCGCTGATACGTGCTGGCGATCCACTCGCCGGTTCGATCGGCGACTGGGTGCTCTGGGGCCCGTCGCCCCGCTAGCGACCGTCGCCCACGATTACGAACGGCCCCCAGAACGACGGGTGGGCCTCGATCGCGCTGGCCGCGCCTGCCTTGCGAGCGGCCTGCATCGCCTGCTGCAGGCTCTTCGACAGCGTTGCGTTTGGCGTTTGCGAGCGCTCAATTGTGCTCACCGATAGTTGCACCGCCGCGCCCGACATGACGGGCCAGTGGCTTACCATCAGTGAACGCGCCCCGGCATTGAAAAATGCCTGCGTCAGACCAGTAAACGTCTCGCCGCGCGGCCTTCCGTCCGCACTGGCCGTGTTGCAGGCCGACAGGATCACCAGCGGCGCGTCGAGTTGCAGCAACGCGATCTCACGGCTCGTCAGCAGTCCGTCGAATCGATCCTGGCGATCGGGCGCCAGGGCCAGCATCAGCGAAGGCTCGGGCACGTCCCGCACTTCGCCGGGCAGGAAGCCGTGCGTGGCCAGCGCGATGAGTCCGTATCCACGCAGCGCGTCGCCGACGAACCGTTGCTCGTCCGCATCGGGACCCAGCCACAGCGTCGCATTGGCTTCACCGACGATGCCGGCGAGCCCGCGCATTTCGTCGATCGCTTCGGCGAGCTTGGGCAATGCGGACAGCGCCTTGCCGTCGAGACCCCCCGCAAGTTCATACGACCGAGAACGCGGACCGCCCGCGACCTCAGCGGACGTCAGCAATGGCGCACCCACCCCAAGGAAACGTTGCTGGCTGCGTGGCGGCTGTGACTTGTCGCGATGCCAGGCGAACAGCGACAGGTCCGCGAGCGCTGCAAACGCATAGCGGTCGACGAGGAATGCGGTCTGTTTGAACTCGGCCGGCGTGCGCAGCAGCGGCTTGGTCGGCGGTGCACTGACGAGCACGGCCGGCGGCACGGCGCCGAGCGGCCCGTGGCCGTACCAGCTGACTTCCGTGACGCCCTGCAGTGTCTTCGCGACCGGCTCAAACACCAGTCGGTACAGTTCGTGAGCCGCCGCCGCATCGAAAGGCGGCAGCGCGCCACCGCTGCCCGGCGTAAGCCCGGCACGCAGACGCTGAATTTTTGCACGCAGCTCGCGCTCGGTCACACGCTGCCGGGTCATGACGGCCTTGTCCGGCGTAACCGCCCAGACGTAAAGGTCGAGCGGCGTCACGAGCGTGGCGACGATCGCCTCGCCGGGACGCAGCCGGCGCTGGAAGTCGCGAAGCGCCAGCGGATGCGGTGTGGCGAGCTCTGCGATGGCTGGCGCTTGCTGCCGGACAAACTCTGTGTAGCGTGCGAACTCGCGACTCGTTTCGTTGTAGAAGACGTCGAGCGTGAAGAAGGCCGTCCAAAGTTTCTCGCCATCGGGCAGGGGAGTTTCCGCCGCTACCTGCAGCTTGCCCAGCAACTTGCGCAACCAGACGGAGGTCTGCGTCGCCAGCGAGAAAAAGCGTTCGACGCTGAATCTGGTTTGCGGATCGAGGCGGGTGCGCGATAGTTCCCCCGCCAGGGTAGCGAGCGTCAGCCGACCGTAAGACCGCAGCTGCGCCAGCCGAAATGCAGTGTCTGTGATCTCTGGCGCCGAGCGAGGCATCGCCGACGAAAGTTCGGCAAGCGCATGCAGGCTGTTGTCGATCTTGTACTGGAAGAACAATTGCTCGCGTGCATCCGCAACGAATTGCGTCTGAGCCTGTGCCAGCAGCTTGTCGTACAGTCCCGTGTAGATCGCGAGCGTGCGCGACGCAAAGGCAGGATCGCGCCGAGAGAGAGTGCCGAGGTCCGCGTCGCGCCCGAGCGCCAATTGTTCGAGCGCGTAACGGTAGAAAGGCATCGGGTAGCGCTCAAGGCCGCGTTGCTGCGCGAGTTCGTGGGCAGCGACCTGCTGCAGGCGGGCCATGTCGTCGAACTGCTGCTTCGCTTCGGCGACTTTCGACAAACGCAAAATCGAATCGAACACAGCCTGGTGATCGTTAAGCGATCCCTGCGGTGTCGGCGACGACAGCATTGAGCCAAGGGTGGGGACGTCGACCGCGCCACCGAGCTTCGCCGCAGCATCGTAGACGGTTGGAAACGCCCGCCACACCGCATTCGCATCGCTTGACTTGCCGGTCACGGCTATTGATCGCAGCGCGAGCTGCTGGGCGCGGTCTGCTGCCCCAAGCGCCAGAGTTCCGGCAGCCGCAGCCCCCAGCCATCGACTCGCACGATCCGCTTGCCCCGCACCGACCGCGCTTTCGCCGTAACGAGTCGAGCGAGCCGTGAGTTCTTCAATGCCTGCTCGGGCGTCGGGCTCCAGTCGCAGCTCACGCAACGCAAGAATCAGTGGCCAGTCCTCAACAGAGTGGGCAGGGGCCGCGGACGGATAGAGCATCGCCAGCTGCCGCGCCAGTTCTGCGGCTGCCTGTGGCCGTTCGAGTTCGACCTGCGTGCTGATCATGTGAGTGCGCGCACAGCGCGCGATCTGCGTGAACAGCAAGCCATCGCTCGCGGTCGCATAGCGATCCGCCATCGAGCCAATCGTCAAGTAAACGTCCTGTCGCAGCGTCTGGTCGTTGACGAGATCGGCCCACCAACCCACGGCGGCGAGCAGCGTGAGGTGACGGAATTTTGCCTGCCGCGCGTTCTGGGGTTTGCCGCGAAAATAGGCGGTGGCATTCTTCGCGTCGACGGGCGTTGGCAGCCATGGGGCATCGAGGGCGAGCCGCTCCGATGCATCAGCCTGTCCCGTGCACGTCAGGTCGGCCTGCGCCTGTTCGATCCAGGTCGCGGCCTGCACAGGCGCTAGCCATGCCAGCGTCATCCCGACCAGGAGCAGGGCTTGCAGCGGCTTGATGCGTCTCGTCGAGCGGTGCTGTAAGTCGACCATGTCCCGCCTCTTGCCTGGCCGATCGGCAGCATCTCAGAACAGGCAGCGAAACGACAGCGCCACAGGCTGCGTGCTAGCTTGTGAGCACCCTCGGTGTGCCGGTCCAAAGAACGATGCGTGCATGGACGATCCAGACTCCCGACGTGCTGGCGGCGCTTCTATCCGGGCAGACCTGGCGCGCACGCGCGAGCAACGCCCCGCACGATTGGGCTCGCGCGTACCAATGGATGTCCGACGTGATGCGCGCTCGCCTGGGGCCGCCTGCAAACGCCGGGCAGGCGCCCATCTGGGTCTGGTGCCAGTGGCGGGGAGCGGAGCGGTCAAAGCCCGATCTGAGGGCTCGAGGTCACCTGCCCGCGGGCACCCGCGGCGTACGTATCGAACTCGAACTGGACGACGTGCGACTGCTGCGTTCTGACTTCGAACTATGGCATTACGTGCTGAACGGCTGGTATCTGCCGACGTCGCTGGCCGATGAAAGAAGGTTTGAGGAACGCCCGGACCGGCGCCGGATTGCGACAAGCTGGCAGCGCATCTTCGATCTCGATTGGCACAACCGTCGCTACACGACGGTGCGCAGTTCGAAGTCGATCCAAGGTGTGACTTGGGAGCTCAGGCCCGGCGACGTGCGGGGCGCAACGACTTTTATCGCACGCTGACCGGAGGCCATGCCGGTCAATCGAGGACGAGAAACTAGATCATGGCGCCCACCACGAACGTCATTGCAAAGGCGAGCCCGAGACCGACGGACAGCAGGGTGACCCCTCCCAGGCCGAGCAGGCTACGCGTACCCGCGGCTTGCCAGGGGTTCAACGAGACGAGCGCCAGGAATGCCGCGACGATGCCGGGTACTTGCCAAGCCAGGTACCGGAGCCACGCCGCACTGCCCGAGCCGACGACGGTCCGGTAGTAGTCATCGACGGTCCGAATGCCGGATTTCATTTCTTCCGCCGGCGTCCAAGAGAAGCAATACGGAGCGCATTGCGCTTTGTTGAGCACAGGCAGGACGGCCATCAGCGAGTGCCGGGTACCGGCGAGCGCGTCCAGGCCGCCCGCGACGGCAAGGTGTGCCATCAACGCCCAGAAGACCGCCCGACGAACTGCCTTGAAAGTGGGTTCGCCGTCCCACCGCTGAGCGCGTGCCAGCGCCTTCAGCGCCAGTCCGCCGGGCCAGGCCACGAGCCAGCTGCAGGCTGCCCCGATCGTGAAAAAGAGCAGCGGCACGACTTCCATGCCAATCATCGCGTCCCCCCATGTCTGCCTGGCCGTAACGGCCGTCGGCCGCAGGTATTGCTTGCCTTATACCGTGGGACTCCAGTGCCTGAAAGCAGGATGTCTTGCTGCGCCGCCCTGCCAACCGCTACTGTCGGGACCAACAACCTGAGCGGAGATGCGGTGTTGGAACGCACGTTGGGGCCGAGCATCTCCTGGGAACCGTGCCAGGCCGACGTCGCTGAGGACGTCCTGAAGGAACTGGCCATGGCCCGGCCAACTGCGTTTGCCAGCGCTAGCCTGTTGCATGCTCGGTTTGCGCGGCTGCCGTTTTATTCGAATCACGATCTCGTCGATGTCCGGATGCTGGGCGTGGCCGGCGTCGATCGGGCGTTGCTTCTGCACGGCCCGGCCGGCACGCACATGCTCAACGGCCAGTCGACGCCAGTGCATCTCGTCAATGCCTTGGAATCGCTGGCGCTGACCGACGTTACGCTACTCGACTACGTGCGATTCTTTCTCTTTGCGATCCGTGGCGAGCATGGCGCGTTCGTGGTGATCGAAGCACCGGAGGAAATCGGGCTCGAGGTGGCGCCAGGCGCCGACGCGGCCGCTGCGGGTCAGATCGCGATGCTGCGGCAGCTCTGGACACCTCTGCAGCAGGAAATTGCGGCGACGGACGGCAGGTTCCGCGTTCAAGCGACGGTGGCGTATGCGGACGTGCTGTATGCGTCGACCTTCCTGGTCACGCCCGATGGCGAGATCGAAATGGTCGACGACACGCCCTTGGCTGCGCTCGGCGTGGTTACCACGCCGAAGTGCCCGACCCTCCAGCCGCCACCGGAAGACGACGAGGTCGTTCCGCCTGCCGCGAAGAAAGACATCATCGAGATTGCGCGCGAGGCGAGGGCGCGGCTCGCCGAAACGGACACCGAAGCCAAGGCCGGTAGCGATCTGTCGGTCACGGAAGCGTTCGTTTCCGTCCTGCTGGTCGACGCGATTCGCGGGGCCCTTGGCCATCGTCTGCTGCAGCGCTTCAACACACAGTCGCATCCCGCCGGCCCGATCGGCCAGCTCGCGCGTTTTGTGCAGGAGTCCGCGCCGATCATTGTGATCGAATCGGATATCGCCTTCGTGGAAGACATCGTGGTGGGCCTGCTCGATCCGACACGTGCCGGGTTTCCCGAAGAACACACCCGACACGCTGCCGCCGTGACGGGAGACGACACACGGTGCTGGGTCGATACCCGAGTGCCCGCGCCCGCACTGCACGTGATTTCGTTTCATGCTTACCGAGCCCTGTGGGACGCGGAGTGGACGTCGCACCAGCTGGCGGTCGGTGCACCACCAGTGTTCATCGGGTGCGCGCGACGCGCGGACGTGCCCGAGCCCCTTCGTCGCGCCACGGACCTGATCCTGACGTTGCCGCGCATCGATACGCGGCTGTTCGCCGAGATTTTCCGCCAGGTGATCGGCACACAGCCCCCGCCACGTTGGCGGGCCGGCGGTGCGGATTGGGTGCGTTACGTGGTGCACTCGGACTTTCACGCGCCACTGCGGCTCAAGCTGAATGCGTCGGAGTCGCTGGATTACCTGCGGGAGCGCTGCCAGGCGCGCATCGCCCAGGTGTCGGCCGCCGACTCGCTGGCGCTCAAGGACCTGCACGGTCTTGGTGAAGCGCGCCAGGTGGCGGAAGATCTCATCGCCGACATCGCCGCGGCGCGCGCAGGGCGCATCCCCTGGCAGGCGGTGGACCGCGGCCTGTTGCTGGTCGGCGCGCCGGGCACCGGCAAGACGACCCTGGCACGTGCCATCGCGCATGCGTGCGACGTGAAATTCATCCACGCCAGCGCGACGCAGTGGCAATCGTCGGGCGGGCTCGATCTCCACCTCCGGGCGATGCGCGAGACGTTTGCAGAGGCCCGGCGCTATGCGCCCGCGATCGTCTTCATCGACGAGATCGACAGCATTGGCAACCGGGAATTGTTCTCCGGCTCCAACGGTGTTTACCAGACCGAGGTGGTGAATGCGCTGCTCGAGCAGATCCAGGGGCTCGACGCGAACGAGCCCGTCATCGTGATCGGTGCGACCAACTACCTCGAGAAAATTGATCCGGCACTGCGCCGTGCCGGCCGACTGGACCAGGTGATCCAGTTGCCGCGTCCCAACGTCGCAGCGCTCGAACAGATCTTTACGCACTACCTGCAGCCGCACCGCAAGCTGAACAACGTAGCCCGCGAGGTGCGAGTAAATGGACTTGCGCAGCTTGCGTATGGCCTCACCGGCGCCGACGTCGAGTTCTTCGTGCGCGGCGCGGCGCGGCGTGCGCGCAAGGACGGCCGCAAGATCAGCCAGGCGGACCTGCTCGCGGAGGTGACGCGCCGGCCGCGTCGAGCGGACACCGCGCAACGCCTAACCGCCGAAGACATGCGTCGCGTCGCCGTGCATGAGGCAGGCCACGCGCTTTCGGCGCTCGGCGGCACGGATGGTGCGCCCGAACTCACTTTCGTTTCGATCATCCCGCGCATGGACGGCTCCCTCGGCTTCACTGCCTCCATGCCGCCCGAAAGCGGCGTCATGACCCGGGTGGCGGTACTGGAGCGCATGCGCACGATCCTTGCGGGTCGCGCGGCGGAGGAGGTGGTCTACGGCAAGGACGACATCAGCCTGAATTGCGGGGGCGGCCCGACCAGCGATCTCGCCGTCGCCACGCGGGTCGCCACCAGCGTCGTCTGCACGTCCGGCTTCGGTTCCGACGGGAACCTGCATTGGACGTCGGCACCCACGCCGGCGCAGGCCAGGCAGGTCGATGCGCTGCTGCGCAACTCCTATCGCAATGCCGTGACGTTCCTGCGCGCCCGCCGCCTGGTGCTGGTTCGCATTGCGGATGCGCTCGTCGAGAAGCAGGAACTGGACGGCGTCGCCGTGCGTTGGCTGGCTTCACCCACGCGCGAGAAGAGATCTACTACTCGATCATCTTGACGGTCGATATCGGCGCGAATTCGAATTTTTTTGTTGCGCCTTGCCATACGAGGGAGCGGTCGCAGAATTTCTCACTGGCGAAGTCGACGGCCCGCTTCTTGCCGCATTCCTCGCCCATCACCGTCAACCAGACCTTCGTTGCGATCCCCTTGCCTTCGAATCGCATCCCGTACGACATATCGCTGAACGCCTCCACGGCGCCTCCCGCGCCGTCACCGACGTACACCGTCACTTTCTTGCTGCGATCGCCATAGATGCTGGCAGCGCCGTCGCACTGGATCGAGCCGACATCGAAAACGTAGTCCTCCTTGCCGTCACCGGTCAGGTCTGCACGCGTAATCGCTGCGTCAGTGAGTGCCTTGCCCCCGACTTCCACGCATTCCGCGGCGACGTCCTTCAAGTGGGTAGCGACGACCGCTGGCAGAGTCGACTCGGCCGCGTGCGATGAGGCCGCGAACGTGACGAAGCCGATTGTAAAAGCTACGGCGATTCCAGTGCGCATGACATCCCCCCGAGCTTCAGGGGGTCGACGCTACTCCCGGTGCACGCATGGGTCAACGCGGTGCTATCTGGGCTCGTCCACACCCCAATCGCACGCAGCACCTTTGGCGTTCGTAAGTGTTTTGAGCGATTGGCGCTCGATTGACAACGCGGTTGGACTGTGAAATAGCGTTGTGGGCTGGCTAACAACGATCGAACAACAATTCGGCTGGAGACGCACCATGGAAAAGCACTGTGGCCTGCTTGGCAGGGTTGGCAACCTGCGGGGAGGAGAGACGATCTCGCAGGTGGACGAGCACGGTCGGACCAAATTCATCGGGCAAGTGAAGGTCGCGACCGAAATCGACGTCATCACTATCGGCTCCACGGACCTCAAGAAGGTTCGCTGCGAGGGAGTCCTCTACAACGAACTGCAACCGGGTCGGCAGGCATGTCTTTACATCTATCGACACTTGTGGCGAACACCCGTACTGCTCGGCATCCGGTACGACGGCGAGCAGCAGAAGCGAATGGTCAGCGATGCATACTATCGCGGCAGCTTGTTGCAGTACGCGCTGCCACTGGCGTTCATGTATGCCATTGGTTGCTGGATACTCGGCATGATCGTTGGCATGGTCATCGGCATGGGGCAAAGCAGCGTGCCGCCCGTCCTGGGCCTGTTCGGTGGCTTGGGCCTCGCCTGGTACTCAGCGTATTTGTTTCGGGCCGACTACCAAGCAGCAAGGTCGGACCCGTAAGCGCTGCGCGACTCACACCGCTGGCGAATGGGGCCTGGACTTCGCTGACGAACGACCGCTGCGGCAATAGATCGCAATTCGGATAAACGCGGGAGTGCAGCTGCAAAGTTGGACGACGCGGGTCGCGACAATGCACTCTCGGGTCGGCGCTGCAATGCAGCATCGATTTATCGTGAATGGGTCACGCGGAACGACCAAGATTGCGCCGACACCATGCCTGCCTTTAACGCACACGAGCCGCTGCGCGCGCTGCGCACCGTGCTGGCGGCGCGCGCACTGCGCCGTTCCCTGCTGGCCTATCTGCTGTTCAATACGGCGGAGTGGGCCGTCTGGGTGGCCATTCTCGTCTACGCGTACCAACAGGGTGGGACCACTGCGGCGGCCCTCGCTTCCCTGGTCCAGTTGCTACCCGCAGCGGCGGTGGCGCCGCTGGCCGCACTGATGGGCGATCGGGTCCCGCGCGAGCGAGTGCTGCCCCGAATCTACTGCGTCCAGTCGGCAACGTTGGCACTGACCGTGCTGCTCTTCGCCGGGAATTCGGGCCTGCCGTTGATCCTCGTCGGGGCCGCGCTCGTAGCGGTAACGATCAGCCTCACTCGACCCGTGTACCTGGCGGCGCTGCCTGCCTTTGCTGCGACACCTGTGCAGCTCACGGCGGCGAACAGCGTGTCGACCATGGTGGAGAGCATCGCCGTGCTGCTTGGCCCCGCCGTGGCCGCAGCGATCATGCACGTAGCGGGCCCGGCGCAGATTTTCGCAGTGTTCGCGGTCGGCCAACTATTGGCGGCATTGCTCGTCCGCCAGCCCGCGCGCCCGCAGGGCGACGTGGCGCGGGACCCGCGTCCCCGCATCAGTGTGTCGGACTGGACCGACTCGCTGGTCGAGTTGCGCGCCCAGCCCCATGGGATCCTGTTGTTGAGTTACGTCGGGATTTCGTACCTGCTGTTGGGCATGTCCGAGCTGCTGGCCGTCGTGCTGGCATTCGAGATTCTTTCGCTCGGCGCTGCAGGGCCGGGCGTTCTCATCTCGGCCATCGGTTTCGGTGGCATGGTTGGCGCGGGCGCATCGATCCTGCTCGCGGGTCGCCGCCGGCTGGGTGCGGCGCTGGCTGGATCGCTGCTGGTCGCGGGCGTGCCGTTCGCGCTCGCCGGCCTGACGAGCCATCTCCTCCCAGCCGTGCTGCTGTTTGCCATGGCCGGTGCGGGTAAGAGCTTTCTTGATGTTGCGGCGCGGACTCTGCTGCAACGGTCCATCGCCGATGACGTGCTCGCGCGCGTGTTCGGACTGCAGGAGGGCCTGATGCTGCTGGCCATGGCCATCGGCGCCGCCATCGTGCCCCTGATGGTGATCCTGGCCGGGTCACGCGGTGCGTTCTTTGTGGCGGGATTGATGCTGCCGTTGCTGGCCGCGTTGACTTGGCGAAGTCTGGAGTCGATCGACGCCGAGGCCCCGGCGCCCTCGAGATCGCTGATACTGTTGCTGCGTCTGCCCATGTTCGGGCACCTGCCGGTGCCGGTCGTCGAACGACTCGCGCGCGATTGCGTGCCCGTCGAGTTCGATCCAGGCGAGCCGGTGATCCGGCAGGGTGATCAAGCCGAGCATTTTTATGTCGTCGACTCCGGGCAGCTCGCCGTCACTGTCGACGGGCAGCCACGACCGTCGCTCGGGCCGGGCGATACGTTCGGCGAGATCGCCTTGATGCGTGCTGTGCAACGGACGGCGAGTGTCACGGCGGAAACCGGCGTGCGACTGTGGATGCTCGATCGCGAGGCCTTCCTGGCGGCGATCGCGGGCTCCCGTCGCGCGCAGACGGTCGCAACGCGGGTTGCCGACACACGTCTTGCCGCCACGCAGAGAACCCGAGCGGAGGAGCGCAACTATCGCAACCGGCGGCGTTGAGCAGGGTGCGAGTTCCAATTCGCGCACCGCGCGCACTAGCGCGGAATGCGTTCCACTCAGTGCGCGAGCGACAAGGCCTTCAGCTGTTCCAGCGAGACGACCGCGAGCGCGCGTTCGTGCGTGCTCTCAAGCACCACCGGCGGGGCCACGCCTTCTGCCAGGGCCTCGAGCCAGCGCATGGCGCAGAGGCACCAGCGGTCACCGGGCTTGAGCCCCGGGAAGCCGAATTCCGGGCGTGCGGTCACCAGGTCATTGCCGCGCCGGGTGGAAAAGTCGAGGAACTCGCGCGTGACGCGGGCACACACGACGTGCAGTCCACGGTCGTGCTCATCGGTGTTGCAACAGCCGTCGCGGAAGTACCCGGTCAGCGGATCGAGTGAACAGGGCTCGAGATCAGTGCCGAGGACGTTCAGTGCCATGACTTGGGATCCGCGTCAGCGCAACAGTTGTTCGATGGCCGTATTGAGCCTGGCTGAGTCGGGTGCGACCTCGCTGTCGAAATGCTGCATGCGCTTGCCGTCCGCACTGACGAGGTACTTGTTGAAATTCCAGCTCGGCTCCGTGGTGCGGCGGTCGAGTTCCTGGAAGACGGGATTGGCGTTCTTGCCCGTCACGGACGACGGCGCCAGCATGGTGAAGGTCACGCCGTAATTGATGTAACAGACGTCGGCGGTCTCGGCCTGGTCTTTCGCTTCCTGGTTGAAGTCGTCTGACGGGAAACCCACCACGACCAGCCCGCGGTCTTTGAACTTCCGATGCAGCGCCTCGAGGCCCTTGAATTGCGGCGTGAAGCCGCAGTGGCTGGCGGTGTTGACGATCAGCAGCGGCTTGCCGGCGTAGGCCGAGCACAGGTTGACGCTGTCGGCGGAATGCAGCTTCTTGAACTCGTGGTTCAGAAATTCAGGGCAGGCCGCCTGTGCGGTGGCCGTGCCAGCGAGCAGCAGCGCGCTGGTCAGCAGCAGCGCCCGCGGGAAAAAGAGTCGGTTCACGGGTGAACTCCAGGGCGAGGCCAGGCGGATTGTCCGTCTGGTGGTTGTTCGTGCCGGCGGTCGATCTGGATCCGGGAGGTGGGTTTGGCGAGGCTCAGGCTGTGAGCCTGCCGACGTGCAGGCTGCTCGCCAGTGGTGGCAAGACAAATTGGGGGCGTCGACCATGGGAACATCCGGGCCCAGCATGACCGAAAAAATGGGTGCGTATCAGCGCGCCACGGGCTTGAAGCCGGTCGGCCTTCATCGGTCGGCCGCCGACACACTGCTCCAGCGTGTGTCGCACCGCTGCGTACCGTGTGGCGGGCAGGGGTACGTCGCGGTCCGCAGCGCCTGGATATGGTGCGAGCTGTGCGGTGGGCTCGGGCGTGTGATGACGCCTAGGGCGCAACTGCTGTTGCGCGGGCGGGTCGAAGAGCAATTCCCCGGTGCCGGGGTGCAGGCTCCGATGTTGGTGCTGGCATGACGCGGGGGTCGCGACCCAGGAAGACGACGACGCCGACGGCGGCGGAGATCGGGCGGCTGCTCGCGTTTCGGCCGCGGCTGTCGATCGAAGGATTTGCTCCGATCCGGCGATGGGGTGGAGGCGAGAAGAATGCCAACGGTGCGTACGTCATGCCGTGGCCCGTTTACGAGGAGGTCGTCAAAGAGTTCTTCGATGAGGCATCGAAGGAATGCTGGAACGATGCCGACTACGTGCCGGTTGAGGCGGGTCGCATGCTCGACGATGAGCCGCGGGTTCGGCGAGCGAGTCTCGATGAAATCAAAACGATGCTGACGTACTGCGTTCGTGGCGAACGCTTCAGCGAGGGGCATTGGGCCGCGATGATCGAGGGTGGGCACGTGCGCCGACTGCTCGAGCGGTTGGCGGAGTTACGAGCGCAGGAGCGCTGAGGGGGACACTCGCTCACGCGAGGGTGAGCAACACGTTGCCGAAGCCGAACAGCAACAGCAGTTCGACGGCGACGCTGACGAGGATGGCGGGACCGGCACGGCTGGCGCGGTACTCGTACACGCCGAGGCCGGCGAGCAGCGCATTGACCAGGACCGCGAACCCGCTGACGCTGGTGATCAGCTCCAGTGATGTGGTCGAGCGCACGAGAAAGCAGAGCAGCGCCACGCCGAGATACACCGCGCCGATGCGTCGGCCGACCAGCAGCGCGCCGGTCGTCGGCTCAATGCGCCAACGCTGCAGCATCAGCTTGCCGGCGGTGAGCCAGCCGAGGCCGAGCAACAGGGCGGCGATGCAGGTCAGGATCGCAAGTGCGTGAAAGCTCATGGGGAGTCGTCGGCTGGGGGTGTCGAGTGACCGGCAATCAACTCCGCCAACAAGAAGCCATGCGCTCTTGCTCGCGGAATAACTTATTTACCATAATATACATTATGCGTACTCAATTACGAGGCCTGCAGGATCGGAAAAGATGGCGGCTTGTTTGCTCTTTTTGGCCGCTTGAGTGCCCTGCTGCCTTGATCGTTTGGGTCGGGGTTGGCAAGGGCTGGCCGCTGAGAAGTGCTTCCATTCGCCGACCTTACGGAATCCATAAATGACAGTATCGGAAGCATGAGGCCGACCGTAGATATTCCAGAGGCGGAGCTTGAGGACGTCATGCGCTTCACCCGCGCAGCGACCAAGCGCGAGGCCATTGTCACCGCCATTGCGGAGTACAACCGCCTCTGCCCTTGTGCGCTGCTCGCGCGCGTTACCAGGGGACCGGCGTGCCCTTGAAGTCGTAGAAGCGGCCCGTGTCGGTCGGTCCGAGCCTCTCGATCACGGCGATGAGTCCGCCGACACTTTCCTGCGGGGAATAGGTATCACTGGCACCACCCATGTCGGTGCGTACCAGCCCGGCTGCAGCACTACGCAGGTGAACCCTTCCGGCGCCAGTTCCGCGCTCAAGGTCTTGTTGATCTGATTCAGTGCCGCCTTGCTCGCCCGGTAGGCGTACCAGCGGCCGCTCGATTCCGCGATGCTGCCCAGCTGTGAGGACAGGTTGACGATGGTCCGGCGCTTGCCGGTGCGCAGGTTCGGCAGCAGCGCCTGGGTGACGCGCAGCGGGCCGAGGGTGTTCACCGCCAGCGTCTGCTCCATCACGGCGAAGTTGACGGTGTCCACGGTCACGTCGTTGGGGTCGAACAGGCCGGCGTTGTTCACCAGAATGTCGATGGCCACCCCGTGCAGGCGGTGCGCGAGGGCCGCAACGCTCGCCGCGTCCGTCACGTGGAGTGGCTCGACGCGGTCCGCCACCGCGGACAACTCGCGGGCGTCGGCAGCATCACGAACGGTACCGATGACCTGGTAACCCCTGGCGGCGAACTGCCGGGCGCACTCCAGGCCGATGCCGCGGTTGGCGCCGGTGATCAGCACGGTGGTGGGCGTGGTGGCGGCGACCATGCCGGCGATCGTGACAGAAAAGACAGTGAGCGCAATGACGCGTCATCGCGACCGGGGGTCGGCTGAGGCGGCGCGATTCTCCCCTGCCCTGCTCGACGGCGCCCGGACGGTCAGAGTTTCTTGTGCGCACCATCGCACATAGGCTTGTGCGCCGAGTGCTTCGCGCTCTTGCCGCAGGCACACCACCAGTAGGTCTTGCCGGCTTCGACGTCGACGGCGATCGGCGCCTTGGCCGCGATGATGGGTTCGGGCATGTTGCCTTCTCCTCGAGTGCGCGTTGTTCCACGAACCATGCTAGCTGCTTGCTCGCGTGCGCCGCGTCGTGGGATGCGAATGGAGCGGGTAAAAAACCGACGGCCGGATCGCAGGCGTTGCCCTGGGCCGGGCAGGCCACGGTGCGGATCTGTGGGACGAACGTCCGCATCGGTCCCCAACGTCAGCCGAGACCCTCCATGAACTGCGTGACGGTCGCAAACGGCAGACGCCGGAGGTCGGGCACGTGGCAGCCCGGCGCAGGGTAGCCCGTCACGAGCAGCAGGAACGGCCGTTCACGGTCTTTCGGGCGACCCAGGATCTCGTTGAGGAATTTCATCGGGCTCGGGGTGTGCGTGAGCGTTGCCAGGCCCGCGTGATGCAGCGCGGTGATCAGCATGCCGGTCGCGATGCCGACCGATTCGTCAGGGTAATAGCGCTTCTGCTTGCTGCCCCGCGCATCGACGCCAAAGCGTTCGCTGAAGATCGCGATCAACCACGGCGCCATTTCGAGGAAGGGCTTGTGCGCGTCGGTACCGAGCGGCGCGAGCGCCTCGAGCCATTCCTCGCTCGCTCGTCGTCCGTAGAACTCGCGCTCCTCGGCTTCGGCCGCCTCCCGGATACGCTTTTTAATGGCGGAATCGGATACCGCGACGAAACGCCAGGGTTGCTGGTTGGCACCGGACGGTGCCGAACAAGCCGCGCGAATGCACGCCACGATGATCTCGCGCGGAACGGGGCGGTGATCGAACTCACGCACGGTGCGCCGCCGTTGCATCTCCGTGGCCAGTTCGTCGGCGCGGCGATGCATCTGCTCCACGGGCAACTCGACGAAATCGAGCGGTGTCGAGGCAGCGGGTTTGGCCATCGGGCAGTCTCCATCCCAGGACATCGGAAGACCCAGAGTGGGCCCGTTCGCGACGCGAGGATACGCGCCGGTGCGGTCTCGGCACCGCTTGACGTGGGGTCGCTCGTGGCGTGACCAGCGGCGATTCAGCGGCGGCCGACCGGCCGGTGTTCGGGTCGATACCGAAAGACGGGCCGCGTGTCGAGGAAGGGTTCGGCGTCGAGTTTGCCGGGGCGGGGAGACGACGCGGAAACAGGGCGGCCTCGGGTGGGCCGCCCTGGTCGAGGCTCAGGCGCGTGCGGCGTCCTTCAGCTTCTTCATCGGGCGCACCTTGACTTTCACGGTCGCGGGCTTCGCTTTGAAGGTCGTGGCTTCGCCGGTGAACGGGTTGATGCCCTTGCGCGCTGGCTTCGCAGGCACGCTGGTGACGGTGATCTTCAGCAGTCCCGGCAGCACGAAGGTGCCGGCGCTCTTCCTGCCAATCGAGGCGAGGATGGTGTTCTCGAGTGCGAACAGCAAGGCGCGCGCGTCCTTGGCGGCGACCTGCGTCGCATCCGCCAGGTGAGCGACCAGCGCGGACTTGGTCAGGACGCTCTTGATCGACGGTGGGGCCTTCGGGGCGGCTTTCTTCGCCGACTTCTTCGCAGGCTTCTTCACGGGCTTTTTGGCTTTGGCCATGGGATTGTTGAACCTCGTAGTGAGTGATCGAGCGGCCGGACGGCGCCGGTCGTGGTGCGCACGGTAGGGCAAAGACCGGCGGAAACCAAGGGAGGTTTTCCGCTGTTCGTGTCGTGGTCAGCGGCTGCGTCTGCGGCTGCACGTGTGACGGTGCTCGTCTGGCCGCCGGAACGAAGGGCGAGATCGCTAGCCACTGGGAAGGGGTAGCGCCAGATCGTTCGGGATGATCGACCTGCTCATCGGGCCTAGACTACCCGGGACGCTTCGAATCTGACTTCCCCGCAGGAGACCGGCATGCACATCCCCTCGCTCAAAGACGTTGTCAGTGCCGAGGAATGGCAACTGCGGTGTGACCTCGCCGCCTGCTACCGGCTGGTGGCGGCCTACGGCTGGAGCGACCTGGTGTTCACGCACGTCAGTGCGCGCATTCCGGGGCCCGACCACCATTTCCTGATCAATCCTTACGGGCTGATGTTCGACGAGATCACGGCGTCGTCGCTGGTGAAGGTGGATCAGGACTGCCGCAAGCTCAGCGATTCGCCGTTCCCGGTCAATCCGGCCGGGTTCGTGATCCACAGCGCCATTCACGCGGTGCGCGAGGACGCGGGTTGCGTGCTGCACACGCACTCACGCGCGGGTGTGGCGGTGAGCGCGCAGAAATGCGGTGTGCTGCCGATCAGTCAGCAGTCGACGTTCGTGCTCGGCTCGCTCGCGTACCATGACTACGAAGGCGTGGCCCTGCGCGACGACGAGAAGTCGCGTCTGCAGGCCGATCTTGGCGATGCCAACTACCTGATGCTGCGCAACCACGGGCTGCTGACCGTGGGACGCACGATCCCCGATGCGTTCCTGTTCATGTACGTGTTCGAGAACACCTGCCGCATCCAGATCGATGCGCAGTCCGGCGGTGAACTCGTGCAAGTGAACCCCGCCATCCTGCAGGGCATGGCACAGGTGATGAAGACGGCGACCGCAGGCCTCGGCGCGGCGCTGGCCTGGCCGGCGTTGCTGCGCAAGCTCGAGCGCCTGGATCCGAGCTATCGGACCTGAGCCGCACCAACCCGTGGTGACGTACCGGTGCATCAATGGAGCTTGGACGCGATGGCCTTTATCAGTTGGTCAGGATCTACGGGCTTGGTGAAATGAAGATCGAACCCTGCCGTTGATGACTTCCCCTTGTCAGCCAGGGTTCCCCAACCCGTGACGGCAATCAACCTCGCTGCCTCGAGTCCACACACGAGCCGTAACCGGCGTGCCAGCTCATAGCCGTCCATTTGGGGCATGCCGATGTCGAGTACGACGACTTCCGGCTGGAAGTCGCGCGCAATCGCCAGGGCCTGCAGGCCCGATCCGGCACAGCGCACGTCGTGTCCTTCGAGACCCAGCAGCATGGCGAGGCTCTCGACGATGTCGGCGTTGTCATCGACGAGCAGCACTCGGCGAACTCCCCGCCCAGGTTGCGGTTGTGTCTGCGCAGCCGCGCGGGGCTGTGGTGTACTCGTCGGCAGCCGCATCACAAGCTCCGAGCCTTGCCCAAGTCCCGCACTTCGTGCCTCGATGTGGCCGCCATGGAGCTCGACAATGGCTCTTGCCAACGCGAGTCCAACGCCAAGGCCACTCTCGCCCGGCGAGGTCCCCTCCCCTGACTGCGTGAACATGCCAAAGATGCGTTCGAGGGAGCCGAACTGCAGCCCCACGCCATTGTCGGCGACGCGCACGAACACGCCGTCCGCATCCACGTCGGCCGACAATTCGATGCGGCCGCCACTCGGCGTGAACTTTGCGGCATTGTTCAGCAGGTTTGACACGACCTCGGCGAGGCGGACAGGATCGGCGCTCATCCGCAACGGCGCCGACGGCAAGCGCACGATCAGCTCGTGACCGCAAGCATCGATCAATGGGCGGCTCGTTTCGACCGCCAGACCGAGCACCTCCCAGAGTTGTACCGGCTCGAGCTGCAGGTGGAGCTTGCCTTGAGTCAGGCGCGAAACGTCCAGAAGGTCATCGAGCAGTCGCGCCATGACGGCAACCTGGCGCGTGATGACGCCGCTGCATTCCTGCACTGCATCGGCACTGACATGGGGTGTATGCAACACGTGCGCTGCGTTGCGGATCGGTGCGAGCGGGTTGCGCAGCTCGTGCGCAAGCGTCGCGAGAAACGAGTCCTTGCTCGCGTTGGAGGTCCGCAGCGTGTCGCTCGCACGTCGCGCATCATGAATATCGATAGCCGCTCCGCACCATCCGTGCGTGTGGCCGTCGGCGCCATCGAAGCGGTTGCCGCGCACCAGAAACCAGCGATACAGACCATTGACACCGCGCAACCGGTATTCCATCTCGTATGCGCCCGCCGAGGCGAGGGCCTGCGCCCACGCGGCCTCCACGCGCACGGTGTCATCCGCGTGCATATAAGTCATCCAGCCCAGACCCAGAAGGGCCCCTGGCGGTGCGCCGGTATACTCGTAGAGGCGCCGATTGGCGTACGTGTTCAAACCGTCGAGATCCGCGATGAAAAGATTCGCGGGCGCCCACTCCGCCACGGTCCGGAACGTCTCCTCACTGGTATGTGAGGAAGTTCCAGCGCACATCGGTCGATCCGTATGACGACCTTCCGGCCGACCGTCTTCCATGCTTCTGTCCAGTTGTGGGGCGTCAAACATTGCGCGCCAACTCTTCTGTGCGCAATGCGCCTGCTGGCCGCATACCTACCTTCAATCAGGAGGGACCCGATGTCAGCGCTCGGGATGATGCAGGCAGGAGGAGCAGCGCATTGCCGTTCGCTGCGCACGCAGAGAGTCAACCGAGCAGTCAGTGAACAAGTGCGTGTTGCACAGCGCAGCGAGCTCTCCGATTCATCACACCTGGTGTTGCGGCACCCGGCACCGCGTCATGGCAGCTTCGCGAGATACACACGATCGGTCTGCCGGTCAGCGCCCACGATGTAAACGGTGGACCCGATGTCGACGAAGCCCGCCTTGCGATAAAACGCCCGCGCGCGGTCGTTGTGCTCCCAGACGCCCAGCCAGGCATGCCGACCGCCGAGATCGCGTCCGACCGCGAACGCAGCGCGCATCAGGTCCATCGCCAGACTGGTCCCGCGCATCGAGGCGTCGACATAGAAACGCTGGAGTTCGATCGCATCCTCGGCCGTGACACAGTCGGGTGGAGCTGGATTGCGCCGCACCTGCGCGTAGGCAGCGATGAGCGGACCCTGCACGGCGAGCAGCGTGACGACCGCTGGATCCTGCAACTCGGCCGCTTGCACGTCCGGGCGGTAGCTGTGGGCGAGATGAGCCGCAAGATCATCGGGTGCCGTCGCCGCGCCAAATGCTTCTGCGAAGGTGCGCGCCGCAAACTCGGCCAGCGCGACCGAGTCGGAGACCACTCCGCGCCGTATCGTCACCGCTGCCATTCAGCGCGCATCTCGAGCCGCGTCGGGTCGCGCCGACTGCCGCAACGACCGCGCCAGTTCGTAGTCGCGCCCGGCCTGTGTCGCCGCCGCCTCGTCCCCCAGCGCTTTGTAGGCCCAGCGCAGCACGTCGAACGGGCCCTCATAGAGTCCCGGAGGATGGCGAAAGCCGATGCGATCGAACTCTGCGCCAGCGCTGCGGTACAGCCCATTCGCGATCGCCATGTTCGACCAGGCGACGGCGTCACGGTAGCGCAGTGCCTTGAATGCAGCAAAGCCCGCGAGCCACGCGAGTTCGGCCGTGGCAGGGCGAATCGCGAGCCCCGCCGCGCAGAACTGCAACGCGTCGTCCCAGCGGTGCAGGCTGCAGCAGGACTCGGCCGCGCCATAACACGCCCAGGCGCCCTCCTCTTCCCAGCCGCGCAGCTCCGCGCAGGTGCGAAACGCGTCGATCGCGGCAGCGTGGTCCCCGAGTTGCTGGTGCGACGCGCCCAGGTAATAGAACCAGCGCGCCACTTGCGGATGCTTGCGCGTGTATCGCTGCAGGATGGCGAGGTCCCGCGTGAACTTGACGCGGGCCGCCGCGGCATCCTTGGGCAGCTCGTGAAAGCGCACGCCGTGCAGCGTTGCCGTACCCGTGGCGGTGCGGCCTTCCATGCATTCGTGCGTGGGGCCGACCCACCGCACTTTCGCAGGCAGCCGCACGACACGTTCCTTGGAATAGTGTCCCGTGTCGTCGTAGACCATGCAGACCTGCGCGCGAGTCTCGTCGAGCAGGTGCGCCAGGCTCACCCCGGCATCGAACAGCAGGCGTTCGTCCGTGTCCACCGTGATCGCCCAGGTGGCGCCGAGCTGGGCGGCCGCATCGAGCGCGAAATTCCGTGCCGCCGCGAAATCGTTGCACCACTTGAATTCCACCAGCACGAACTTGTCGCCCGCGACACGGCGCGCAACGTCGAGCGTGTCATCGGTGGCGCCGGTGTCGATCACCAGGCAACGGTCGACCTGCGCCACCACCGATGCGAGCGCATCGCCGACGATGGCCGCATTGCTTGCGGTGAGGGTGGTCGAGACGAGCAAGTTACAGCGTCTGCATGTCGACGACGAACCGATAACGGACGTCGCCCTTCTCCATGCGCTCGAACGCGGTGTTGATAGCGGGCATCGTCGTCATTTCGCAGTCCGCCACGATGCCTTTTTCAGCGCAGAAGTCGAGCAGTTCCTGCGTCTCCGCGATGCCGCCGATCGCCGAACCCGACAGCGTCTTGCGCCCGCCGATCAGCAGGCGGCTCGAGAACGCCGGGATGGTGTCGATCACCCCCACCAGCACCAGCGCGCCGTGGGTGCGGAGCAGACGCAACGTCGAATCGAGTTCGTGCACGACCGGGATCGTGTCGAGCACGAAGTCGAAACGGCCCAGCGACTGCTTCATTGCGTCCATGTCCGACGACAACAGCACGTGATGCGCACCGAGCGCTCGGGCCTCGTCTGCCTTGGCGGCGGAACGCGTGATCACCGTGACTTCGGCACCCATCGCGTTCGCGAGCTTCACGCCCATGTGGCCGAGCCCACCGAGACCGGCCACCGCAACCTTCGTCCCGGGGCCGACGTTCCAGTGCCGCAACGGCGAATAAGTCGTGATGCCGGCGCACAGCAACGGCGCGGCACGCGCCGGGTCGAGGCCGTCCGGCATACGCAGCACGAACTCTTCGCGCACGACGACGTAGGACGAATAGCCTCCGTAGGTGATCTCGCCGCTCAACCGGTCCTTGCCGTTGTAGGTGAGCGTGCAGCCTTTCTGGCAGAACACTTCGCGGCCGGCCTGGCATTCGCTGCATTCTCGGCAACTGTCAACGAGGCAACCCACCGCAACCCAGTCCCCCGCCTTGTAACGCTTGACGTCGGGTCCGACGGCGGCCACCTGTCCGACGATCTCGTGTCCCGGTATGACGGGATACACGGAGTTGCGCCAGTCGTTGCGGGCCTGGTGCAGATCGGAATGGCAGACGCCGCAGTAGCGGATGTCGATGCGGACGTCGTTCGCGCGCAAGGCCCGACGCGTGAATACGTAAGGCGCCAGCGGGCTCTGGGCGTCGACTGCGGCATAGCCGCGACAGGAAGTTGGGTCGGTGCTGGTTTGGGTCATGGGCTGCCTGATTGATGCAAAGCTGATTATAGGCAAGCCTGCGTGCTGGGGCTCACGAGGGGGAGTTGCTCGCAGCGCACATGCCCTGCTTCGCCCTCGCTGCATCCAGATCGGTTGTAACCCGGTGTTGCGGTTCTAATGCACCGGCGTATATTCCCGCTGTAGACACATGATTCTGAACGGTTTTTACGAGCGACAAAACTTCTGGAATCCAACTCAGGTATGTGCGTTAAAGCTTTGATATTAAACGGAATGTAGCGGCGGGGGCGGACGATGGCAGCGTTGTGGGACGACTTTCATGCGGCGATGCAGGTGCTCGTGGGCACCGGCCCGATCAAGCAGCGCCTGATTGACGCTTATCGCAACCACCTGTCGGTGCTGCGCGAGCACGACCTGCCCGAATCCCTGCAGGCGCGCTTCGCCACGCTTCGCTCCGCGATGCACGAAGCCCCGGCGACAGGTGGGCTGACCGCACCCGAAGCGTCCGTGCGGAAGATGTCGGAGAAAAGCGCTGCAGACCATGCAACCGCAATCCTCGGCATGTTCGTGCTGTTGTCGGCCGAGAGTGATAGTGCGCCGCGACTGCGCATCGTCAGTACGGACAGTGCCGGCGCACTGACTGACGACCTGTTCGAGGTCCCGGCGTTTCTCAGTCGAGCTTGAATTCGATCACGTCGAAGCGTGTCGTTTCTTCGTGTCGCGCCTGACGCTTGATCGCATCCACCAGTTGCCGCTGGTCCCACGGCACCACGTCGTCAGCTAATTCGTGCACTGCAGGTGCGATCGTGTCGGTGCCGCCGAAGGGTTCCAGCACCACCAGCGGCTTGTCGTAGGCCTTGGCGCAATGCATCTGGAACTCGATCCAGTCCATGTTCCGCCGGTAAAGCGCTGCCGGCAGGATGACGACCTCGGCATCCGCAATCTGGTTGCGCAGCGATTCCCGCAGCGTTTCCTTGTCGCCTGCGGGGCGCGCGTCGGGCGTGCTCGTGTTGCGATAAAAGAAATTGGGCGCGCTTTCGATGTACTCGAAAATACGATGATAATCGTCATCCGCGGCCCACACATGGGCAACGAACAGGCGAATCGGATTTTTCTGCGTGACGCTGCTCATGGAGCCTCCGCCTACATCTTGCAACCGCGCAAGCCGCAATAGTCTAGCCTAGCGCATTCGGTGCCGGATCATCACCCGGGGCCGTAGAATTGAGGGCTGATGCGCTTTCTGCTTTACAACATTCGCTACGCCACGGGTACCGGGGCCGCCTTCCACCTGCCCGTCCCGGGCGCGGGGTACCTGCGCAGCGACAAGCGGGTGCTCGCCGGCATCACCCGGTTCATCAAGGGCGCCGACCCCGACATCGTCGGGCTGATCGAGGTCGACACGGGCTCGATCCGCACGGGCAACGTGAACCAGGCCGAGGTGATCGCGGGTTCGCTCGGGCATTACTCCATCTACCAGTGCAAGTACGGCACGAACTCGTTCAACACGTACGTGCCGATCCTGAACAAGCAGTCGAACGCCTTCCTCGCTTCGCCGCGGGTGGAGGGTGAGCGTTTCCATTACTTCGACACCGGCATCAAGCGGCTGATCATCGAACTGGAACTCGACGACGTGTGCGTGTTCCTGGTGCACCTTTCGCTGAAGTTTCGCCATCGCCATGCGCAACTGCGGCAGGTCTTCGAACTGGTCAAGCGTTCGCCAAAGCCGGTCATCGTGGCGGGCGACTTCAACACGTTCTGGGGCGAGCACGAGATCGCGCTCTTCATGGAGGCGAGCGGGCTGCGCAGCGCCAATGTCCGGGGTCTGCCCTCGTACCCATCCCGCAAGCCGCGCATGGAGCTCGACTTCATCCTGTATTCGAAGGGCATCGAGATCGACTCGTTCTCCATTCCCGAAGTCACGCTGTCCGACCACCTGCCGCTGGTCTGCGATTTTCACGTAAGCGGCTGACCCACCCGGCGGGTCCGGAGGACCGATGATCATGGCACCCGCCAGTCAGTGGCAACTTGAATTGGACGCCGACCGCGTCGCGTGGCTAACGTTCGATAAGCCTGGCGCCAGCGCCAACTCGCTGTCTCGCGCCGCGATGGAAGAGCTCGACGCGCTAATCACTGAGGCGATGAACGCGCAACCAGCAGGCCTCGTGATCGCGTCGGGCAAGAATGGCTTCATTGCCGGCGCCGACGTATCCGAGTTCGGCCAGGTGAATTCGCCCGATGAAGCCGTGCCCTCGATTCGCGCAGCGCACGCTGTGCTCCAGCGCCTGGAGGACTTGCCCTTCCCCACTGTCGCTGCGATCAATGGGTACTGCCTCGGCGGCGGACTCGAACTCGCGCTGGCCTGCCGCCATCGTGTGTGCGCCGACGATCCCAAGGTGACGCTCGGTTTGCCGGAAGTCATGCTGGGCATTCACCCCGGGTTCGGCGGCACGGTGCGCGCCGTGCAGCTCGTCGGCGTCGCAACGGCAATGGACATGATGCTGACGGGCAAGAACCTGCGTCCCGACAAGGCACTCAAGGCAGGCCTCGTCGATGCCGTCGTGCCGGCCGCGCAACTGCGCGAAAAAGCGCAGCAACTGGCGCTGCACCCGCAGCCGCGCAGACGTGCCCCCCTCAGCCAGCGCCTGCTGAACCTGCCGCTGCTGCGCGGATTCGTGGCAGGCAAGATCGAAGCGCAGGTGCGAAGGCGCGCGCGCAAGGAGCATTACCCCGCTCCCTATGCGATCGTCGACCTGTGGCGCCGTCACGGCGCCAGCGTGCGTTCGGGTTACGAAGCCGAGGCGCAGTCCGTCGCGCGGCTCGTGTGCACGCCGACCTCACGCAATCTAGTGCGTGTGTTCTTCCTGCAGGAGCGGCTCAAGGCGCTGGGCGGCAAGGACCTGCCCACGGGAGGCCACGTGCACGTCGTTGGGGCAGGTTTGATGGGCGGCGACATCGCC
The DNA here is from genome assembly GCA_031404015.1 of Gammaproteobacteria bacterium. GTDB lineage: Bacteria > Pseudomonadota > Gammaproteobacteria > Steroidobacterales > Steroidobacteraceae > RPQJ01. The sequence continues at coordinate 17,404 of JANNGT010000027.1, read as the reverse complement.
GCCTGGTGCGCGTTGCGCGGGTTCAACGTGACACTGCAGGACCGCAGCCTGGAACTCGTCCAGCCTGCACTCGACCGCGCTCGAGCGTTCTTCGACAAACGCAGCCGCGTGCCCGGCAAGGCAGCGGAGCAAATGGCGCGGCTGGTGGCGGACGTGTCCGGCAGCGGCGCCGCGCACGCCGATGTCGTGCTCGAGGCGATCTACGAGAACCTCGATGCCAAGCGGGACTTGTATGCGCAGTTGGAGCCCGCTCTGAAGCAAGGCGCCGTCCTCGCGACCAACACCTCCAGCCTGATGCTGGAACCGCTCGCAACCCAGCTCGCCGACCCGGGCCGGCTCGTCGGCCTGCATTTCTTCAATCCGGTCGCGCAGATGCCGCTCGTGGAGGTGGTCGAGTCGGCTGTCACTTCGCCGCAAGCGCGCGCTGCGGCGCTGGCGTTCACGCGTGCCATCGACAAGCTGCCACTGCCCACGCGCAGCGCGCCGGGGTTCCTCGTCAACCGTGTGCTGATGCCTTACATGACCGAGGCGATGCTGGCCGCCGCCGAGGGCGTGCCGCTCGCAGCCATCGACGCGGCCGCGGTGCGATTCGGCATGCCGCTGGGACCGATCGAACTCGCGGACGTGGTTGGACTCGACGTGTGCCTGCACGTCGGGCGCATCCTGGCTGCGGCCTGCGGCGGCCCTGCGCCCGAGGCTGTGGCGCCCCTGGTAGAGGCCGGCAAGCTGGGCAAGAAGACCGGTCACGGCCTGTACGAATGGCGCGAGGGCAAGGCCGTGAAGCCTGCAGTACAACCCGGTTACCGGGCGCCAGCCGACCTCGAGGACAGGTTGCTGCTGGCCCTCGTGAATGAATCCATGGCCGTGCTGCGTGAAGGTGTGGTGGCCGACGCCGACCTCATCGACGCGGGCGTGATCTTCGGGTCAGGCTTCGCCCCGTTTCGCGGCGGGCCCCTGCGTTACGCGCAGGAGCGCGGCGTCACGCAGGTCGTTGCGACACTGGCCGCGCTGGCTGCCACGCATGGCGAACGGTTTCGGCCCGACCCCGGCTGGAGTGGGTTCAGCGCTGTCAAGCTGCCGTGATATGATCGCGGACCTTTTTTGACCCGTGCTTCATGAGCATCGATCCGAACACCGTCGAGCTGAGTTTCCTGCGCGCTTTTTCGCCGCTCGACGGGCTCAAGAACGAAAACCTGCGCGCCCTGGCGCGCAAGACGGTGGTGCGTGAACTCACGCAAGGCCGCTTCCTGTTCAAGGAAGGCGACACCGACAAGCGTACCTATTACCTTGGGTCCGGACTGATCGAGCTGCTGGTTGAAGGAAAGGTGGTCGGGACCATTCGCGGCGGCACCCCGGACGCCAAGCACCCGCTCGCGCCGATTTTGCCGCGACGCTGCTCCGCGCGAGTGGCGTCCGACAAGATCGAGTACCTGTCGATCGACAGCGATCTGCTCGACGTCCTGATCACCTGGGACCAGACGGGCACCTACGAAGTCGGCGAGCTGCGATCGGGCGATGATGCCGCAGGCGACTGGATGACGATCCTGCTGCAGAGCCGGGCCTTTCATCGCATCCCGCCGGCCAACCTGCAGGCCGTCTTCATGCGCATGCAGCGCATGTCTTACGCCGCAGGCGACGTCGTGATCCGCCAGGGCGAGGAAGGTGACTTCTTCTACGTGATCGTCGAAGGCCGGTGTTCGGTCAGCCGTGAGACGCCGCTCAACCGCGACGGCATCAAGCTCGCCGAACTCGGCATGGGTGAAACCTTCGGGGAGGAAGCGCTGATCTCGGGCGCCACGCGCAACGCCACGATCGCGATGCTGACTGACGGCGTGCTGGTGCGCCTGGCCAAGGAAGACTTCAACAGCCTGCTCAACGAGCCAATGTTGCAGTGGGTCGACTACGAACAGGCCAAGGAACTGGTCAGCGGCGGCGGCGTCTGGCTCGACGTGCGGTTGCCGAGCGAGTACGAGCACTGGCACCTGGAGCCTTCGCTCAACGTGCCGCTGTATTTCATCCGCCTGAAGATCAAGACGCTCGACCCGACCCGGCATTACGTCGTCGTCTGCGATAACGGACGCCGCAGCTCGGCGGCAGCTTATATCCTGAGCGAGCGGGGGTTCGAGGCGCACGTGTTGCAGGGTGGCATTGCCGCCACCAATCTTGCAGACACACTGATACGCACCGGCTGAGCTCTGGAGCAGCAGGTCGCCGCCCGGCGCACCGACCAAGAAATTTACATCGTATGCGTGGGTTTGTCGCCGCCCAGCGCGCCAGCCAGGTAGCTCTCGATCTTGCGCTGGGTCGTGCCGCGATCCTGTTCGCTGAATTGCACGCCGATACCAGCCGTGCGCTTGCCCTGCGCGCCCTTCGGCGTCATCCAGATCACGCGGCCTGCAACCGGCAGCTTTTCATCCTCGCCCATCAAATTGAGCAACATGAACACCTCGTCGCCGAGACGATAGTTGCTGCTCGTGGGGATGAACAGGCCGCCGTTTTTCACGAACGGCATGTACGCAAGGTAGAGCGCGCTCTTGTCCTTGATGGTGAGCGTCAGCAGGCCGGGCTTGTTCGGCTGTCGAGCAGGGGCCGGACTCATCTGTACCTTCTTTCTGGTTCCGTCAGCGGACCGGCGCCGCCGCCCGCAAATCGAGCAGCAACGCTTCAACCACGAGGGGTGCGTTGGCAGAGCCTTCCAGAAGTCGGCGCGCTTCACGCAAGCGATCCAGTACCCGGAACGCCGCCGTTATGTTCAACTCGGCTGCGCTCCTTTGCAATAGAGAACCTGCCCGAAACGTGAGCGGATTCTCACTGGGCACACCCGCCGACGCGTGAATGGCGCTGTCCAGCCACGCTTCCAGCCAGTCGAGACGAGACGGCAGGCCCTCGCCCTGCATGTCCGCAGCGGCGCGCGTCACGTCGATCCGGCGATCCAGGAACGCCTCCAGCGTCCCCGCCATCTGCGTTTCGAGTGCGTCGAAGTAAGGCGCCAGGCTCAATGCCTTCAGCGGCGAGCCGCCCGCGACGGCCAGTAAACGAGCGGGCGACGCCGCATTCAATGTCTCGTTGAGCCATTGCTGCGCCACTGCTTGCGGCGGACGCGCGACCTCGATGCGCTGGCAGCGACTGCGCAAGGTGGCGGCCAATGCCGACGGGCGCGCCGTCACCAGCACGAGCACCACGCCAGCCCCAGGCTCCTCGAGTGTCTTCAGAAGCGCGTTCTGCGCCGCATGGGTCATCTTGTCGGCCGGCGTCGCGATGGCGACACGATGGCCGCGGCGCATGCTCATCATCGCAAGCCGGTCGCAGACATCGCGCACCTGGTCCACGCCGATGGATTTCTTGTCCTCGGGCGGCCGCAGCCAATGCACGTCCGGATGGTTCCCAACCTTGCTCAGCCGACATTCCGGGCAGGCGCCACACGCCACCAGGCGCGCGCCCCTCCCCGTGCAGAACAGCGCTGCCGCGAGCGCCGAGGCGAAGCGTTCCTTGCCGACACCGGCCGGGCCTTGCAGCAGCAGGCCGTGCGGGAGGCGCCCCGCCGCAACCGCGGCCGTCAGCTTGTCGCAGGCCACCGCGTGCCACGGCAGCAAATCGATCGGCAATGGCGCGAACTCGGCATCGCTGCCGGCAGCGTCCTCTGCGACGTCATCACCTGCATCCTGGCTCATGCCGTCCCCGCCCGTGGCAACAGTGGCTGCAGGACGTCACGAATCGCGGACTCGACGGCGCCGAGTGCCCCGCTTGCGTCGACGACACGGAATCGCTCCGGCTCCGCCGCTGCCCGGGTGAGATAAGTCTGCCGCACGCGAGCGAAGAAATCCGCGCGCTCGGACTCGAATCGATCGGGCCCCGCCGTGCCGTTGCGTTCGCTCGCTCGCGCCATGCCCACTGCGACGGGCGCATCGAGCAGCAGCGTCAGGTCGGGTTGCCGCTGCGGGTGCACTATGCGCACGAGCGCGTCGATGTCGGCCGCTGGCACGCCCCGGCCACCGCCCTGATAGGCGTACGTGGCGTCGGTGAAACGGTCGCAGAGCACCCATGCACCGCGGGCGACGGCGGGCTCGATCAGCGTTGCCAGATGACTGGCGCGAGCGGCGAACATCAACAGCAGTTCACACGCTTGCGGCATGGGCTCGTCAGTGGGTTCGAGCAGGATTCCGCGCAGCAGCTCCGCGCGCGGTGTGCCGCCGGGTTCGCGCGTCAGCATGACCTCCAGGCCCTGCGCTTCGAGCCAGGCGGCCGCACGGCGAATCTGCGTCGACTTGCCCACGCCTTCGCCGCCTTCAAACGTGATGAACTTGCCGCGCACGCCTCGCCCTGCTTTGGTCACTTGCTGTTCTGTTGCCGATATCGAACCAGATACTGGCGCACTGCGTGCTTGTGCTCTGCCAGCGTCCTGGAGAACGTGTGCCTGCCGTCGCCGGTGCCAGTTGCAACGAAGAACAAGTCGCCGCGCTCATCGGGCCGGACCACGGCACGCAGCGATCCCAGCCCGGGTAACGCAATCGGCGTCGGCGGTAAGCCGTCGCGCGTGTACGTATTGTAGTCCCCGTCACGTTCGAGGTCTGCGCGTCGCAGGTTGCCATCGAACTTCTCGCCGAGCCCGTAGATCACGGTGGGATCCGTCTGCAGCCGCATGCCGCGCCGCAAGCGTTCAATGAACACACCCGCAATGCGCGGCCGCTCGTCCGCGGCACCCGTCTCGCGTTCGACGATCGAGGCGAGGACCAGTGCCTCGTATTCGTCCTTGAGCGGCAAATCCTGCGCACGCTCGGACCACGCCGCTGCAAGTTCCTTGCGCATGCGGTCCCGCGCCTGCCGCAACACGTCGATGTCCCGCGCGCCCTTGCCGAAGAGGTAGGTGTCCGGGAAAAAAAGCCCTTCCGGATGCCTGCCCTCCTCGCCCAGTTTCTGCATCACTGCGGCGTCCGCCAGCCCGGCGGTGGCGTGTTCGAGCGTGGATACCTTCGCCAACGCCCGGCGCAGTTCGCGGAACGTCCAGCCTTCGACGATCGTGACGGAATGCTGGACGACCGCCCCGCTCACGAACGCCTGCAACAGGCCGCGTGGCGAAGTGCCGGGAGCAATGGAGAACTCGCCCGCATGCATGCGCGAATCCGCGCCGATCGCGCGACCGTAGAGTGCGAGCAGCCGCGGATGCCTGACGAGTCCGTCCGCTGCCAGCGCTTGCGCCACTGCCGTGAGTGATTGGCCTGGCTGGACTTCGACGACGACGGGCTCCGTGCCGATGGGCAGCGGCTGCGACAGCCAGTGACGCGCATAGAGCGCGCCGCCGCCGCCAACCAGCAGTGCGAGTACCAACAGCGCAAGCAGCGTGCGGCGCAGCGACGTCATTCGTCTGCCGCCTCGGTCGCCGCGCGCAGACGTGTCGTAATTTCGCTGGCCTTGAAGTTGTTGACACCCTGCACCCAACCCACCGGCCGGATGCCGCGGACCGCATTGGTCAGGAAGCATTCCTCGGCGCGCGCGAAATCGTCGAGCGTGAAGTCACCGATGGTGACGCCCAAGCCCAGGCCGGACGCCGCCTGCAGCACGACCTCGCGCATCACTCCAGCGACCCCGCAGTCGCTGATATCCGGCGTGAGCAATGCACCGTCGCGAACCACGAACACGTTGGCTGCGGTGGCACAGACGATGCGGTCGTCGGTCGAGCGCATCAGGCCTTCGTCAGCGCCGGTTTCGCGCAGCTCCGCTCCAGCCAGCACCTGTTCCAGACGGTTGAGGTGCTTCATGCCGGCCAGCTGCGGATTACGCCCGAGGCGGGTTTCGCAGACGCGGAGCGTCAGCGGCCGCGCCGCCTCCGACGGGGATACCTGCTGCGCCGTGGAGACGACGATGCGCGTCGGACTTGCGTCGAGCGGCGGCGGGTAGCCGCGCGGACCCGGACCGCGTGTCAGCGTGAGCTTGATGACCGCCGCGCCGAAACCTTCGAGCGCGCGCAGGCAATCGTCTTCGATCAGGTCGCTTGGGGGCGCCGGCATCCCCAACCTGCGGCAGCCCTCCGCGAGCCTGGTCATGTGTTGCTTGAAACGGCGCACGCGGCCATTCGATGCACCCATGGTTTCGAACAAGCCGTCGCCGTACTGCAGGCCACGGTCGTCCACCGACACACTGCCGCCTTCCACGCCGTTGACGAATTTCCGTCCAATCAAAGTGTCTCTCCCAGCGCACGCAGGATGCCATTCGCCTTCGCACGGGTTTCGGCCAGTTCCGACTCTGGAACGGAGTCTGCCACGATGCCGGCCCCGGTCCGCAATCCGATCACGCCCTGACGCACGGTCAGCGTGCGGATCAGGATGTTGAGGTCCATCGTGCCATTCACGTCGAGGTATCCCAGGGAACCCGTGTACGCGTCCCGTGGCTCGCGCTCGAGGCCCGCAAGCAGTTCCATGCAGCGGACCTTGGGGCAACCCGTGATCGTGCCGCCCGGAAATACCGCGGCGATCGCCTGCCCCGGCGTCACGTCGTCGCGCAGGGTGCCGCGCACGTTCGACACGATGTGGTGCACCGTCGCGTAAGTCTCGATGCTCATGAACTCATCAACCTCGACGGTGCCGCCGCGGCAGATCCGGCCGAGGTCGTTGCGCTCGAGGTCGACGAGCATGATATGTTCCGCGCGCTCTTTTTCGTTGAGCTGCAACTCGCTCACGAGCGCGGCATCCGCCGCCGCGTCATGGCCGCGCGGCCGCGTGCCTGCAATGGGGCGTGTGCTGGCAATGCCGTCCTGCAATTGCAGCAGACGTTCGGGCGATGAGCTCAGCAACGCAAAATCACCGAATTGCGCGAGCGCCGCGAAGGGCGCCGGATTGGCGCGACGCAGGGCCCGGTACAGGTCGGTAACCGTGGCACCGGGGGCCAGTTGCGCACGCCATGAACGCGAGAGGTTCGCCTGGTAAACGTCACCCCGTGCGATCGCTTCGAGAATCGTGCGCACGCCTTCCAGGAATACCTGTGGCGATTGTTCCGTCACTCCCGCGGTCAGCGTCGCCGGTGGCAACCTCGGGGGCGTGTTGGCGATCAGCGCCTGATCCGCCTCGACCTGGGCTGTCAGCTGCGCCGCCTGCGCAGCCTCGCGCGCGACGATGCGAGCCTCGCCCGTGCGACGATCACGCACCACGCCGCCGTGCATGCGCCACGCGACAGCGCGCGGCAGCTGGGACACCGGGAGTCGGAGCTTCGGCTCGATCTCGGCGGCGAGTTCGTAACCCAGATACAGAAACCAGCCGTCGTTGAACAAACGGTCAGGTGACAGGCCGAAGCCTGCGCCACGCTCGCGCGCGAGCCACTGGTCGAGTGCGTCGAGAAACCGGCCGCCGTGTCGCGCCTCGGGGATGTCCCCGGCCAGTGTGCCGTCCCCGGCCTGGACCAGTCGCTCGCCTGGCAGCGCAAACAGCAGGTCATTGCGGCCAAGTGCATCGGCCCCGCTCACGCTTTCGAGCAGGACGGGGTAACGCTCGGGAAAGCGCTCGTGCAGCGCGAGCAGGTCGGCTTCGCGCATGGCGGCGGGCGGCTGGCGCGCTCAGCCGAGCGCGCGGAAGATCAGGCTGCCGTTCGTGCCGCCGAACCCGAACGAATTCGACAGCGCGATGCGTACCGGCGCCTGGCGCGCGGTGCCCGGAACGAAATCGAGATCGCACTCAGGGTCGGGGTTCTCGAGGTTGATCGTGGGCGGCAGCACGCCATCGCGGATCGCCAGGATCGAGAAGATCGCCTCGACCACGCCGGCGGCGCCCAGCAGGTGACCGGTCATCGACTTGGTGGAACTCACGGCCACGTTGCGCGAGTGGTCACCCAGCGTGCGCTTGATCGCGATCGTCTCGGCGCGGTCGCCGAGCTCGGTCGAGGTGGCATGCGCATTGATGTAGTCGACCTGCTCGTTATTGATGGCCGCATCGCGGATGGCCGCGGACATCGCGAGCTTCGCGCCTTCGCCGTCCTCGGGTGGTGCAGTGATGTGATGCGCATCGCCACTCATGCCGAAGCCGATGAGTTCGGCGTAGATCTGCGCGCCGCGCGCCTTGGCGTGCTCGTACTCTTCGAGCACGACCGCGCCGCCGCCTTCAGCCATCACGAAGCCGTCGCGATCCTTGTCCCACGGCCGGCTGGCGCGTTCGGGTTCGTCGTTGCGCGTCGAGAGCGCCCGCGCCTGGCAGAAGCTGCCGACGCCGAGCGGCGTGAACGCCATTTCGGAGCCGCCCGCGACCATGATGTCCGCGTCGCCGTACTGGATCAGGCGGCAGGCCAGGCCGATCGAATGCGTCGAGGTCGTGCACGCAGTGACCAGCGCCAGGTTGGGACCGCGCAGGCCGTGGTGAATCGAAATCTGCCCCGCGGCCGCATTGATGATGCTGCCCGGGATGAAGAACGGCGAAATCTTTCGCGGCGTTTTCGCCTCAAGCCATTTCGCGGTGTTTTCCTCGATGGTCGAGAGTCCCCCGATGCCGGCGCCCATGGCCACACCGATGCGGCCACAGTTGGATTCGTTGACCTCGAAGCCAGAGTCCTTGATGGACTGGGTCGCCGCAGCGACGCCGAAGGGCACGAACGGATCGAACTTCCGCACGTCCTTGGGCTGCATGTAGTCCTCGGGGACGAAGTCCTTGGCCTGCCCGCCGATGCGCACCGGAAACGCGCTCAGGTCCATCTTGGTGATGGTCGCTACGCCGCTGCGGCCGTTGACGATACCGTCCCAGGCGGACGCGACCGTGCTGCCGAGCGGGGAAACGATGCCTAAACCTGTGACGACGACTCTGCGCCTGGACAAGCGTGGTCCCCCGGGAAAGGTGGGCGGAAACATTGCTGCCGGGTCCGCCTTCCGTGGCGGTCCGGCAAGAGGCACTGCAGCTCAGGCCTGGCTGCGGCGCTCGGTGACGTAGTCGATTGCCTGCTGGACGGTCGTGATCTTCTCGGCGTCTTCGTCCGGGATTTCGGTCTCGAACTCTTCTTCGAGCGCCATCACGAGTTCCACAGTGTCGAGCGAGTCTGCACCGAGGTCGTCGACGAAGGAGGATTCGTTGGTGACCTCCTCTTCCTTGACGCCCAGTTGCTCGGCGACGATCGCCTTCACTCGCTGTTCAATACTGCTCATTGTCGTAGGGATCCTTTGGAAGGAAACAAAATCAGCCGATCCGGGCCTGCGCTGGACCGGCATGGGGCGCGTATTCTATGTTAAGCCCGTGGCAAGGGTCCAATTGGCCAAAAAAGCCTATCAGATCATGTACATGCCGCCATTCACGTGCAGCGTTTCACCGGTGATGTATGACGCTTCGGGCCCTGCCAGGAACGCCACGGCCGCCGCGACGTCTTCGGGCGAACCCAGCCGGCCCAGTGGAACCTGGCCCAGCAGCGCGGTTTTCTGCGCCTCGCCGAGCGCGTGCGTCATGTCCGTAACGATAAAGCCCGGCGCCACCACGTTGACCGTGATGTTGCGCGAGCCCACCTCGCGCGCGAGGCTTTTGCTGAAGCCGATCATGCCGGCCTTGGCCGCTGCGTAGTTGCTCTGGCCCGCATTGCCCATGACCCCGATCACGGAAGCGATGTTCACGATACGACCCTTGCGCGCTTTCATCATCCCGCGCATGACGGCCTTGCAGGTGCGATACACCGAACTCAGGTCGGTCTCGATGACGGCCTGCCAGTCATCGGCGCTCATGCGCATGAGCAGCCCGTCGCGGGTGATACCCGCGTTGTTGACCAGGATGGATGGCGTGCCATCGGCGGACTCGATGGATTTGAAGCAGGTCTCCACACCCCCCGCCTCCGCCACGTTCAGCACGACGCCGCGACCGGTCATGCCCGCTTCTTTCAGGTAGGCATCGATCGCCTGCGCGCCGGCCTCGCTCGTGGCGGTGCCGACGACGTTGGCGCCGCGCCTGCCGAGTTCCATGGCGATGGCGCGGCCAATGCCGCGGGTGGCTCCGGTGACCAGCGCGAACTCTCCGGCAAGCGTCGTCATGCCTGTACTCCGCATGCGGCGAGCGCCGCCGTGATCGATGCCGTGTCCTCGAGCGCGAGCAGCTTGAACTCCGGCTTGCGTTCGATACGGCGGTTGAGGGACGTGAGCACCTTGCCTGGGCCGCATTCGACGAACGTGGTCGCGCCGCCCGCAAGCATCGCGCGGACGGTGTCCGCCCAGCGCACGGGCTTGAACAACTGCTCTTTCAGCGATTGGCGAATGCCGTCCGGCGATGCGTGGGTGCGCACGTCGACGGTGTAAACCGCGGGCACGTTCGGCATGCGCACGTCGACGGTCGCAAGTTTTTCGGCCAGGCGTTCAGCGGCATCGAGCATCAGGCTGCTGTGCGACGGCACGCTCACGGGCAACAGCACCGCACGCTTGGCGCCGCGAGCTTTCGCGGCTTCGATCGCGCGGCCGACCGCAGCTGCATGGCCTGCGATGACGACCTGGCCGGGGGCGTTGAAATTGACTTGCTCGACCACTTCGCCCTGCGCCGCCTCGGCACACGCAGCGGCGAGTTCCGTATCCTCCAGGCCGAGTATTGCCGCCATCGCACCCTGCCCGACCGGCACGGCCTGCTGCATCACCTGGCCGCGGAAGCGGACGACGTCTATGGCGGTCTTGAAGTCCATGGCCTCGGAACACACCAGCGCCGTGTATTCGCCGAGGCTGTGTCCGGCCATCGTCACGGGCTGGGGTCCGCCTCGACCCACCCACACCCGCCACGTCGCAACCCCGGCTGCCAGCATCGCCGGCTGCGTGCGTTCGGTGGAGCCCAGGTCGGACTCCGGACCGTCCTGGCACAGCGACCACAAGTCGTAGCCCACCACCTCGCTCGCCTCGGCAAACGTCGCACGCACCACGGGCTCGGCGGCACCGAGTTCCGCGAGCATGCCAACCGATTGGGAGCCTTGCCCCGGGAACACGAACGCCAATGTCATCGCCGGTTTCCCCTGCTGGCCGCACTGCGGCCGGATTCGTTGTCTGGCGGATTATAGCGGCCAGCGACGGCGCGCCTGCGCCACAACAGCCACAGCGCCGCGACCGTCCCGCCAAGAGCGCCATACGTGTGCGCCGCATGGATGACGGGCACGTCCAGCGTTTCGGCCGTGAACGGCAACGGGCCCATGAAATGCTCCCAACCGAGCTTCAGCGCGAAGACGAGGGCGACGAAAACCGTGATGGCGTCGGGGGTGCGCCACAACCACGCGCACAGGCCGGCTGCCATCAGTCCATGCAGGACCCCGGAGAAGCCGACGTACCAGGCAAGCTGCGGTGTGAATACGAGGAACCCGACGTCGATCGCGATGGTCGAAGCGATGAGGATGACGCCCCAGTCGCGCAGGACGAAATCCCGTGCGAACAGCCAGCCGACGAGTGCAAGCCCGGCGAGGTTCCAGGCGAGGTGGACCCAGTCGTGGTGAACGAGGTGACCGGTGAGCAGGCGATGGAATTGATGGCCCGTCAGTACACCCGAGCGATCGTAGGGCATCGTCGCAGGCAGCACACCGGACAGCCATTGCATCGCGACCAGCACCAGTGCCAGCACGAAAGGTGCGCGCCACGCCACAGCGTCGAGCCGCGCCAGTTGCGAGAGTCGTCCCAGGTTCACGCGCGTGCCGGTTCCAGCAGCAGGGGTTTGCTATGATCAGTCGAATTTACCGTCAACCACGGCACTCCACATGACATTTATCGGCTCCCGCAACCTTTGGCGCCGCGCGCGCGGCTTCACGCTCATCGAGATCATGGTCGTCGTCGTGATCCTCGGCATCCTCGCGGCGCTGGTCGCACCGAACGTGATCCGTCGCATCGACGACGCACGCGTGACCAAGGCGAAGCAGGACATCCGCGCTTACGAGACGGCGCTCAACCTGTACCGCATGGACAACTTCCGCTACCCGAGCACCGAGCAGGGCTTGCCGTCGCTGGTTACGCGGCCCGCCGATCCGAACATCAAGAACTGGAAGGACGGCGGCTACATCGACGGCATGAAAAAAGATCCGTGGGGCAACGATTACGCCTACATCGCCCCGGGCACGCGCGGCGACTTCGACCTCTACACGCTCGGCGCCGATGGCCAGCCCGGCGGCGAAGGTAACGATGCCGACATCGGCAACTGGAACATCGAATAACGTCGTGACGTGCTTGACGGCTGCCCGCCGCGTGGCAGGGTTCACCCTGCTCGAAGTGCTCGTGGTCGTCGTGATCATCGGCATCCTCACGTCGATGGCCGTGATTTCGGTCAACGTGCTCGGCGGCGATCACGAGATGCAGCGCGAAGCCGACCGGCTGCAGGCCATCCTGCTGCAGACCCGTGAAGACGCGGTGCTGCAAAGCCGCGACATCGGCATGCGCGTCGACGAAACGGGCTACGAGTTTCTCGAATACGACGGCCGCGTCGAGCGGTGGCGCGCAGTCGAGAACGATCCCCTCCTGCGCGCGCGCGGGCTGCCGGACGGCCTGCGCCTCGCCTTGCGCCTCGAAGACCGTAACGTGCAATTGAAGCCGCGCCAGCCTGCCACCGAGCGCGATCCCATCCTGCCGCAAGTGGTGTTGCAAGCGTCGGGCGAACTCGTTCCGTTCGACCTCCTGCTCGCCCGCGATGGCACCGAAGAGAAGCGCCGCGTGAGTGGCACGCTCGAGGGCAAGATCGAAGTCCACGACGACGTGCGGGAGAACCGCCGATGAGTGGCAGGGTGCGACGACGGCGCCTCGGGCACGCTGCGGCAAACCGCGGCTTCACGCTGATCGAAGTGCTGGCCGCGCTCGTGATCGTCGCGCTCGGCATGATCGCGGCGATCCAGGCCGTCACGCAGTCGGCGCGCAATGGCGTGTATCTGCGCGACAAGACGCTCGCGCACTGGATCGGCTTGAACGTGCTCACGGAGCGCCGCCTGCAGCCGGCCCCGCCCGACGTCGCCGAATCAACGGGACGGGTCGAGTTCGCGAGCCAGCAATGGCAATGGTCGATGAAGGTGACGCAGACCGCAGTCGCGAGCCTGCGGCGCATGGACATCGCCGTGCGGCGCGTGGACGCCCCGGAAGGCACCTCGCTTGCCACGGTCTCGGGTTTTTATGGCACGGCGACGGGCGGTGCGGGCGGCAGCGCTCCGCTGCAATGGGCGGGCGCCGGAGCGCCGGGCACGGGCGGCGGGACCGAAGAAGATACCGGCCAGAACACCGGCGACACGCCCGGCGAGGTCGTTACGCCACCGGTGGGCGAACCCGACATACCGCCCTCCGAGCAGCCGGAAGTCGAATGAGCGCGCTGCCTCCACGTAGTCCCCTGGGCGCGACGACGACGCGCTGGCAGCGCGGATTCACGCTGCTCGAAGTGCTCGTCGCCATTGCCATCTTTGCCTTCGTCGGCGTGATGGCGCTCTCCGGCTACACGCAGTTGCAGAAGCAGACCGAATACCAGCAGACACGCCTCGAACGCATCCGGGAGGTGCAGCGAGCCGTGCAGACGCTGACGCAGGACCTCACGCAGATCGAGCCACGCTCGATCCGCGAGCCCATCGGCGACCAGCGCATCCCGGCGCTCATCGCGGGTGAAGCCATCGAGTACAAGATCGAGTTCACGCGCGCAGGCTGGCCCAACACGGCCGGACTCCCGCGACCCACGCTGCAGCGGGTCGCGTACCGGCTCGACCAGGACGGCCTGTGGCGTGACTACTGGCGCGTGCTCGATCGCACGCAGGCGTCGGAGCCGGTGCGCGTAAGGCTGCTGAGTGGGGTGCGCTCGGTCACGTTCCGCTTCCTCGCGCCCTCGCAGGAATGGGTCGACCGCTGGCCCGAACCCGGCGGCAATCCGCTCCAACAGCAGCGGCTGCGTCCGGGCGCGGTCGAAGTCACGCTCGACCTCGAAGACTGGGGCCAGATCCGGCGCGTCATCGAGGTGGCCGGCTGATGCGCTCGCAGCCTGCATTGCGTGCGCGCCAGCGGGGCGTTGCGTTGATCATGGCGGTGCTCATCGTGGCGCTCGCGACGATCCTTGCGGTCAACGTCACCTTTCGCGGCATGGTGGACCAGCGGCGCAGCGCGAACATCTTTGCGCTGGACCAGGGTTTCCAGGTCGCGCTCGGCGCCGAAGCGTGGGCCGCAGACATCCTGCGGCAGGATGCGCAGGAATCGCAGACCGACCACCTCGGCGAAGTGTGGGCGAGGGCGTTGCCGCCATTGCCGATCGACGAAGGCGTCGGCATCGTCGAAGGCCGGCTGGAAGACCTGCAGGGCCGCTTCAACATCAACAACCTCGTGTTCGCAGACGGCACCACCAACGAGAAAGCCGTCAAGCAGCTCGAGCGGATTCTTTCGCTGCTCGAAATCGAGCCGACCTGGGCTGCGGCCATGGCGGACTGGGTGGATGCCGACATCCAGCCAGGGTTTCCGGACGGCGCAGAGGACACGGTGTACACGGGCATCGATCCGCCGCACCTTGCGGCCAACATGCCCATCACGCGCGCTTCCGAACTCCTGGTGCTGCCGGAGTTCGGCGCGGACCGTTTCCGACGGCTCGCGCCCTACGTGGCGGCCCTGCCCGTCGGTACCAAGCTCAACGTGTGCACCGCGTCGGGCGTCGTGCTCGATTCGTTGTCCGAGACGCAGCGACAGTTCAGCCTGAACCCGGAAGACCTGGGCAACCGACGCAAGACCGCTTGCTTCCCGACGCTGGACGACCTGCGCGGCACGTTCGGGCAGGCGGACTACGACCAGATCAAGGACACACTTTCGGAATCAAGCACTTACTTCCGCGCGACCGTATGGGTCACTATTGGCACTACCCAGTTCACCCTGTACAGTCTCCTCGCGCGCGGCGGGACCGGAACGGTGCGGCCTGTTCTGCGCAGTTTCGGAGCCGAATGACCGTATGACTGAAACCCTGGTGATCCGTCTCCGGGCGTCCTCCGACGCACCTGCGTCGTGGTTGATCGTCGACGCGAACGGGGCCCGCTCGGGCAACGTGCAGAGCGGTCCGATCGCCGACGCACTCTCCCTCTCGCAGGGACGCCGCACGGTCGTCGTGCTGCCCGCCGCTGACGTCACGCTGGCCCGCCCCGACCTGCCGCCAGTGCGCGGCGCTGCCCGCATTGCACAGGCCGTGCCCTTCGCGCTCGAAGAACACCTGGCCTCAGACCTCGAAAACCTGCACTTTGCCGTCGGCGCGCGCGACGCTGCTTCGAGCGCGACGCCGGTTGCGATCATCGCGCGCTCGGCGCTCGAGCGCTGGCAGGCCGCCTGGGAAGCCGCAGGCATCCGGCCCGACGCGGTGTTTGCTGAATCCTCCTTGATACCGGCAGCAGACGACGATTTATTTGAACACCGACCCGCGCTTGCGGGGCTTTGAGCGATTCATCAAAACGAATCGCCAGGGTCAACTGCTTGTCCCGGCGGGTTCGGCGCGCGATATGTTTCTGTATATCAAGGCTGAAATGCTGGAGGAGGCGCAAGCCCTGCTGACAAAGCATCTTGAAGGCAAGGCAGACGTCGTTAAGACAGAGGCGTTAATCAATGAGGGTTATTTCGGCGCGGAGGTCTCGTCCCGTTTTCGGGAACGTGTCGGGAATTTGGTGATCCTGCCCTATCGCCATGAGTCCGTGTGGTGGTATGAAAAGGATAAATTCGAGATGAACTTTTACGGTCATCATGGCGGCTTGACCCCGCAAGAGATGGAAACGATCCTTTACTCTTATGAAGTATAGATACCTTCACAAGGAATCAAAAAGAGCGACTCGGTTGAGTCGCTCTTTTGATCTATTGCCCCCGGCTGTGCGGATAGGGGCTCCAGTCGGTGAGGTTGATGCTGTAGGTGGTTTGTCCGCCTTTCACCACAAAGGGCTTCATGGTGAGGCTTTCATTCACGTACGCGCCCTGCAGATTGTAATTAGGCGCCCAGGCATAGGCGTAGTAGGTTCCATTGGGGAGCAGGACACTATAGGTCGGGCTGCTTTGAGGGATCGAGAACTCGATGGTCTCGCCAGTGACCGCATTTTCAAAGTACAGCACCAGCGGCGGGTTGAACTCGCTTGGGTAATGGAAGTTGCCCGTGACTGTGCCATGCGGCAGGTCTTCGGTTTTAATATCCACATAGAAAGCCTTGTTGGCATTGTCACCGAAACCGAACAGGACGCCGGAGGGATTTCGTAACATCCAATAACTTGTATATTGACCGCGGTTGACTGGCGCCGTCAGCGTGACAGAGACATCCACAGTTTGACCGGGTGCCACGTTACCAGGCAGGCGAACGGCGGTCGTGCCGCCCATCTGCACACCGCTGGTGAAGACCAGCATGTAGTCTGATGTCCATGTGCAGGTGCCGCGGTTCTTCAAGCGCCAGGTCTTGGTAAAGGTCTCGCCCGCAATGAGTTTGGTTCCATCCGGGATGGAAACGTCCTTGATGAAGGTAACCCAATCGCAATACGAAACAGTTGTCGCTGTAGGAAGAGGCGTGTTCGTCGGGACAGGCGTATTCGTAGCAGGCACCGAAGTCGCAGTGGCGGGGATGGGCGTCTGTGTGGGCGCGTTCTGAGTCCAGGCGACGATCGTCTGCGTGACGATTGCCTGGACCGTCGCCGCAGAGTCGATCGGCGCAGGTCGATCCTGTCGCCATAGCGGCGCGGCAAGCACAGCGAGCGGAAGACAGGCGATCAGCACAAGCGCGATCACGCCAAATAAAATAAGAATTGAGTTGGTTTTAATTTTCTTGGTGCACCTCCAAGTTCGTGCAGGGGAGTGACGTGGTGCCTTACAAAAAAGTTCCCCACGCCAGCGGCATTAGTACTGAACACCTAATCGGCGCTTACATTAAGAATATCGGGCTACACCACAAATAATTCTCGAACCTCCCGAACGGTTCATTGCTCATAAATAAAACGGTGAAAGCAAGAGCTCCGAGATTTTGTAAAATCTCGGAGCTCTTCAAACTTCTTTTTATTATAAAGGCTGACCCTCCATGAAACAAAATGAAACATGAAAAACATTTGCCGTTGCATTTCTCTATGTGAACGATAAATGATGGAGTAAAATACTCTTGTCCATTTCCCCCGCCCACCAAGGACGGGTACCTGTAAATGAAAAAACGGCATATATCCATGAAAAAAGTAACTTCCAATACGCGGACATCTATCATTCACCTATTTTCAAGCGTAGCAAAGGAAAATCATAAAAAAACGACAAGTCGTGAGCTTCAGCTGAAAAAGCTCGGGCAAAAACTTGAAAAAACCAGAGGGGAAGATGAAAAAATATTGCTCAAAAAAGAAATAAATTCAACTGAAATAAAAATGGCGAAATCAGCCCTGATCGTAGTTGTCTTTTCTGCCATGGCAATCGAAGCCTATATTTACGATTACGCCGCGCGTCACCTGGGCGATACCTTCGTGAAGGATCACCTCGACAAGCTCGATACATTAAGCAAATGGATCG